>NZ_JAWJZB010000022.1:0-1146 GCF_032970865.1 Veillonella absiana | reverse complement strand
TTTTTGCTTTTTCGTTAGGTGTGTACTGTGTTCGTTTCATAGTGCCTCCGTTTGATTAAATATTACATTCAACCTAACTTAAAAAGCAACTTTTAGTGGTCTAAATTCTTGGGTCCATTATACACTTCAAAAGATACTGCTTTAGAAACGACCCCACCTGTACAGGAAACCACTAGTCAAGAACCAGCAACTACTCAGCCTATAGATCATAATGTTGACATCGATCCAGCCCCACTTACCGACACCGACAAATCGCTATCTCTTGAAGGGTACGGTGCAAAAGGCGCACTTGCAGATAAAAATTTAACTATCAATGATATGCTGATGTACGCAGTTCAAGATGAATACTTGGCTCACGGCGAGTATTTGGCTATTGTGGACAAGTTCGGCAGCCAGAAACCTTATACTAATATTATCAGCGCCGAAGAAACGCATCTCGCTTATTTAAAAGAAGTATATCTTGCATATGGACTTGATTTTCCTGCTGATGAGTCAGCCGGTCATATTGTTGTACCTGCTAATTTGCTCGAAGCAGCAGAGACAGGTGTCCAAGCTGAAATAGATAATATTGCGATGTATGAACTTTTCTTGACATATGACTTGCCTGAAAACGTCTTTGAAGTATTCTCTGCACTGAAGAGCGGCTCTGATAGACATCTGCGGGCTTTTCAAAAGCAGGTTGATAGACTAAAGTAATAATTATCTTCAAATTAGTTTAAAAATGCTAAAATAACATCTCAGCTGCAAATATTTAAAATCCGAAGAAAATTTCAGGAGTGGAAACAAATAACACCAGCTGCGTATTCGGAAATATGAGAAAAAAGCTCCTCGCCGCTAGTAAGAATTAGCAACGGGAGCTTTTTTTTGGTTCTTCACGCTTTTTTGTGAGATAAAAATAATAACATATAAAATTGGCATTGAAAAAGAGCTAAAATTGCAAGTTCAAATTGAACACCTTTAACCAAATAATTTAAGCTGCATAGACGGTATCTAAATAAGCTTCAAATAAATCATCAGGCGTATTATACCCAAGGGACTTTCTAGGTAATGAATTCATATCC
Source organism: Veillonella absiana (assembly GCF_032970865.1). Classification (NCBI taxonomy): domain Bacteria; kingdom Bacillati; phylum Bacillota; class Negativicutes; order Veillonellales; family Veillonellaceae; genus Veillonella; species Veillonella absiana. Next base: position 85 of record NZ_JAWJZB010000022.1, on the reverse strand, counting down.
TCTGCAAACCAGAGAATCTGCTCAGCAGAGTAGTTTTCGATAGACTTTCCTTTAGGTACGTACTTTCTGAAAATGCGATTGTGAC
>NZ_JAWJZB010000020.1:0-1913 GCF_032970865.1 Veillonella absiana | reverse complement strand
TTCACATCCTTCGCCACTTAGTGCAGCATTAGGGACCTTAGTTGGTGGTCTGGGCTGTTTCCCTCTTGACAATGGGCCTTATCACTCACTGTCTGACTCCCAAGTATAAATATAGCCATTCGTAGTTTGACTAGGTTCGGTAACCGGTATGGCCCCTAGCCCGATCAGTGCTCTACCGCCTATATTCTCAACCTTGAGGCTAGCCCTAAAGCTATTTCGGGGAGAACCAGCTATCTCCGTGTTCGATTGGCATTTCACCCCTATCCACAACTCATCCCAAAGCTTTTCAACGCTCACGAGTTCGGTCCTCCACTCAATTTTACCTGAGCTTCAACCTGGCCATGGATAGATCACTACGGTTTCGGGTCTACTATTACTAACTGAACGCCCTGTTCAGACTCGCTTTCGCTGCGGCTCCATGTTTTCCACTTAACCTCGCTAGCAACAGTAACTCGTCGGTTCATTCTTCAATAGGCACGCCGTCGACCTGCAATTATACGGTCTTCGACTGTTTGTAGACATACGGTTTCAGGTTCTCTTTCACTCCCCGCCAGGGGTTCTTTTCACCTTTCCCTCACGGTACTATGCGCTATCGGTCGATATCAGTATTTTGGCTTGGAGGGTGGTCCCCCCTGCTTCCCACAAGGTTTCACGTGTCTCGTGGTACTCTGGATACAGTCCCATATATGCAGGATTTCGATTACAGGGCTTTCACCTTCTACGGCAGTGCTTTCCAACACGCTTCTTCTATCCCATTTATACTTGATGACTGTCCTCAACCCCGGTGCGGTTGCCCGCTCCGGTTTGGCCTCTTTCCCGTTCGCTCGCCGCTACTAAGAAAATCTCGTTTGATTACTCTTCCTCTGGGTAATTAGATGTTTCAGTTCCCCAGGTGCCCTCCTCATACTCTATGGTATGGGTGACAGTGCATAACCACTGCCGGGTTCCCCCATTCGGATATCTACGGGTCAAAGGTTGCTTGCACCTCTCCGTAGCTTTTCGCAGCTTACCGCGTCCTTCTTCGGCTGATATCGCCAAGGCATCCGCCGTACGCCCTTAGTATCTTTACTTTTCTTTAGTTATCTTTCCGCGTCTATCTTCGTCGACTTTCGTTCAGCTCGTCTTGTGTACGTTAGTACACGGCGACTTCGCTTCACTCAGTCTCCTCGATATCCATCGAAAATCTAACTAAATAATTTACAAAGTACTTGGACATGCAACAATTGCATTGTCGTTTTTTTGTAGTTTAACTAACTTAATGTTAGTCACCGTTAAATCAGAGAATTATTTTTCCTATGTGCTCGGGTCAACCTACTTAGAAATTCTAAGAGATGACCTAACAAATAAATAATTATTCTTCTATGCAGTTTTCAAAGAACAAAACTCCTACATACTTACATATGTTATGAAGTTGTTTATAGTATATTATATACATAATATACTAAATGGTGGAGACGAGGAGAATCGAACTCCTGACCCCCTGCTTGCAAGGCAGGTGCTCTCCCAGCTGAGCTACGCCCCCATGAGTGGTTACGCTTTATTTTCGATAATCTTATTCATAATGAATGCTGTTATCTTTTAAAGTTGTACCTATGTTTTAGCTCATTTTTTGTCCGTACTCTACACTAAGTATATTTCAGGTAATATGAACCAACTGGTGGGCCTAGGTGGACTCGAACCACCGACCTCACGCTTATCAGGCGTGCGCTCTAACCAGCTGAGCTATAGGCCCATATCTGTGTTTATTGAGAGTCTATACAAATCTCTCAAAACCGAACAATGAAGGTAACACCAAAGTGTCGACCTAAGTGACATCTGAAATCTTGTTTCAGTGTATGTCTCCCTAGAAAGGAGGTGATCCAGCCGCACCTTCCGATACGGCTACCTTGTTACGACTTCACCCCAATCATCGA
>NZ_JAWJZB010000019.1:0-3356 GCF_032970865.1 Veillonella absiana | reverse complement strand
TAATGAACGGTATCACCAAAGCTTGGATTATAAAAAGCCAGCAGAAGTATATTTTTATAACTAGCCTTTGACCAAACTTAAATGTTAGCAAAAAATGGTCTTGACAATGGGGTCCACTTTAATCAAAGAATGGTGAACTGCTCATTGGAGTTACTAATTTGAATGTGGGATTGGTGAGTTGATAAGTTTGATAGCAAAAATGTGGTGAGTTGACGAGATTACTATAGTTAATTCATCTTAGATTGTGATCTTAGAATATACATTATATATTTAAATTATTGAACATTATAAGACTTTTAGAGTATTTGTAAAGTAAAATAGAAAGAATTAAAAAATGATTAGATTAAAACTGATTGGAGAGGAGAGTTCTGAGAATGGAAGCTGAAGAAATGAAAAAAGATAGAGAGTTAATCAAACGATTACGGCAACTTGCAATAACAAAGCAACTTAATTTTTTGATTGGCTCGGGAGCATCAGCAAAATCAATTGGGTTAATGAGGGATTTTAAGGATGATGTATCTAGTGGAAAGACTGCTAATGATTTTCTTACTGAGAAAATTAAAGAAGTAAGTATAAAATTATTAGATGAAACGTACGAGTTTGATGAAGGTCATAAAATTTCAGGAAATTTAGAAGACTATTATGAATTTATTAAAGTAATAATTGATGTTCTTAATCTTTCAAATTCTAGACAAGCCCCAAAATCTGCAAATATTTTCACGACAAATTATGATTTATTTCTTGAAAAGGCTGTAGATAGATTACTATTAAATAGCAGGTTTATTTTTAACGATGGAGCAAAGGGGTATTTTACACGAGAGTTGGATAGCTCTAACTACAATCAAGTGGTGTCTTATAAAGGGTTAAATGACAACTACATTAGTGAAATTCCATCAATATCATTAATAAAGCCTCATGGGTCCGTTAATTGGCAAGAAGAACAGGAAAAAATTTATATATGTAATCACGTCACTAAAAACCCAATGATTGTAAAACCGACAGGTCTGGAGGCTCAAGATACATTTTTAAATAATTACTTCCACGAAATGCTGAGAGTGTTCCAACTTGAATTGGATAAACCACAATCGGTTTTATTTATTATAGGATTTTCTTTTCAAGATAAGCATATTGGTAAAATGATTTTAAGAGCCTTAAAAAATCCTGAGTTAATGATGTATGTTTTTGCGTATTCAGACTCAGATAGACAAATTTACATGGATAATTTAGGGGTTAGCTCTTTGCCGGCAAATCTAAAAATCTTAACACCGAGTAATTTTGATAATAAGAATCTAACAAAGAACACAAATGATAGAAGTGAAGAATGGTATAGCTTAACTCTGGATAATTTTAATAACATTTTATCTGGTGCTACCTTGGAGGACTTGAAAGATGACAAATCCAAGTAAGAAACTAGGAGTAATAGTTGGTGTCGATGGTGATGTATCTGAAGTTGGGATGTACCATATGTCTAATGATGCCCAATACATATGGTATGGCGAACTTTTGACTGGCCCTAAAGTGGGTGCATTTCTAACTGTTAATCAGAACGACATAAAAATAATTACAACCGTTTCAAGCGAAAAGGTTGTTGATCAACAAAATACAGTTCGTAGCAAGGAGTTTGATAATCGTTTTCACAAAGATTCTATTAATCGAATTATTACATTAAAAACAAAGGGGGTTATTGAGGAAGGAAAATTTCAAGTAACGAGCCAATATGTACCGATGATTGGCAACGAAATTACTTTAACTACTAAATTAGAACTCGATATTATTTATGGTGTTGAGAATGATGAGGCGGCAATTTATATTGGAAAATCGATACTTGAAGGACAACCAATCAAAATTCCGATTAACAAGCTTTTCGCTTCACATATTGGAGTGTTCGGGAATACGGGTAGTGGAAAGTCAAATACATTGCATAAACTATATTTGCAACTTTTTAGAACTAAATACAATAAATCAATTATAAATACTTCTCAATTTTATGTTATTGATTTTAACGGGGAGTATACTGGAGAAGAAATGTTCGGAGTAGATGCGAGTGATAAGATGATATATGAAATTGCAACAAATAAGGATAATGGTATAAAACTACCTGTAAAAAAAGAATATTTGTTTAACGCCGATATTCTTTCGATTTTATTTGATGCTCGTTCAGCAACTCAAGTCCCTTTTTTAAGACGTGCGATTAACCTATGGAATGAGAAAAAATTTGATGGTGATGGAATAGCTAAATTTGTTGTAGGAACAATAAAAAAGATATTAACTAGTGGAGATGCAGCAAGTTCAGACGCCAAAGACAACTGGATATCCGTTGCAAATTCATTTATTAATAATGATTCTTTGTTTAATGAACTTAAAGGATTAGAGTATCATTCACAACGCAAAGCATATATGTATATGAATGATGGAGAAAGGAAATACATAAATGATAAATCTGATATGTTACATGAAGATACTGTTTATCTGAACTTGAACCAAATTCAGGATCAACTTTCCAGAACCTTTGAAAGCAACAATGAAATAAAAAAACTTAAAATGCATTTAGATTTCCAGAAAGTGCACCAAACCTCTTGGAAATCTACAAATATAGAACATTTGAATCCGCTATTTAGTCGCATAGACACTGCATTTTCTAGTTTAGAAAAAGTTATTGAGGTTGTAGAAGATATATCGGATAAGTATAAAACTCTTAATATTATTTCTTTAGTATATGCTAACCAAGAAATTACTCGATTGATTCCTATGTTACTTTCAAAAATGATATATGATGAGCAGAAAAAGGTTGTGGCTGGAAAGGAAGTAACAAAAACTAAGCATTTGATAATCGATGAAGCACACAATATTTTAAACGCTGACTATAGAAACAGTGGTGATGATTGGCAAGATTACAGGCTTTCAGTTTTTGAAGAAATAATTAAAGAAGGAAGAAAGTTCGGATTTTACCTTACTTTATCGAGTCAAAGACCAGCAGATATATCTCCAACTATTCTATCTCAAACTCACAACTATTTAATACATCGATTAGTGAATGAGAAGGATCTAAGGATGCTTGAAAACACTATGCCAACCTTAGATAAAAGTTCATATCAGAAGATTCCTAGCTTGGGACAAGGGGAAGCTATTATTACTGGAAACGCAATTCAAGTTCCGATATTTGTAAAAATTGACAAAGAGGAAAAAAATCGACCAAGCAGTGATGATATTAATTTAACAGAATTATGGAGCAAAAAACTATAATGGACCCAAGAATTTAGACCACTAAAAGTTGCTTTTTAAGTTAGGTTGAATGTAATATTTAATCAAACGGAGGCACTATGAAACGAACACAGTACACACCTAACGAAAAAGCA
>NZ_JAWJZB010000018.1:0-4401 GCF_032970865.1 Veillonella absiana | reverse complement strand
TTATGGAGCGCTTTGATTTCGCATCGATCTTCAAATCTTAAGTGTTGTCCTCTTTCGCGAGGTAGGGTATTAATGGTATTATTTAGGTAGTCCATAGTGATTGCCTCCGGTTAATTTTGTGTTGTAACTTAATTTTACCATTGATGCAATCCTATGGATCTTTTTATTTAGTTTTAGTGTTCAATTTCATTCTACAATTTACGAAAACGTATTAATTTATTTATCGGGGAAAACTTTTTTATTCAATTCCATCAGTACAGTTGTAGATAAGGCCAATCCTGTTGCAATAGCCCAATGCATTAAGCCAAAAGTATCTGGGATTGAGAATACCCCTCTAACAACCGGTAAAAGAGTGATACCATATAGACCTAAACAAGCAATAAAGGCCATTAATATAAATTTGTTAGTAAAGAATCCTGCTTCAAAACTAGTTTGAGTAGTCGAACGCGCAGGGAATACTTGCAATGTTCTAGATAAAATAAGTGTTGTAAAGGCCATCGCTACACTTATCTCAGCTGAGTACTGCAACCCAATAAACTGAGAAATGATAACCGCTAGACCGATTAAAGAACCCCGGAATATAACTGTGCTTAAGGTTTTTCCTGAGAAAATAGACTCATCAGGATCTCTCGGTGATTCATTCATGACGTTAGGTTCTCTAGGCTCTAATCCCAAAGCAATAGCAGGAAGGGAATCATTAGCTAAGTTAATAAAGAGTAATTGTAATGCTGTAAAGGGGTTAACCCAATCGAGTATTAAAGCAACTAAAATCGCAATAACAGCACCTAAGTTACCTGAGAATAGGTAAGCAATAGCTTTTTTAATATTACTGTAAACCGTACGCCCGACATCAACCGCATGAACGATAGATACAAAGTTATCATCTGTCAAAATCATAGCAGAGGCATCTTTAGCCACATCTGTTCCACTACCCATGGCTATCCCGATGTCAGCTTGTTTTAAAGCAGGGGCATCATTCACTCCATCTCCAGTCATTGCGGTCACCTGGTTTTTCTTTTGCCAAGCATCTACGATTCTGATTTTGTTTTCTGGAGTAACACGCGCATAAACTGATATTTTTTCTAACTTGTCCATCAGCTCATCATCGCTTAACGCGTCTAATTCTTGTCCGGTATAAGCAAGGTCACCTTCCTTGAAAATATTCAAGTCCCGACCAATGGCTCGTGCAGTCGTTTTATGGTCACCAGTAATCATGACAGTTTTAATTCCTGCTTTTTCTGCATCCTGAACGGCGTGATACACTTCTTCTCTAGGAGGATCGATCATTGCAAGTAAACCGACAAAGATTAAATCACTTTCATCTTCAACTTCAATAGTATCTTTTTCAATAGGCTTGTAAGCGAAAGCTAACACACGAAAGGCCTGGTCAGAGAACTTTTCGTTTTGCGCTTTGAGAGCCTCTAATCGTTCTTCTGTTAATTCGACAATTTCACCGTTCAGCTTAATACGTGAGCACAAGTCGAAGATAATATCTGGCCCACCTTTGGTTAAGAGGTGTTTTTCACCATTGATTTCATGCACGGTTGACATGCGCTTTCTGCTTGAATCAAAAGGCAGCTCGAGTAAACGCGGGTATTTCTTACGGATTTCTTCATAGGGTGCATCTTGCTTGTTACTGTAAGCAATTAAAGCCACTTCCGTCGGATCACCGCTCGATTCCCCTTTTTCATCAATATTGGAATCATTCGCTAGTACGGCTATTTGCATGAGTAATCTTTCAGACTCTGACCACGTTTGCTTATCCCCTGAGAACAAGTTTGATTCACCATTTGGAATAAATGCATCCACTACCGTCATTTTATTCTGAGTTAAAGTACCTGTTTTATCAGTACAGATAACACTAGTTGAGCCCAGTGTTTCAACTGCGGGCAATTGTCTGATAATCACATGCTGTTTAGCCATTTTATTTGTTCCAACAGATAAGACAATCGTTACGATGGATTGGAGAGCTTCAGGAATAGCCGCAACAGCCACAGCTACCGCAAACATAAAGGCGTTAACTAATGGAACAGTATAGTCTTGTGAATCTCCTGAGAAGATTCGAACAGTTTGAATAGCAAAAATGAGAATGGATAAAATCAGAATACCAATACCCAGTTTTTTACTGAAATCTTCCAGCTTTCGTTGGAGAGGGGTTTGTTTGGCTTCTGCACTTTGAATCAACTGGGCGACTTTACCCATTTCTGTTTCTTCTCCAATAGCTGTGACAACCATTTTTCCTCTACCGTAAGTGACAAGCGTGCCACTATAAGTCATATTACTTCTATCCGCAAGAGGGGCATCTTCTTCCAGCTTATCAACGAATTTATCTGAAGCAACCGATTCACCTGTTAATGCCCCTTCTACGACTTGAAGAGATTCCGCTTCAATCAGTCTTCCGTCTGCTGGAATATTGTCTCCCGCTTCTAAAAGAACAATGTCCCCTTTGACCAGTTCTCTAGCCTCGACATTTTGTGGACGCCCATTTCTAATGACTGTAGTCGTTGGAGTAGCCATTTGTCTTAAAGACTCTAAAGAATCTTCTGCCTTTTTTGTTTGAACGACACTTAAGATTGAATTGATGATAAGCACCGCAAAAATAATGAGAGATTCAGCAGCTTTTCCTAATACGATTTGCACGATGGCAACGATAAGCAAGACGATAACCAATGGGTCTTTAAAGGTATCAATGAACATAGAGAGTGTAGACTGTCTATCTTTTCTACTGATTTCATTAAACCCTTGTTCTTCTTGCCGCTTTTTTGCATCCTCCGTCATAATTCCTTCGGTAGAGGTGTTTAAAGACGACAATACCGTTTCAATACTTTCTTTATAATAATCCATTTTCTTTCCTTTCTATGCTTTTGGAGTGAGATAAAAAAAGACGCATACGGAAAAACTCACTCACTTCCGTATGCGTCTTACTATTTAATACAGCACCAGCAGATAAATTATCTACGGTTGGTGGCACTGTAGCAGTAAAAAACTGCCAGTTACTCCCGCACTTCTTATTTTAATGTCAAACTTATTATACATAAGGGAAGGAAAAAAAAGCAAGTTAATTCACTTTCAAATGAGGGGAGAATATGTGTTAAGTGTTGTTCGATTAGGACTAAACCAGAATCACTTGATAAACGACCACCATCATGAGAATCAATTAAATTATTGTTGAATTTTACGGCATTTTCTTGTAAAGTAACCACTGAGAGAACCCTTTTCTATGGTGGTTTGTGGTGAATTAACCATATCAGAAAGGGGGTCTTTTTTCATCACCTAATGGGTGATGAAGCAGATTACTTTAAAGACTATTAAATCAATGTTAGGAAAGACTATTAGTAAAACTATGAATTATTCAGGATGTATACTATATATTATAATCGTAGAAACGAACAATAGCAATGAGCAATTGGCAATTATTGATATGCACTCAACCCAGAATATGACCATCAACAACTACTTCTTTTGCTAAACGGTTGAACCTTTAAAGCAAAACTAATTTGCATGGGTGAGCTCAATTCAGCATATAAACCATATTCCCTTAAAACACACCCCAAATCCATCACTTTACCAACCATCAAAAAATAAAGAAACCCCTGAAAACAGCTTAAATAGCAACTCTTCAAGGGTATCTCTATTTATTTTTTATTCAGCAATACTACCGTCTCCACGTGAGAGGACATGGACAACATTATCATTATAAAGATGGTAGTGTTAAATGGAAAGATAAGGATCCATACTCGCGTGGTGGAAACAATGAGGAATAACAAAAGACCCCCCTGGCATAATAATTGATATAATAATGGATATGTTCCCACATACTAAAGTCCACTGTGGATATGTTCCCTCAAAGAGAACTTCAACTAAGAATATTTAGGTTTTTAATTATTGACAGCTATCCCTTCATCTCAAAACACGTGGAAGTGGTTTCAAAACTTGTCAGAGTTAAAGATATAGAATGATAGAGATAAAAAGGATGTCATAGTAATAGAGACATCCTTTAAAAAAAACAGCCACCAAGTGGTTAAATGCACAAGGGGCTGTTGCTATATCGAATTAGTTGACGCTAATTCAGATATGAATCTAAACCAAAATGGTTAGACGAAAATATTTGCTTAATTCATTTTAGCATTATGGCATAGGTTTTGCAAGAGCTCCAGAAAGGAGCATCCTATGTGGATTTGTGTAAAAGAATATACAAACCGTTGGGGTAAACGCATGATTGCGGCTGAATATGGTCGAATATGTTGGAGATTTTATATCCCATGTAAGAAAAAACGTAAATCGTAAATTGTAGAATGAAATTGAACACTAAAACTAAATAAAAAGATCCATAGGATTGCATCAATGGTAAAATTAAGTTACGACACAAAATTAACCGGAGGCAATCACTATGGACTACCT
>NZ_JAWJZB010000017.1:0-5988 GCF_032970865.1 Veillonella absiana | reverse complement strand
TACCTAGAAAGTCCCTTGGGTATGATACGCCTGATGATTTATTTGAAGCTTATTTAGATACCGTCTATGCAGCTTAAATTATTTGGTTAAAGGTGTTCAATTTGAACTTGCAATTTTAGTAAAAATAGTTTTTCAATATTTTATATATAATAATAACCTGATGTAAAGACAGAAGAATTTAACTTTTGAATAGAAGTGATGGTTCATATCAATCTTATAGCATATTTTTAAAATAAAATCTAAAGAGTTATTGACATATGCCATTAACAGAGGTATACTAATAATAGTAAGTGGCATATGTCATAAACTACAAGGAGGCGAATGGTATGCCTAGAAGAGATGGAACTGGCCCAATGGGTGCTGGAACAATGACTGGACACGGTTTAGGCTTTTGCACAGGGAAAAATGCGGTCAATCGTGGTGCTGGACTTGGATTAGGTCTTGGATTTGCTTGCAGACGAGGTTTTAGTAGTGGATTTGGCAGAGGCTTAGCAATAAATCAATATGCGACAAAAACACATAAAGACTTCCTTCAAGAACAAAAAGAATTACTGCAAAGTCGAATCGAAGTCATTGATAAACAATTAAAGTATCTGTAACGGGTATTAGAGGTAACTGGAGGACGCTCTGGTTATTTCTGATTAGAAATGGGGTGATAGATTATGCCAAGACCAATGAAATGGAGAAAAGTGTGTTGTCTGCCAGAAAGTAATAAATTTGGCCCTCTTGATTCAGTGTTGGACGATCAAGATCATGTAAACATGACAGTTGATGAATATGAAACAATAAGGCTTATAGATTTGGAGGGTTTTACTCAGGAAGAGTGTGCAAAACAAATGAATATTGCCCGTGCTACCGTTCAGGGAATATATGTAGAAGCCAGAAGAAAGTTAGCTGAATCATTGGTGAATGGTAAAGTGTTAATAATTGAGGGAGGCGAATACCGTCTTTGTGATGGATTGGGAAATGGATGTGGCCGAGGCTGTCATAGGCATGGACGTGGCAGATTCTTTACAGATAATGAGAATCGAGGTGACTAATTATATATTCCGAAAAAGTAATTGAACATTTTATGTGCCCTCAAAATGCTCATAGCATGCCAGATGCTGACGCTGAAGGAAATTTTGGAGACCCTTCGTGCGGAGATTATCTTACCGTTTATATAAAGGTGAAAGACAATCATATAGATAACATAAGTTATCTTGTGTTTGGCTGCAGTGCATCAATTGCAACGTCCAGTATGACATCGGTGATGGCTAAAGGAAAAGGCCTGGATGAAGCATTAAAAATTACAGAAGAGGATATAATCGAAGCTCTAGATGGGCTTCCTGAAAGCAAGGTTCATTGCTCAAATTTAGGAGTAAGTGCATTGCGCAATGCAATCAATAATTATTTAGTAGTTAAAAGAATGGAGGATTCTTATGAAAATAGCAATTCCGGTAGATGAGAAAAGTTTGGATTCAAACGTATGTGTATCCTTTGGACGCACTCCCTATTTCCTTATTTATGATGTAGATACTAAGGAAAGTGTATTTCTTGATAACAATGCAGCAGCAAGTACAGGTGGTGCAGGGATTAAGGCTGCACAGACGATAGTAGATAATAAAGCAAATGTTTTGCTTACTCCTCGTTGCGGGGAAAATGCTGCTGAAGTGCTCAAATCTGCTGATATTGAAATATTTAAAACGACATCGGCATCAGTAAAGGATAATATTGATGCTTTCATCGATGGAAAACTTTCTTTACTAGATGAAATTCATGCCGGATTTCATGGACACGGAGGCAATTAATATGAGAATAGCTGTGCTAAGCGGCAAGGGCGGCACAGGAAAAACACTGGTATCGGTAAATTTAGCTGCGGTAGCAAAAATATCAACATATATAGATTGTGATGTTGAAGAGCCAAATGGGCATCTATTCTTTAAACCCGAAGATGTCCAAGAGGAAGAAATATCAGTAAAAATTCCAAAGGTGAATAATGAGCTATGCAATGGATGTCGAAAATGCATAGATTTTTGTAAATTCAATGCTCTTGCCTATATTAAAGATAAACTGATTGTTTTCGAAGAGGTTTGTCACTCCTGTGGCGGTTGTATTATGCTTTGCCCTGAAAAGGCGCTGACAGAGAGAAAAAAGGTTATTGGGAAAGTTCAAAAAGGAACTTCCGATCAGGTAACGGTATACACAGGAATATTAAATACTGGTGAAGCTTCGGGTATCCCTATTATTAAAAAGTTGCTTGCTGAGAATAAACCTGAAGCAGATAAACTGACCTTTATTGACTGTCCTCCTGGAAGTGCCTGTATTGTAATGGAAAGTATTAAGGATGCAGACTATTGTATATTGGTAGCTGAACCTACGTTATTTGGTGTTCATAACCTTAATATGGTATACGAGTTGGTCAAGTTATTCAATAAGCCGTTTGGTGTAGTTCTAAACAAGTGTATAGAAGGTGAAAATCCAGCTGAAAATTTCTGTATAGAAAAAAACATTAAAATTTTAGATCAGATCCCATTTGATAATGAACTTGGAATATTGAATTCAAATGCAGAAATTGCCGTGAGGGAAAATGAAAAATATCAGGCTTTATTTTCTTCTCTGTTAGAAACAGTGAAAAAGGAGGTGCAACATGAAACAACTTCTTATTCTTAGTGGAAAAGGCGGTACTGGGAAAACTACTATAGCCAGTGCTTTTATCAAGCTTGCAAACGCTAAGGCTTATGCGGATTGTGATGTAGATGCACCTAACCTACACCTTATAACAGAACAAAGCTCTCAACCAAGGAAAACAGATTATTATGGTTTACCAAAAGCGGAGATAAATCCAGAACTGTGCATCGAATGTGATAGGTGTAGACAAAACTGCAGATTTGATTCTATTTCAGTAGATAAGAAATATAAAGTAGATCCTTTTGCATGTGAAGGCTGTGGAGTTTGCAAAGCTGTTTGTCCAGTAGAAGCTATATCTTTAAAACCGGCTGTAGCTGGTGAGTTGATGTTATATGCAAATGAAGGAGAAGTTTTTTCTACAGCACAGCTGAAAATGGGTAGTGGCACTTCAGGAATGCTGGTCACAGAGGTTAAAAAACAAATGAAGTCGGAGATAGTTAATGGCAATCTTGCAATTATTGACGGTTCTCCAGGCATAGGCTGTCCTGTAATAGCATCACTTAGCGGTGTGGACATGGTTTTGATAGTGGCCGAACCGTCCATATCTGGCATTAGTGATTTGGAGCGAATCATAAAAACAGCGGCGAAATTCGGAACTATGACAGTAATATGTATAAACAAATTTGATACCAACGTAGAAAACACAGAAAAGATAGAAGCGCTATGTAAAAAACAAAGGCTGACTTTTATGGGTAGAATACCTTTTGATTCGAATGCAGTAAAAGCGATTAATAATGGCCGAACCATTGTAGACATAGATTGTGCATCGGGTGCAGCAGTAAAAGCAGTTTACAATAAGACAATGAAATTACTTTTTGAAGAAGGTGGTGGGCTAAGGTCATGATTATCAAAACATTAGTGGAAAACACATCGATATCGAAAGACTTCGGTAACGAACATGGTCTTAGTCTGTATATTGAAACAAATGCACTTAAAATTTTATTTGATGTTGGAGCAAGTGAATTGTTTCTTAAAAATGCTGAAAACGTGGGTTGCTAACTGAGCAAAATGAACGAATGATAGATGATACTTTTGCACATGAACAGAATCTTATCATAGAGGAAGACGGAAAGACCCTTCTAGTTACAGGCTGTGCTCATAATGGTATCATAAATATACTTGAACATTTTCAAAAAATAAAAGGTCGTATGCCTGATTATGTAATAGGCGGATTTCATCTTTCCAGTCGCTCTGGTGGCAATGAGGACTCTGATATGATAGATAGAATTGGTAAATATCTAATGGCTACAAAAGCAAAGTTTTATACCTGCCATTGTACAGGTATAGAAGCCTATGAAAGGCTGAAATCTGTTATGGGTGATAATATTGATTATTTATCAACAGGCAGTGAAATAACAATCTAAAATAAAGGAGCTAAATTATGAGCGAAAATTGTAATCAAAACTGCAACAGTTGTTCAGAGGACTGTGCAGAAAGAAAAGAACAAAAAACTGATTTTTCCGAGAAGTTACATGAGATGAGCAGCGTAAAAAAAGTCATAGGTATTGTCAGTGGTAAAGGCGGAGTAGGAAAGTCACTTGTTACTTCCATGCTCGCTGTTACCATGAATAGAATGGGTTATCATACTGCCATTCTTGATGCAGATATTACAGGACCTTCTATTCAAAAGGCATTCGGAATTCGGGAAAAAGCCACTGGTAGCGAATTTGGACTATTCCCTGTTAAAACAAAGACCGGCATTGATATTATGTCTGTTAATTTACTTTTAGAAAAGGATACTGATCCTGTTGTATGGAGAGGCCCAATAATTGCTGGTACAGTTAAACAGTTCTGGACTGATGTTATCTGGAGTGATGTAGATTTTATGTTTATTGATATGCCACCAGGAACCGGCGATGTTCCCCTTACAGTATTTCAATCCATTGCTGTTGATGGGATTATTGTCGTAACTTCTCCACAAGAGCTGGTATCCATGATTGTATCTAAAGCCGTCAAAATGGCAGAAATGATGAATATCCCAATCATTGGTTTGGTAGAAAATATGTCTTATTTTAAATGCCCTGATAACGGCAAGGACTATCAGATATTTGGTGAAAGCCACATTGAAGAAATTGCTGAAAAACATAATTTAAAGGTTCTTGCTAAACTACCTATTGATCCGAAAATTTCAGCTGCCTGTGACAAGGGCATGATAGAGCTTTTTGATGGCAATTGGCTTGATAGCACATCAAAATTACTAGAGGAAAGACTTGAGGAAAATAAAAAGTGAGTGAACATTCAACATTAGCAAAAGAATTATTCACAAAAGGATACAATTGCTCTCAATCGGTAGTGTTAGCCTTTTGTGATGAAACAGGACTAGACTCAGAAACAGCACTGAAAATTTCTTCTTCATTTGGTGGTGGAATGGGAAGACTACGAGAGGTATGTGGAGCAGTCAGTGAAATGTTCATAGTTGCAGGAATGCTAGATGGGTATTCAAATCCTTTAGATAGAGTTCCAAAACTGAACATGCAGCAGAAATATTAGATAAATATATTCAAAATAAAAAATTGGAGGAAAAAACAATGATGAAAATAGCAGTAGCAAGTGAAAAGGAAATGGTAACAGAGCATTTTGGGCATTGCGAAGGGTTTATGATTTTTGACACCGAAAATAATCAAATTGTCAAAAGTGAAACTATTGCTAACCCTGGACATAAACCTGGATTCCTGCCTAATTTTCTTGCCGATCGTGGTGTAAATGTCATCATCAGCGGTGGTATGGGCGGAGGTGCAGTTGAGATTTTTAATGAAAGGAACATCGAAGTTATTGTTGGAGCAAAAGGTAATGCCAAAGCAGCAGTAGAAGCATACTTGGAAGGCTCTTTAAAGTCGACTGGTTCTGTTTGCCATGAACATCAGCATCATGATGAATGTGGCAAATAAAATACCATATTTATATTGTGAAATAGTGCTTGTACAAAGTATAATAGGTGCAAGTACTATTTTTGCTTTATAGAGCAATCTTGCTGATATGTTTCCACAAACAGAAAGAGGTTAGTGGATATGTTCCCATAAACGAGAGTAGGCATTTGACATACTTCCTATCCTCTCGTGCCATGTTGAGACGGTGGTATTGATGTCAAGGGTTGATAAGTAAGTGTGTAATTAGATAAGTATATTAAGGCTTTCCGTGATTTGAGGTCTGGTTCTAAGCTGGAAGGATAATCACGGATTTTTGATTTGAGGGAAGATATCTATAATGGACCCAAGAATTTAGACCACTAAAAGTTGCTTTTTAAGTTAGGTTGAATGTAATATTTAATCAAACGGAGGCACTATGAAACGAACACAGTACACACCTAACGAAAAAGCA
>NZ_JAWJZB010000016.1:0-7570 GCF_032970865.1 Veillonella absiana | reverse complement strand
CTCAAAGAAAAAGTAGTCGGATAATTATCTTCATCTTTGTATAATAAATGACTTGCTATTATGTGCCTCACGAGTGATATATAGTACTACCAAAAGAAGAAAGGTAGGAATTATGTATGATGACTTTATGAAGGTGTAGGCGGAACAAAGAAATGGGAAAGAATCGAAAGCTATGGGCCCAAATTTGTAGAGAATATTGTTCAAGCAATCTCCCGTGATATTTTGATGTATGCCATGAAAACACTCCGAACGTGTAACATAGTGGCTCATGTGCATGATGAAGTAATTATTGAGGCAGACCCTCGAATGTCAATAGATAGCGTATGTGAGCAGATGAGCAGAGTGCCTCCCTGGGCAAAGGGGTTGCTCCTTAATGTCGATGGTTATGAATGCGATTTTTATAAAAAAGATTAGGTAAAACATCAGATTTCACCTCCCGCCGTGGCTACCAGGTAGGAGGTGTTTTTTTATGAATATTTTTCAAGTCACAGATAGTAGCCAAATACATGGTGAAGCAATGAAGATGACTAACAGCCAGATGCAGAAAGAGGCTGATTACTATATGGCTCAAAAAATACTTAAACAGCTTTTATCTGCGGAGTTAATTTCACTGGATGAATTCGACAAAATTACAGAGCTGAATCGTAAAAAATTCTCACCTGTTTTAGCAAAGATAATGCCTTAAAACACTTGCTATTACTGACTTTTAGAGCGAATATATCATATACCGAAAGCGAGGTGAGATGATGAAAAAGATGTTCAAAGTTGAAGATATAGCAGCTAGTTCAAAGAGAAAACTTCGTGTTGCTGCTTATGCCAGAGTTTCTACAAACAGTGATGACCAGTTGGTAAGTTTAAAGGCACAGAAAGAGCACTACGAAAGCTACATTAAATTGAACCCAGAATGGGAGTTTGCGGGTCTTTATTATGATGAAGGCTTGAGCGGTACTAAGAAAGATAACAGAACCGGTCTTTTGGATATGATTGCGGATGCTGAGCAAGGCAAAATTGATTTTATACTTACAAAGTCAATCAGCCGTTTTGCAAGGAATACAACCGACTGCTTGGAAATGGTAAGAAGGCTAATTGATGTCGGTGTGTTCATTCAATTCGAGAAAGAAAACATTAATACAGGTTCTATGGAAAGTGAGTTAATGCTCTCCATACTAAGTGGTCTTGCTGAAAGCGAGTCTGTTTCCATTTCACAAAACAGTAAATGGGCTATCCAGAAACACTTTATAAACGGCACCTTTATAATTTCCTACCCTCCATACGGTTACATAAATGCTGATGGCAAGATGAAGGTTGTGCCTGAGGAGGCAGAAATTGTCCGCACCATTTTTAATGAGTACATTAACGGTAAAGGTGCATTCCTCATAGCAAAGGAATTAAATGAGCGAGGTATTCCATCCAAGCGAGGAACGATATGGCATCCATCGACGGTTCAAGGTGTTCTGAAGAACGAAAAATATACTGGCGATGTTATCTTTCAAAAGACCTATACTGACAGCAATTTTAACCGTCACATAAACTACGGTGAAGAAAATCAATACCTTCTTGAAAACCACCATGAGGCTATTATTAGCCATGAGGATTTTGACAAGGCACAACATGTTATGGAACAGCGTGGCCTGGAAAAGGGTGTTCTTAAAAAGAAGGCAAATACCAAAAGCGGTATGTATTCTCCGGCAAAATAACCTGCGGAGAGTGCGGTTCCCGTTTCAAAAGACGTATTCATTATTCTGGAAAGAACGAGTATATCGCCTGGTGCTGTACAAAACACATAGATCACACAGTTAAATGCTCAATGAAGTTCATCAAAGATGAAGATATCAAGGCTGCATTTGTAACGATGTTAAACAAACTGATTTTTTCCTGTGATATGATTCTCAAACCCTTTATGCAAGGGTTGAGAAATATTGATGAGAAAGCTTATCTAAAGAAGATAACTGAAATTGAAGAACGGATTGAGAAGAACGAGAATCAGCGTAATGTGCTTATGGAACTTATGTCAAAGGGACTTTTAAATCCGGGACTGTTTACAAAGCAGAATACGGAATTATTAAGTGAGTTTGCTCGGCTTGCCACAGAGAAAAAACATATATCTTATGCGGTAAGCGGTAATGCATCAAAGATAGATGAAACCCAAAGGCTCATAAGGTTCTGTAGCAGAAACAGAATGGCATTGAAATTTAACGATAATGTTTTTGAGGATTTTGTAGATGAGATAGTTGTAAATTCCAGGGAGGAGATTGTATTTAAAATGAAATGCGGTCTTTCCTTAAAAGAAAGGCTGGTGGATTAATGACACATACACCATATGGTTACCGCATTGAAGGCGGTAAGGCAGTTATAGATGAAACGGCAGCAGGTCAAGTAAAAGAACTCTTTGAAGGTTATAACTCTGGGTTGGCTCTTACAGTGGCTGCCGAAAAAGCAGGACTTAACTTGTACCACGCTTCGGCAAAGAGAATGCTACAAAATGAGCGTTATGTTGGGGATGATTATTACCCTGCCATTGTTGATAGCGACATTTTTAATAAGGCAAATAATGAAATACGCAGACGGGCATTGGCTCTTGGAAGAATAAAGGAATATAAAGAGCCGTTACCCCCTACTCCACAAACACAATTTAAGATGGGCAGACAGACGAAGTTTTTTGATGATCCTTTTGCACAAGCTGAATATATGTACAGTCTGATAGAAAGAGAGGTGAACTGATGGCTAATATGAATATAGGTAAAAATGTTACTGTCATTCCGGCTCGAAAGCGGCTTGGCAACACAGTAGCAACAGAAGATATACCGAAACTCAGAGTTGCAGCTTACTGTCGTGTTTCTACGGATACAGATGAACAGGCTACAAGTTACGAGGCACAGGTGGAGCATTACACAGATTTCATTAGGAAAAATACTGAATGGGAATTCGCAGGCATCTTTGCTGATGATGGTATCTCAGGCACAAACACGAAAAAGCGTGATGAGTTTAACCGTATGATAGATGAATGCATGGCTGGTAACATTGACATGATTATTACCAAGTCTATCAGCCGATTTGCCCGTAACACCTTAGATTGTCTAAAGTACATTCGTGACCTAAAGGCAAAGAACATTCCGGTATATTTTGAAAAGGAAAATATTAATACAATGGATGCCAAGGGTAAGGTGCTCCTAACCATTATGGCGTCCTTAGCACAACAGGAAAGTCAGTCACTTTCACAGAATGTTAAACTTGGTCTTCAATACAGATACCAACAAGGCAAAGTGCAGGTCAACCATAACCGATTTCTTGGATATACAAAGAACGAGGATGGAAACCTTATCATTGAGCCAAAAGGTGCTGAGGTTGTAAAGCGAATTTTCAGAGAGTACCTTGAGGGCGAGAGCCTCGCAGGAATTTGTAAGGGTTTGATGAAAGACGGAATTTACACAGCGGCGGGCAATCCGAAATGGAGACCGGAAACAGTCCAAAAGATACTGCAGAACGAAAAGTACATGGGAGATGCACTGTTACAGAAAACTTACACGGTGGATTTCCTAACAAAAAAGCGTGTCAAAAATGAAGGCATCGTTCCACAATATTATGTTGAGAATAATCACGAGGCTATCATCCCAAGAGAGCTATAGCTGCAAGTACAGGAAGAAATGAAACGCAGGAGCCTTTTATTCAAAGGCAAAGAAGGAAGGAGGAGGATATATAGCAGTAAGTATGCACTATTCTCCATCACCTTTTGTAGTGATTGCGGAGACATTTATAGGCGGACTTATTGGAACAATCGTGGCAAGAAGTCTACTGTGTGGAGATGCGTTACACGATTGGAAGAGGGACCTAAAGGTTGCACATCAAGGACAATTTCGGAGGAAGACCTCCATGCCACAGTGGCAGAGGCATTTAACCAAGTTCTTGGCGGTGGCGAATCGATGATTGCAGTTTTGAGAGAGAATATAGAATCAGTGGTCTGCGAGAAAAATGAACAGGCTATTGCCAACATTGACAAGCAAATGGAAGAGAAACAGATGGAACTCATCAGCTATGCTAATTCCGGCAAAGACTATGAAAACCTTGCTGATGAAATACAGGCACTTAGCGAAAGAAAGCAAACTATCCTTACAGAGGAAGCGGAAAGCCAAGGCGAAAAAGACCGAATTACAGAGATGATGGAATTTATAGAAAACCATGCAGATCAGAGCCTTGATTACGATGAAGAGTTGGTAAGGCTCTTAGTTGAGAAAGCAACTATATTTGAAAACAACTTGGTTGTGAGGTTTAAGTCAGGAATTGAAGTAGAAGTATAAGCATAACTTGGATACAGACCGCCAATTAGGAGATTAATCCTCTCTTGGTTGGCGGTTTTTTCGATTCACTCTTTATTGACTTTTTTGACCTATTATAGTATAATGATAAAAATTGAAATTTGAGGTGAAAAAATGATTAATTTTTCTTGCTAATTTTAAAGTACATTTAATACAAAGATAGACAGGTGCGTTCTGTTTGTTTTGTTGTGCTTATGCAAGAAAGTTATTCTTTTTTCTCTTAATATATACACTTATGTTATGCTAAAATGATTAGCTTAACTATGTATACCTATGAGCTGTAAGAATAATTAATTCTTGCGGCTCTTTCTTTTTTATAAATAATTCGAATAAGGAGGACAAATAACATTATGATAAATAAAGACACTTTGCTAACACATGATAATCTCCATATAGAGTCGGACACTGCAGGCGATACCTATATGGAGTAATAACAAGGTCGCCTATTGTTCTGACTTTGTTATTTATACTATTAAATACAGAGGAGGACAAAAATATGTCTTTAATAAATGTTACAAACCTAACCTTTGCTTATGAAGGTAGCTATGATAATATTTTTGAAAATGTAAGTTTTCAAATTGATACCGATTGGAAATTGGGCTTTACCGGAAGAAATGGAAGAGGAAAGACTACTTTTCTAAATCTTTTGCTTGGGAAATACGAATATAATGGAAGTATATCAGCTAATGTAACTTTTGAATATTTTCCTTATGAGATGCAGGATCCAGAAAGTTTTACCATAGATATCATAAAGGAAATCAGTCCCAATTCAATGGATTGGGAAATAATGAAAGAAGTATCCTTGTTGGATATAGATGATGATGTTTTATATAGACAGTTTAATACACTATCAAAAGGTGAGCAGACCAAAGCTTTGCTTGCTGCAATGTTTTTGAAGGAAAACTCATTTCTTCTTATTGATGAGCCTACAAATCATTTGGATGCAGAAGGTAGAAAAAAGCTCAGTAGCTACTTGGCAAAAAAGAAAGGATTTATTCTGATTTCACATGATAGAGCTTTTCTAGATAATTGTATTGATCATATTCTAGCAATTAACAAAACTAATATTGAAATACAGAGAGGAAACTTTTCTTCATGGTGGAGAAACAAAGAATTACAAGATAGTTTTGAATTAGCAGAAAATGAAAAATTGAAAAAGGATATCGGCCGACTTTCGAGTTCAGCGAAACGTACAACTGTATGGTCAGATAGTGTGGAAAGCAGCAAGCATGGAACTACTAATTCAGGGAGTAAATTAGATAAAGGTTATGTTGGACACAAAGCAGCAAAAATGATGAAGCGTGCTAAAAATATAGAATCTAGACAACAAGATATGATTGATGAAAAATCAAAGCTCCTTAAAAATATTGAATCTAATGAAAGCTTAAAAATAGCACCGCTTACTTTCTATGACAAAAAACTTGTAGAACTTACAGATGTTGCAATTGAATATGATGATAGAATTGTCTGTGAAGGAGTAAGTTTCACTATAGAGCAAGGTGAAAAGATTGCTATTCAAGGGAAGAATGGCAGCGGAAAATCAAGCATATTGAAATTAATTTATGGAGAGGACATCCCCCATAGTGGAATTGTAAAAAGGAATAATAGGTTAATTATTTCGTATGTTTCACAAAATACTTCGGATTTAGATGGTAACTTATCTGAGTATGCAGATAAACACCGTATTGAGGAGAGCTTATTTAAATCGCTGCTAAGAAAACTTGATTTTTCAAGAGAACAGTTTGAAAAGAATATTGAGGATTTTAGTGGAGGACAGAAGAAAAAGGTATTGCTTGCTAAAAGTCTGTGTGAACGAGCACATTTGTATATTTGGGATGAACCATTGAACTTTATTGATGTCATTTCTCGTATGCAGATTGAGAAATTGTTAATTGAACATGAACCTACAATTTTGTTTGTTGAGCATGATAGTACATTTTGTGAAAATGTTGCAACAAAAACAATACAATTGTAAAAGTAGAAATGGTAATTTGAACGGAGGGATTACATGGTAAATAAAACAGATGCCATTGAGATAATAACATATGCTGAAGAAAATGGAATTAACATTTGGATAGATGGCGGTTGGGGAGTAGATGCGCTATTAGAAGAAGAAACAAGAGTACACAACGATATTGATTTATTTGTGGGAGAAAGTAATAGTAAAAAGTTTATTGAAATATTAAAAGAAAAAGGATTTACTGAAGTTACAGAATCATATACCACCGTATCTCACGCCGTTTGGAAAGATGCTAAAGGCAGGATAATTGATCTTCATATATTTAAATTCAACGAACAAGGATACATTGTTTTTGAAGGAGAAGCATATCCTCCAGAAGTGTTTAGTGGCATTGGGAAAATAGGCGATAAAATAGTAAGATGTATTGATGCTGAAAATCAAGTATTATTTCACTTGGGATATGAGCATGATGAAAATGATGTGCATGATGTAAAACTATTGTGTGAGAGATTTAATATTCCTATTCCGAGTGAATACAAGTAACTAACTGATTCCAATTTATCATTGACCATTCTACCAAACGGACATTATTGGTCGACTGCATCTACCGAACAGGAAAAAAGTGTGGACTGTATCTACCGAACCAATAGGTTGAAAATGTGCGGTTGTTGTAATTAAAAACATACGGTCGAGCCATGTGGAGACGGTAGTATTGATGTCAAGGGTAAAAGAGTGAGTGTGTGAAAAAGGCTTGAAATAAAGGATTTACGGGGTTTTAGCGTGAAAATTCGAAGTGTTGAAATCGTAAAAATATCTACTCGTGGAAACAAGTCCAAAGGCATGATTTTGAACGTGACAGAGCAATTTAGATTTCATAGTTTGGTGTGTGGCCAGTTTAGATAACATGTGTTTGTGAGTGGTCAATTTAGATGTTTTTTGAATTTGGCAGGGTTGTGTGGTCAGGTTGAATGTTAGATGAAAATATTTTATTTTCATAGAGCAACTTAATCATGAAACATATTTTCGTCACATTCTTGATGTATAATTATATTAAACAATTTTAAAGGAGGAATTACTATGAAAATTGATAAATCTTTAAATCGACATTTTGTCACTATTCTGATGGTCTCAGCACTTGCAGTTAGCAGTATATTTATGTTATCAGGCTGTAGCACTAAAGTGGACCCCATTGTCAAGACCATTTTTTGCTAACATTTAAGTTTGGTCAAAGGCTAGTTATAAAAATATACTTCTGCTGGCTTTTTATAATCCAAGCTTTGGTGATACCGTTCAGTAT
>NZ_JAWJZB010000015.1:0-12994 GCF_032970865.1 Veillonella absiana | reverse complement strand
GAAATCTGAGCAGTAAGACTATTCAATTGTTGCATGTCATTTGTACTAACCCTGCAATATATTCCAACCTTCTTTTCAATTCTAGAACGTACAGCCGGAATATAGTTTACTTTCTTTTCCATTTTCACTCCTTGTGGCTAATCAACATCAATTTCATTTTATCTATGATGAATAGCCTATTTTTCTTCAAACCACACATATACTCTAGTGAAAAATCAATTTACAATCATTCCGTCAACTTGCCATCACATCTTAACAATCCTATCTCCACAACCTACCCGTTTTCAAGCTGTCAACTCGACCCTACGGCATTTTAGCCGTGGATATGTTTAGTTCCTCGATTACAACAAAAAATTCGAGAGCTGAAGTTTAACCTTCAACCCTCGGAAATCCCCTTATTTCAAGTCCTTTTCACACATTACTTCTGAACCCTTGACATCAACGCTACGCACTCCACATGATAATAGGAGAACTGTACATTTTATTTCCCAGCCGTAAACTGCAAATCATATTCCAGATGCAGCTATGTGGAAATATCAGATTCGTTAACGATGCATGTCAACTCCCTTGGTAATACGGTCGAGGGGATTCTTTTTCCCTCGTATCCCAATCCCCACAAGATCAAGATCATCTGTTTTATACTTTGCAATCTCGGCGCGATTATCTTCATCATTGTAAGTTGTAAATAATTCATGCGTATAAATGGATACTGCCATACCTTTTTCGGTAGCACTCTTCATGATTTCTTTCAGCTTATCTGCTGATGCTGTATGAATCATAATCGGTTGCTGCGACATCGGAAGGTACTGAACTCCATTCGCGTCAATATATGGTTCGCCAACAATATCCTGTGTAGCGGCAATCCCACTGATAAGGAAAGCTGTGACGTTCAGTTCCTGCCACGGTTCAAGATCATCCCTTAATATCACCTTAATTTTCGTGTCAAATGTCATCATAATGAAACTCCTGTTCAAATGCTATGTCTGCCCGGTCAAAGGGGAACTTTTCCTTATCCACTGGGATTTCTGTAAAACCGTACTTTCTATACAGATGAACTGCATGTTCACACTTACGATTTGAAACAATCAGTACCTTATCCAAGCACTGCTCTCTTGCGTAATCAATGCAGGCTTTTAGACAGGCACTGCCTGCCCCAGTTCCTGTGTACATCCCTCTAGCAGCAAACTTCATGATCTCCCAATCCCCATCTGGTCTAGGAGCAATCATACAGCTGGCCATCACACCGCCGTCATCATCTACAGCGAAAAAGATCTGGCCGCCTTTCTGGATGTATGGTTCGATATTCTCAAGCTCCCGGATATCCTCCTGCTCTATGACGAACATTTCGGATATCCACCTCTTATTCATTTCTACAAAGTCATCTTTATACTTTGGATCATAAGAAACGATTTTCATGTCTCACTCTCCTCTCTTTGTTTCCTGCTTTTGTTCAAAAGATCCGTTGCCGTACTAAGTGCCTGTACGAGAGATACACACTCCTCATTAGTTAATTGTTCAATGATTTCCCCAATCTCTTCATCAGACTTACGAATAAAATCCTCTGCACGTCGGATACCGGATTCTGTGAGATAAAGGCAATACGATCTTCCATCGCTTTCAGATGCCGTCCGAAGAATATAGCCGTTCTTCTCATGGCTCTTGATAATCCTGCTCAGATAGCTTTTATCAATATTCATTACCTTTGCTATGTGCGCAGCATTGCAGCCTTTATTTTCATATATCTCAAAAAAAACTCTTGCTTCCGTCACAGGATATTCCGAGCCAAGATAGTGATTTCCAAGGAGATTCATGGATGACATATATAATCGATTAAATTCTCGAATTCTATGCACCGCTTTCTGATTGCTCATATGATTCACCTCTCAATTAGTGGACTATGTCAACAAATTATATTATATTCAACTTAGTGGACTATGTCAACCTCTTTTATATAAAAATAAAGCTGTAACTCGTGAAGATTTAATCTAATTGTAAGAGCGGCGGTCTTCTTGGTTGTCGCTTTTCTATTGTTTTCTTGACAACAGTTCCGTTAACTCAACCTATCTTTCTGACAGTAGTTCCCTTGTCTCGCGGGATAAAAAGCAGTTCTATAGCCTCAACCCAACAATGCTCTTAAACCGGGGCTACTTTTTAACGATAAAAAAAATAAGGTTTCCATCAATCGGTGATTGTTACCGAAAGTCTGGAAACCTTTGATTTCAAGCTATTTACAGTCTATTTATTTATCTTTTCGTGACATCAAACAGACTGTCTCAACGTGAGAAACTTAGGCTATTTCCAAATATATCTACAAGCACTGTAAAACCTTGATTTTATGTATGTTTTACATTAATTCTATCTACTCACCACTATCATTTTCAACTAGGCTATTTTTGCCCTTATGCTGTATGTAAGAAATCATTTCATCTATTGTGGCTAGTCTATCATTCATCATTAGTGTAACCTTAGGATACCAACCCAAAGCCTCTGCGATTTGTTTCTTTTCATCTTCTTTTTGAAGTTCTTCACTACATTTCTCACAGGCATTAAGCTGTTCAAAAGAACAAGATCCAAATGCAGCATGACTCACATCTTCAATTCTATGTAAACTTTTGCAAACATCACAATACACATAAATCGCATCATCCAATAATGGAACAAGTTCCCCCTGCTCATAATCAGCATTTAGCTTTAAGTACATCATACATAATTCCTACCTTTCTTCTTTTGGTAGTACTATATATCACTCGTGAGGCACATAATAGCAAGTCATTTATTATACAAAGATGAAGATAATTATCCGACTACTTTTTCTTTGAGCTATACTTATTTGCGCTGCGGTGCTTTGTCCCCTCTTCATCTACCGTGACATTGCTTCTCTGAGTTTTTCTTTTTTGCACTGCCTCAAAAACTTCCTTAGAGATGATTGCCGGGTTATTATCACTGATTAAATAATATGTACTATTCTCATCAGATTTCAAAAGCTCCGCTTCTCCGATATACTTTCGTTTGGTTAGCGTCAACTCAACAGTTCGTTTGTTCCACTTATCCTTGCCGGTTGGTGATTTGATACCTAGATTTTCTAGTTCTTTCAAGATGCCTGTTACGCTTTTGCCACCAAGATACAAGTTGAATATCTTCTGAACAATAGTTGCCTGTTCCTCATTAACAATTAATTTTCCGTTCTCATCGCTATCATATCCGTAACATTTTCTATCAGCTAATTTTGAAGTTCCGTATTCGACCTTCTTCTTAATACCCCATTTGATGTTTTCGCTTCTACTCTCGTTTTCTGCTTGTGCCAATGCCTCCACGATGGAAATCATCAGCTGGTTGTCGGTTTCAGCGGAATCCAGATTTTCTTGTTCAAAAATAACACGAACATCGGATTCTCCTAGTATCTTCAAAGCCTCGAGTGTATCAACAGTATCCCTGCCAAACCGACTAAGACTTTTGGTTATCACTATATTAATTTTCTTTTGCTTGCTATCTTCAACCATACGAGCAAAATCTTTTCTTAGAGATTTGGACTTACTGGATGCAATATCAATATAGACATCAACTAATCTCCAAGTATCCACTGTAGCCACAAGCCTAGTAAGTCCGGAAATCTGAGCAGTAAGACTATTCAATTGTTGCATGTCATTTGTACTAACCCTGCAATATATTCCAACCTTCTTTTCAATTCTAGAACGTACAGCCGGAATATAGTTTACTTTCTTTTCCATATCAACCTCTTGTGGCTAATCAACATCAATTTCATTTTCATCTATGATGAATAGCCTATTTTTCTTCAAACCACCCATATACTCTAGCGAAAAATCAATTTACAATCATTCCGTCAACTTGCCATCACATCTTAACAATCCTATCTCCACAACCTACCCGTTTTCAAGCTGTCAACTCGACCCTACGGCATTTTAGCCGTTGATATGTTTAGTTCCTCGATTACAACCAAAAATTCGAGAGCCGGAGTTTAAACCCCAACCCTCGAAAATCCCCTTATTTCAAGCCCTTTTCACACATTACTTCTGAACCCTTGACATCAACGCTACGCACTCCACATGCCTCTCCTGGTAAATAGCGCTCTTTAGAAAACACATGAAAAAGCCTCCGACATATTTATTTACGCTGAAGGCTTTAATAGTTTACTGTCTTTCTAACAACGATACGCACTACACGTGCGTCACAAGTGGCCAAGGACGCCCTGACTCAATATCCGGATGACGCGGTTCAGTGTCAACACTTCCATATTTATCGCGCAGTTCATCAATTAGCTCCAAACATGATGCTGCAACATTGGCCGCAGCACCAGCTTCGTTAACCATTGCAAAGAGTTTTTTTCGCAAATCTGACACATCGACGCTATAGTATTCATAGACATGCGGCAATGTTTTTTTACCCACAGCTATTTCATTTATCATTTCTTCTAACACTCGATCAAATTTAAGGCCTTCCTCCCCATAGCTTTGTACTAATACCAATAACCCCTCTTCCTTTGCAATCTCTGCTATTAAAGGCTTTATTCGTGACTTGTCGGTGGCAGAAAGCAGGTTATAACGCTGTAATAAATTGTGATATACATCTGGATGACGAACGACTAAATCTGCTATACTCCCCGAAAGCAGACCATGCTGATTTCCGGCCACCTTCCCGCTACAGACTAGGTTAAGAATTCTTTTGGCCGCTAAAGCCGTATCACGTAAAACCACTGCATTCAGCCAATAGTAATCTTTATAAAACCGTGGATCAGCTTCCGCCAATTCGAATAAAGATAACTCCGCCGGCGTGTTCGGAGCATACGCAAGGGCAGCTAATAATTGCTGGAGCCTGCGAGGTTCTTTAAGATGTTCTTTTCCTAAATCTAAAGCTTCAACCAGAGCTTCTGGCCGATTGGAAAAAGGTAATAGTTGCAGCCATTCTTCAATCTGATTATGTTGCTCATTTAACAGCCATGGCTTCTTCTTAGCATCTTCCAATAGCTCTTTTAGCCCCTGGATACACATATCAGCTTCTATTTTGTATCCTGCAATTACGAGCGTTTTCAAAAGTTCAAGCTTCTCTGACAGTGGCAACGGTACCTGCAAAAGGTCGAAAGCAATGGAACCCTTATCACCATGAGGCATACTTAATGCTATCTTGGCAAGTTTCAACATATGTCGGTGTTCTTTATCGGTGCAGGTAGATGCGTTGATATCATGTATAGCAGAAAAAATCGCTTCAGCAAATGGTGATTGTGACTCACAGATTATACCTTCTTGCTGGCGTCGCAGATGCCGGGCAGCTACTTCTGAAAAATCTGGCCATGGTTTAAAAGCTTTCCTCTCATAATCGCCCTGTTGTTTATCCCAGATAATTTTTAGCACATACGCTGCCTCAATCCCAAAGTCAAGATCGGATAGGTATTGAAGCATCAATTGAGTGACCTTATCTCCACCAATAGCTGAAAAAGCATCTTTGTAAATGTTAGTATAGCAAATAGTAGCATCTTGAGAAGCATGTCGATCCCTTGGGTTTGCAGCAAATTCATGCTTTGCCCGTTTCCATTGTGAAAGGTCTTCCATCAGAAGACTTTGTAGCCTTGCAAAAAGCTCTGGCTTTGGGAAAAATGATATTACTCGAACAACTGACGATAATTGTTCACGGCTTGCAGATAGCGATTTTAGCATCTCGACCCATTGATTAATAGTCCTAACAAGAAACTCTTGAAGGTCTTTATCCATATTTAATAATTCTGTTTCGTTCTTTTGAGCATGTCGAGCTATAATATCTGCCAAAACTGCAATAATATGTGGATCACGGGTATTACTATATGATTGTAGTGCCGTTATGAGCGATGAAGATTGACTGTGACTAATACGGTCAATTAAACGCCAGTATTCGCTTCTCGTTATCTCTTCGATTGGCCCATCCATCTCCTGGATCTTTTTATCAAGTTTAAGCAGCTTTTCAATAAGAACACTTACTGTCTTTGGCCCAGCTATCACAGTCGCCTCGTCTGCAAAACGATTTTCTTGGGCAGTATTAACAATCAGGTCAATAATGGCTCCTTCTTCGACAACTCCTGCGTCCCTTAATAAGTCAATCGATCCGTAAGGAGTTTTGCTTCCAGTCTCAATACGACGCAGAATTCCCCTTTTGACTTCTTGAAGGTATTGATCCTTTGCCTTTACTAATGTCCAATAGGCGTTATTATCACCTATTGGGAATTCATCCGATACTATGATATCTTCAACTTGCTTTCCAATATAAGGACTGATTTCACCATCATCAAGAAGCAAATTCAGTTTTTTTAATACATTAATTTCTTCTGTAATATATGCTAGGTGTTCTTTTTTCCATCGTTCCGCAATTTCGACGTCAGTAATTTCACTCGCATAATTTCTACAGGCTAACATCTGCCAAATGTCTTCCTTCGCGGCTTTGATGATCGCAATGGCAAACCGCTCTGCACGCCGAAATAAAAGAGACTCAATCACCGCAAATTGTACTTTGGTACTTGCTTCTGTCTTGGCAATATTTGTAACAATATTTATTCCATCAAGGCCACTCTTCATAGCGATTTCTGCCAAGACACTTTCACGCACTTCTTCAGGTACAGTGGCCAGTCGCTCTTGGATACTAGTTCCTAAGACGCTCGGTCGGAATTGCCGAGCGGCGCAAAGGGCTTTTAGATGTATTTGGTCATCGTCATGGGTGACTAATGGCCAAATCTGTTCCGCAAATTCCGGACGTCCAGTAGTGATCATAAAACCAATTGCACGATCCACTTTACCTGGCTTATGCCAGCGTAATGCGAAAGCCTTAATCTCATCTTGAATGATGTCCCAGACACCTGTCGAGGATCTATAAATCATTTCTGCGGCAAGCATGGGATCGACCGTAATTGACTGTAGAATTGCGGCAGCAACTGCTTTTACACTTTTGGAATCACGATGAGATAATCGTTCACACGCAAAAAGGATAGGCTCCTCCCATAAGGGTAAATTAAGAATATTGAAACTCAGTTGTTTTACTGCTTCCACATCACCTTCTTCTGCTGCTAGCATCAATTTCTCGACATCAAAAGAAGCATACCACTCTTGGATTTGCTGGTGTTGGAATGAAATCCCAGCATTTCCACTTGACCAAACCAACAAATGCTGATTTACTAACGTATCAAGGACGTCCTGAGGCTCCGGCCGACCTGTTATCTGTCCTTTTATTATCAAATCATTTTCGATCTGACTAATTACAGCACGTGCCATATCATCCCGAATCACTGTATTGGAAGCACTGATAGCTTTTGAAGCCAACCCTACAAGAATGACCTGATGGCAACCTAAAAGCTTTTGCCTTAAAATTAAAGCCCTTTCCTGCTCCTTCTCGTATTCTGTGACAAAACGATTTAATATCTCTTCCCTAGTTTTCGGCATTTCCCCAATGCTCGCATAGGAAAGCAGCCAATTTAGATAAAGGGGAATCGCTACTAACTCGCTCACCCCATCTGTTTGCCATGCTTGCTCTAATAATGCTATTCCATTGTCCCCAAGCAATACAAGGGCAATCTCCTGCTGTTGTTCATCAGAAAGTGCTTTAAGTTCAAGTTTTGTCCCAGCAATCGGTAAATCCCCTACTTGGGGTCTTGTACTAATAGCTATCTTTATACGCGGGAATTCACGTTTGAGAGTTTTTATTTGTTTACTAACACGAAGCTTTGCTCCATACTCAAGTTCGTTCCACCCATCCAACATAAGCTGCAAACGCCCGTGGCATGCAAGTAGCATAAAGTGCTGTTCACGGAAATCGCGAAAAGCATTCCTTTGGGTAAGCATTCTAAAAAAGGTGTCTGATTGCATTGCCCATTCTGCGAGCGGAATGACAACAGCTATCCCGCCTTCCGATGCGAGAATAGTATCTGCAAGCTGCACCATTGTTGTCGTTTTCCCATGCCCTGGTGCGGCAATAATGGAAATTTCATTGACAATTTCCATTGCAGTCGCGACGCCTGCAATGCTAAATATATGGACTCCGCTAGTGTCCTCCGAGGTCATATTAATAGGCACTACGTGTTTCGGCCAACCCCGCTCATC
Source organism: Veillonella absiana (assembly GCF_032970865.1). Classification (NCBI taxonomy): domain Bacteria; kingdom Bacillati; phylum Bacillota; class Negativicutes; order Veillonellales; family Veillonellaceae; genus Veillonella; species Veillonella absiana. Next base: position 4,922 of record NZ_JAWJZB010000015.1, on the reverse strand, counting down.
CTTGAAAGTCTTGATATCTATTTTAGCGGCGTTACGTAGTCGAACTATAACTTTCTCAACATCGTCATCCTGCGGCAATGAAAGGCTTCGAATTATTTCCAGGTCCGCTTCATCCATCTCGACGGGAATCTTCCTTATTAGCTGTGCATCAATGCTTGACCCTGCAATAGCAGCAAAGGATCGACTCTCAGCTGTACGTTTCCAATCATCCAGCAATGAAACGGGAAATGCGTCTTCATCACGATCTATGAGGATTGAGCAATTGCTACAAAGCCAAATACCATTATTAATGTGTTTTCTCTGGTCTGGAGTAAGTGCCGGATTATATCTGGGTCCACCGGGGGCTGCCGCAGTGATATGTGCAGCTATACCAGTAATAATAACACCTTCACTACCAGACTTTGCACCTACTGTAGCCCTCTGACAATTAGGATTTGAGCATTGCCAAGCAACACGCTTTGCAAGTTCCGTTATCGTTTTTTGTTTAAAATCATCTCTGTTAGACATAATCTAAGTTCTGCTCCCAAATATTAAAAATCTCACCAATTCAATTAGAACATGAAAACAACCTATATACTACAATTATATACCTATTATTCCCACCAAGCTATAAATGTCACCCTAAAACTTCTCCTACCTCAACTCCTGTCTTAAAAACAAAAGTCGCCTCAACTAAGGACTTCACACTGACCTTTTCAACCAGCCGACGAAAAAGCTCCCCATCAAAACGCTCAAGAGGTGAATACTGTTCTTGTATGAACTGTCTCAATTCATCAATCCGCTGAATTCGGATCACTTTTTGGCCTCTTCATCCAGCAGCTTTTGTCGCAATCCCCTAAACCGCTCAATTTCGGCCGTCAGTTGGCTATACTCGTTATCATACGCTCCAGTATCAAGTCCGGTCTTTGCATTCAAGCGGACTAAACTCATTATTTCTTGCTGGAGCTCAGCTAGCCGGTCGTTTATTTGTTCCTGGGTAAATTCATGTTCAATCGCATCAAGACTTTCATAAATATTATCCATTAACTTTTCCATAAATGCGTCTTTACCACCAATGACCTTGTTCATGGCCCTTACAAATGCTCGTTCAAGCTGGCGTTCGATCATCGCCTTCTGTGGACAAGCCTTATCGCCGTTCATTTTATGGTTGACGCATATCCAGACCGGCTTCTTCAGTTTTCCTACACCCCACATCTGCCGGTTAAACTTGGCTCCGCAATTGCTACAATATAATTTCCCTGAAAACGGGTACTTACTGGAAAATTCGCTTTTTCCCGTTTTAGAGTAGCCTCTCAAATTGTTTCGTCTGGCGAACTCCGTCTGAACCGCTGAAAACTCTTCTTTTGTTATAATTCCTTCATGACTGTTTTCAACATAGTATTTAGGAACATATCCATCATTACGAACCCGCTTTTTAGTAAGAAAATCCACCGTATATGACTTTTGCAACAGCGCATCGCCCGTATATTTTTTGTTCTTCAAAATCTGATAGATATTCGAATCATGCCACTTTGTACGCCCCGCGCCATTCTTTATGCCATCCTTTTCTAAGCCTTTGATTATGCTTATTGCACTTTTCCCCTCGAGAAATTCCCGATATATCCGCCTTACCACTTCAGCTTGCTCGGGTACAATGACAAGATTTCCGTTTTCGTCTTTGGTGTAGCCCAAAAACCACTTATGATTAACAAAGACCTTGCCTTCTTGAAAGCGATACACGATACCCATACGGGTTATTTTCGATAAATTTGAACTCTCCTCTTGCGCGAGCGACGACATAATACTAATCAGCAAATCTCCCCGCCCATCCAACGTATTGATATTCTCTTTCTCGAAAAATACAGCAATATTTTTTTCTTTAAGCTGGCGCACATATTGAAGGCAGTCTAACGTGTTGCGCGCAAACCGGCTGATTGATTTCGTCATGATCATGTCAATCTTTCCCGCCATGCAGTCATCAATCATCTTATTAAACTCAGCCCGCTTTTTTGTGTTCGTACCGCTAATCCCTTCATCCGCATAAATGCCTACAAATTCCCATGCAGGATTATTAGCGATTAGGCTGGAGTAAAACTTGATTTGCGCCTCTAACGAACTGAGCTGATCTTCATTATCTGTTGAAACCCGGCAATAAGCACATACTCTGGTTTTGGCAGTCGGCTCAAGCCCTCGAAGCTCTTTAATCTGCTTTGCGGGTATAACTTCTATTTTCTTTCGCATTTTTCACCTGTCCCCTCATTGGCTTATATTTCTGATATAATGTAGTGCCGTTTTTTAGAATCAACTTCACCTCGCCTGGTTCGAGAGCTACAATCTCTGCAAATACTTCTTTGAAGCGCTCAATATCCAATTTTGTCATCTGCATGGGATATTTCTCAAAATGCTTTTTAATTTTCTCGGTTTCATAATCCGTTAAATCCAACGGAGCAACCGCCCAATCGTTTGCCGTTCGCTTGTTTATTAATACATTCAAGTCATTTTGAAGTTCCTGTAATCTGGCCTCATCGGCCATTCTCATCTGGTCAATCGTTTCATGAATCAATAGATCCAGTGCTTTATCTGAGTCAGACAAAGAATTTTTTGTATTGGAAAGAAATTTCCCATCAAGCCAGTCCCTTCGAACCTTGTTGTAAACTTCAATACAAACCACCTCGAGCATCTCTTCATAAATATTACCGCTCGCCTTACATTTCCCCTCATTTTTAAGCCTATAGTTTCGGCATCGCCAGCTTGCCTTTCTCGTACTACTGTTTTGCCGTTGCAACCCTCTTATATAATTGCTGCCGCAACTTCCGCACTTGATAAAGCCGGAAAATGGATACATTCTTTTTTCATTACAACTTTCATGCCTTGTAGCAATCGCTTTATTCTTCTCTTTTTGGCGTACATCTTGGGCCGCCTCAAATATTTCCCGAGCAAGAATCATCGGATACCGGCTGTCATTTCCCAGATACCTTTCATCCGTTAAAATCTTGGAAACCATGCTGTATTGCCATGCACAGGAGTCGCCGCGCGGCCGCATAATTTTATGGTTTATTAGATACCAGGTGATTGCGTATCGATTCATCCCCTGAATGTATTTTTGATAAATCAGTCGCACAACCGCGGCTTTTTCTTCATGCAATTCTTTCTTACCACGGAAATTCAATTTATAACCATATGGATACGAAGGAACTGATGCCATGCTCATCACCTCACACTTTATCGTCGCCGCGCTGCAATTTATAGCGTTCTTCAAGCTCCATACCATTTTTCAAGCGGAATACGATGCACTCCCGCTCCTTGACTACCAGCTTGTCCACAATGGTTTCAAAAAGTTCCGTATCAAAGCTCTCTAGCGGATTATCTATCCCTTCAAAAAACGATATAAGTTCATCAGTTTGTTTTACCCGCTCGTCCTGGCCTTCAATTTGTTGAATTATACTGTTGCGCTCTGCCCTCAGGCCACCAAGTTTGCCGATTAATTCTTCATGTTCAATACGCAGAAGGGTCTTATCCGTTACGCCCTTCTCATACAACTGGAGCAATACATGCTCTTGTTTTAACAAACTATCAATTTCAGCATTAATATCATCAAGCTTATCTCCGCCGATTTTGGCATGACTAACCATTCTAAGTGTGGTGGAAAAGTTCGCTAATAGATGCCGATTCATAAGCAGCTTGTTGAAAACCCGAACGAACAGCCTCTCGATCGTATTGTTTTTGATGGGCCGCATATCGCAGGTGGATACTCGCCGTTCAATATAGTTAGCACATCCCCAGAATTCCTGCCTGAACGGCTGTGAACAATTATGAATTTGATGCCTAAAACCTCGTCCACAGTTGCCACATACGATCTTGTGCCTAAAGGGGTATCTGGTCTGATATTTCCAGGCCATTTCCGGACTATAACCTTTCCCACGTGCGCGTTCGGCCAGAAGCTCTTGAACTAGCTCGAACTTTTCCCGTTCAATAATCGGCTGATGATTATCCTTGATGTAATACATCGGAGCCTCGCCCTCGTTTGCTTTTCTCTTAAATGTAATGCTATTAGCGGTGATGGTCTTTTTAAGAATTGCATCGCCTACATATTTTCATTTTTAAGCATCCCCAATATCACCGAAGGCTGCCAACGTGTACCACCTGACACATTTTTAATCCCATCTGCTTCTAAATCTCTTGCGATGAGCGTTACCCCTTTACCGGATATGCTTTCATTAAATACCCTTCTGACGATAGCTGCCTGCTCTTCGTTAATGACAAGCCCGCCTTTGCCATCCCTGTCATAACCCATAAAGCGCTCTGTCACTAAATGCATCTTGCCTTGCTTAAACCGCTTTTGATTAGACCAGCGAATATTCTGGGACGTAGATATTAGTTCTTCTTCTGCAATGGAGCTTAATATGGTAAGAATAAGCTCACTCTCGGCGCTTAAAGTATTAATATTTTCCTTTTCAAAAATCACCCCAACGCCCCAGCCTTTCAAAAGACGGACTGTTTCAATACAATCGGCAGTGTTTCTCGCAAAGCGGCTGATGGACTTAGTGATAACAAGGTCCAGCTTACGATTTTCGGCATCCCTGATCATTCGCAAAAATTCCGTCCGGTTTTTCTTGCTTTTTCCGGATATCCCCTCATCCGCATAAATGCCGGCGAATTTCCAATCCGGATTGTGTTCAATCATCGCGCTATAATGCCGAATCTGAGCGTCAAAGGAATTCTGCTGTTCTTCGTGCATCGTGCTTACCCGGCAGTACGCACAAACACGAAGTTTACTGATTCTTTTCCCAACCTCATCAAAGCCGGGTACAGCTTTAATGGTTAAAGTGGACCCCATTGTCAAGACCATTTTTTGCTAACATTTAAGTTTGGTCAAAGGCTAGTTATAAAAATATACTTCTGCTGGCTTTTTATAATCCAAGCTTTGGTGATACCGTTCAGTA
>NZ_JAWJZB010000014.1:0-19699 GCF_032970865.1 Veillonella absiana | reverse complement strand
TGCTTTTTCGTTAGGTGTGTACTGTGTTCGTTTCATAGTGCCTCCGTTTGATTAAATATTACATTCAACCTAACTTAAAAAGCAACTTTTAGTGGTCTAAATTCTTGGGTCCATTATAGTTTAATTAAAGTGCCTGACGGTATAGAATTAGTTCAACCTAAATCTAAAAAATATTTAACGTATGATCGGAAAAAGTATGGGTTTATTTGCGGCTGAAATGGAAAAGCATTTCCCTTATTTGCCAATTGAAGAAGAAGGGAGATTAACAAACCTGATAATAAGAGAGCATTTTTTTACAAAACTATATGCGATTTTTAATTTTAAAAAAATGGCACAAAATAAATTTATGAAAAAATTAGCGGATTATCATGCAAAAAATAAATATTTATATTTTGTTTATAATCAAACATTAAAAAACAAATTAGGGTTAATTGTTGCAAATCATGAAAAATTAGAAACAAATATAGTGTTAGATAATTACTTTAATGAAATGGTAAAATTATTTTTGAACCTACCTTCTAAAAAGAATTACATTAATGCTTATCAACATATATTTGGGTATTTCTCGAACTTCGCGAGCAAAGAAGAAAAAGTGTTTATCTTACAATTAATGGAAAAATACAGAAATGGAAAGATCGACAAATCTGCCATAGCGAGTATTTTAAAAGGTTACTCTATAAAATATAATATTGAATACTTGTTAGGACAAACTATATTCGAGCCGTTTCCAGAAGAATTACTTTCATTAGATGATAGTGGTAAGCTTTAAGATGTCTCAGGTTAGAAATACAAAATTTATACAGAAAAATAAATGAAATCAGTTCAGAATGATATTGTTAATATCTCTTTACACTTTTAACTCAAGGATGTTTGAACTACGCAACACTCTGTGATGAGATATAGTACAGATGTCTCTTAACCATAGGAGGTAACCCTCAGTTGGTAGAGCAGATTCTCCTGTTATTCCAATAGCTGATGAAATATCTCCAGATGAGAGTTTTAACAGTTTCAACTTTCATTTTAGTGGTATCATAGCGATTATAGAGAAGTTCCTCTTTCAGCCTTGCCCACATGCTTTCGCATTGTGCATTATCATGGCATCTGCCACCTGCACTATTCATACTTTGGAGAATGCCATATTTACTTATTGCTTTTCGGTAGAGCTCACTAGTGGAGTGCTATCATTAAAGTAGAGTCATGAAACTCACCAAATATATGTTATTATCAAAGCACATAGAAAGGTGAGAACAACATGCAATATGAAAAATCATTTAAAGAACAGGCCGTTAAACTTTTTGATGAAATCGGCGTAAAAGCAGTTGCAAATCAACTTGGAATTCCTTACTATACTATTCCACTTGGAGAAATCAGCGAAAAAAATATGGAGCAGATACTTATGTTGGCAGTGGCCATAAAAGAATATCTTCGGATAACAAAGAGCAGCGTATTTTGGAGCTGGAAAAAGAAAATGCGTAACTCAAACATTCCAATGAGATCTTACAGGAGGCACCCGGTTTTTTCGCCGTACGCCGAAAGAAGTAAGAGCTCATCAGCGCTACCTTTTCATCTATGAACGTCACAGCAAACGTTGGACAATCAAACTGATGTGTCACATTCTTGGGGTCAGTACATCCGGTTATTTTAAATATAAAAAAATGATTGGACGTCCAAACAAGGATGCTATTCTTTCGGCAGAAATGGAAGCTATTTTAAACGAATCTCCATTTAATGACAATTACGGTGCTCCGCGGATGCAGTTGGCTTTGCTACAACGTGGCCTAAAAGCAGGAATCCGTAGAATTACAAGGATCATGCGCGAGCATGGATGGTTGCATAAACCGCGCCGAAAACCGAAAGGACTCACGCACCCTACTACTTAGATCCAAGAACAGGAAAATCTACTGAAACAGGATTTTTCTTCGAAAAAACCATTGAAAAAGCTTTTAACGGATATCTCTCAGATACAATGCTTGGATGGAAAGCTCTAGATTTCTTCCATCTTGGATTGTTTTAATGGGGAAATACTAACCCTGATTATGAGAGACAACATGAAGAAAGAGCTCTGTCTGGATACTCTTAAGGCTGTTACACATCGATATAAACTAGATGGGACTATCCTTCATTCGGACAGGGGCAGTCAGTATACCAGTGATGCCTTTCGTCAGGAATTATCAAACCTAGGACTGACGCAAAGTCTTAGCGGTGTGGATTATTGCTACGATAATGCAAGGATGGAAAGCTTCTTTGCTACCTTGAAGAAGGAGTTACTTTATCGCATCCCTACCTATAAGATGAAACGAGAGGATGTCAAGAGCATCATCTTCAAGTATGTGTTTACCTATTACAATCGAATCAGAGTCTATACTGCAAACCCAGGAGGATATCCTCCTGCTGTATATAGAGAGCTGTCAGCAGAACAACTTCTGGCAGCATAACCATCAAAGGAAATTTAGTGAGTTTATATGACTACACTTTTCTTGACAATTCCACTAGTGTACTGCGTGCCTCTGTCACTATGTATGATACATCCTCGGATTCCGGGATGTGATTTATAGGTATTTTCCAGCGTTTTTTCACAAAGAGTTGCTTTCATGTTTGTATCCATTGCTAATCCCAATACTGCAGAATCAAAGCAATCAAAAATAGCCGATACATATAGTTTACCATCCAGGCATTTTACTTGAGTCATATCTGTTACGCATTTTTCCAGAGGTTTATCAGATGTGAAGTTACGCTTGATCAGGTCATCTGATTTTCTGGCTTCTTTATCGGCTCTTGTGATTCCATTTGGCTTTCTCTTTGGCCTATGACTGATGCCAATTTCTTCCATATCTCGGTAAATGGTCCGTTCACTTGGAACATTGATGCCATCAGGCTGCTTTTGTTCCAATGCCTGATGCATTCGAACTCGCCCATAAGTATCATTGCATTCATCTTCAGCACAGTTATCTACATAGCATCAGCAAGAGACTGATATTTCCAAGGACTATTCTTATATTTTAAGTAATTATGAAAGCCTTGTCTTGTAACATAAAGACTTTTACAATAGAACGAGATTTTTCCTTCAAGTGTGCTTTCTTCTGTTTTAATAGCGATGAACATTAATCTCTGTTTTTTGCTGACTTCCGACGGCTGGCTGCGAAAAAGGCGCTCGCTTCCTCGAGAAATTCATTTTCTTCTTTTAAACGACGAATATTCATTGCTATTAAGATTCGACGTAAAGATGTAGCATCTGTAAAAGCTGCTTTACGTAGTCTCAAAATATATTATGGATCACAATTTGCTACTGTATTTAAAACAATTACAGCAGACAACGGAACTGAGTTTGCGGAATTATCTCAGTTAGAACGATATGGTATAATGGTATATTTTGCTCATCCATATAGCTCTTATGAGAGAGCTCAAAATGAGCGTCACAATCGCATGTTCAGAAAGTACGTACCTAAAGGAAAGTCTATCGAAAACTACTCTGCTGAGCAGATTCTCTGGTTTGCAGAGGATACGAATTCATTACCTAGAAAGTCCCTTGGGTATGATACGCCTGATGATTTATTTGAAGCTTATTTAGATACCGTCTATGCAGCTTAAATTATTTGGTTAAAGGTGTTCAATTTGAACTTGCAATTTTAGTTTTTTTCTAAAAAATGATATGATATATTTAGAAAAACATAAGTTTTTAATTATAAGGGTATTGTTTTTAGAGAGGAGAATATTTGTGAATAAAATTTATAAGGTAATTTATAACAAATCTCTACAAATGTATCAAGTGGTGTCGGAACTTGCTAAAGGGCAGGGAAAAGTAAATGTATCTAAGCGTTTTCGCCAAGGTAGAATTAATGCAGAAAAAGCTTTTTTGACAGCAATAGTGATTGGCGTATTATCATCGACGGTTACTTTCGCCGCAGGCGTGGTGAACAATGGTGATACTATTACAGGCGGTACTAATGTAACTGTTAACGAAACAGGCACGACGATTACGGTAGGATTAGATCCTGCAGTAGCAACGGATGCAGAAGTTACTGCAGCAGTGAATGCTTTAGCAAGTGGGCAAGTGGCAACTAATCAGGCGGATATTGCTACATTAAAGACAACCACAACACAACAGGGCACAGCTATTGGTAACTTGCAGTCGGCTGATACTAATTTGCAAAATCAAATCACCGCAAATGAAACAGCGAATGATACGAAAAACAGCCAACAAGATACAACAATAGCTGCCAATAAATCAGCTTCTGAAGCTGCCGATACAGCTCTTAGTAACCGCATTAACACAATTAACACTCTTAATACTACACTCGGTCTAGATGTGACTAAACCTGGTCTTAAGTATTTCAGAGCTAATTCTACAGAAGCAGATGCAATTGCAGGGGGCACTAACTCTATTGCAGTAGGTCCTAAAGCAGAAACAAAAGCAAATGCGGAAAGATCCGTTGCCATTGGTTATGATAGCACTGCTAGAGCAGCAGAATCTGTTGTTATTGGTGACCATGCTACTTCTCAAGGTAGTGCGAATAAGAGTGTTGCTATTGGTAATGCAGCGCGTACTGGCTCCAATACAGAAGGTGGAGACACTACAATGGATGGGGCAGGAAGCCCTGTTCTTGGTGATGGTACAAGTGCTATTGCTGTTGGCGACTCTTCTATTGCTCGTGGTGAAAGAGTAATTGCTATTGGTAAGGGTGCTGCTACTTATAATAGAGATGCAGAGTCTAGATTCTCTTATGATAGCATGGCAATTGGTACTGAAGCTATTGTGATTGCAGCTGATAATGCTATTGCGTTAGGGAAAAATGCAAAAATTGCTAAAAATGCAGATTCTTCTGTTGCAATTGGTGACACAGCCGTATCTAGTGGAAAACGTGCAGTTGCTCTTGGCGTAGGGGCAACTGCTGGTGGAGTTTCTTCGTTAGCACTTGGCGATGGTGCAAATAGTACACAAGATAATACTGTAGCTATAGGTAAGGGTTCTAAAGCATACCAAACAGATACCGTTGCGATTGGAGATAATGCTACAGCTTTGACAACAAAAACTATATCAATTGGTCTCAATGCAGGTGCTGGTCAAGCTGCTGATGCAACAGGTACGAAACATTCGCATATAAATATTGGCGAAAATGCTGGTGCAAATGTAAATGGGCAATATAATATTGGTATTGGGTATAATGCGGGTTCTGGTGTAAGTGGTAAGGCTAGTATTGCTATGGGGGTTGAAGCTGGTAAGAATTTAACGAATCAACCAGAAACAGTAACAGATAATGTTTCTATTGGTAATAAAGCAAACTCTTATGCTAGTGCAACATCTATTGAAAAAGCAGTTGCTATTGGTGGTGCAGTGAAAGCACAAACAGGTAGTGTTGGTATTGGTTATGAAACAAATGCACAAGGTAAACAAGCAGTGGCATTGGGATTCCAGGCAAGTACTACGGGAGATCAAGGTGTAGCGGTGGGATATTCTGCAAAAGCTGATGCGAATAATGTGGCATTAGGATCTAATTCAGTAGCTACAAAGAAAACAGCGACTGGTTATCTTACTGGAATGGCATCAGAATCAGTAGTTTCTGTAGGTTCTAAGGATACAAATACAATGCGTCGTATTGTCAATGTAGCTGATGGTGCAGATGATCAAGATGCAGCTACTGTTGCACAATTGAAAAAAGTAAAAGATAAAGTATTGGCAGATGTAAACACAGCAATTAACAATTTGCCAGCTAATCAAAATAGAGGGATAACTTACGATGCAGTTAACAGTTCATCAACTACTGCTGACGCAAGTATCAGTTTGAAAAATGATACAGGGAAAGGCACTCGTATTTCAAACGTATCAAATCCAGTAACCGATATGGATGCGGTTAATTTACAGACTTTAAAAGCAGCAGTGAAAGAAGGTCAGCCAAAATATTTTAGTGCTAATAATCAAGGTGGAGACTATGGTAATGCAGATAATGCCAATGCTACTGGAAAACGTTCTCTTGCTATTGGGCAAACAGTACAGGCTACTGCCGAAAATTCGGTAGCGGTTGGTAATGATGCAAATGCATATGGTATAGGTTCTATTGCAATCGGTTCTAAGTATGTAGGTAATGCAGCTCTTGATGATGGTGCTACGGATCTATCTAGTGATACAAGCGTATCTAAGCAAAGTCAAGATTATCGCTATGGTATAGCTATTGGTGCAGGTGCTATTACAGAGGGGAATAACTCGCTTGCTATTGGCAGTTTGGCTTCTGTTACTAATCAGAATATAGCTACTGGTACTGTTGATAGAGGCGTTGCTGTGGGATATCGTGCTAGATCTTCTGCAGATAAAGCCAATGCTATTGGTGACCGGGCTATTGCTAGTGGTAAGATGGCTAGTGCCATGGGGAGTGAAAGCTTGGCTGCTGGTACTTCCTCAATCGCAATTGGTACAAAAGCACAAACTGGAGCAGAGAACGATATAGCTATCGGAACTAATCAAAGTGTGACAGGTAAAAATTCTGGTAGTATAGGTTATGCAGGCCTTGAAACCGATGCGAACAAGACCGTTATTACTGGAGAGGGTACATATTCTTTGGGTAATACAAACAGTCGTGTTGTTGGAGCTGAAAGTGGTATCTTTGGTAACTCTAATTCAATAAACGCTGTAACTAATGTGCGTGTAGTAGGTAACACAAATAAAATCGGAGAAATAACTCCAGCCTCAGGGGCGCAAGCTCCTGATCCAAATACGGCTACTCCAGTTACTTATTTAAAAGACATTTATGTAAACGGTTACAATAATAAAATCAGTAGTGGCAGCAAACTTGCAAAAGATTTAAGTGGGATGTTTGTTCTTGGACATGATAACGAAGTGGCAAATATTACAGATCCTAATGCACCTGGAGAATTAGCAATTACTGATTCTACAGTAATTGGCGCACGTAACAAAGTAAATACAGAAGGCGCTTCTTACTTTGTATTAGGTAATGATGTAACAGCAACGCTTGCAAATTCAGTATATCTTGGAAGCAAATCTGCTTATACAGTAAAAGGCGCGTCTACTGCAGGTAATACAAATTATGCTTCTGAAGTGTTGAATGGACAAGCAAGAAACTTTGCAGGTGGAACAAATCTTGCTGGAGTAGTGACGGTAGGTGCACCTGGTGCAGAACGTCGTATTCAAAATGTAGGTGCTGGTTTAATTAATGCTACAAGTACAGATGCGATTAATGGTAGCCAATTGTATCAATTCACATTACCACTTCGTTTTGCAGGAGATAACTCTACCATTGGATCTACTGCAGCAGCAGATGTGAATGTAATTAAACGTGCTTCTGACCAAGCGATGTCTATTCTTGGTGGTGCAACTAATTTAAGTGATAATAATATTGGTGTAGTAGCAGATGCAGCTACTAATAAAATGACTGTTAAATTGTCGAAAGAATTAAAGAACCTAACTAGCGTTCAAACTGTGAATGGTACCAAAACAACAACAATGACTGGTGATGGTACAACTGTTAAAGACGGTGCGAATGTAACGACAGTTACTGCTGCTGGTACGACGGTGACAAATAATACGAAGAAGGTAACCCTTGCTGCTACTGGCCTCGACAACGGTAATAATCAAATCGTAAATGTAGCAAGTGGTCTTGGCGGCTCTACATTAGAAAATGCATCTGGTAATACACTTAATAACGCTACGAATGTTGACGATTTAAAACAAGCTATCACTAATATTACTGCCAAAGGTACAGGTTATGGTGGTGATGCAGGTACAGCTTTCATTAATCCACTTGGACAACAAACAAATGTAAAAGGCGGTATAACGGATACCAATAAGTTAACTGATGGTAATATTGGCGTTGTTTCTGATGCAGGCAGCAAGACATTGAATGTAAAACTTGCGAAAGATTTACAAGGCTTAAATTCCGTAACAACTACGACACCAGATGGTAAAACGAATGTGATGAACAGCAGTGGTAATACGGTGACCAATGGTACAAATGTAACAACGGTAACGGCTGCTGGCACGACAGTTACAGATGGAAATAAGAAAGTAACAGTTACAGTTACAGCAAACGGCTTAGATAACGGTGGTAATAAATTTGTCAATGTGGCTAGTGGTTTAGATGGTGGTACTTTAGAAACTGCATCTGGTTCTACGCTTACAAATGCTGCTAATATTCGTGATTTGCAGACTGCTATTACGAACCTTGATACGACTTTGACGAATAAAGGTACAGGCTATGGTGGTGATGCGGGAACTGCTTTCGTAACACCATTAGGAGAACAAACGAATATCAAAGGCGGCGTAACGGATCCTTCTAAATTGTCAGACGGTAATATTGGTGTGGTAGCAGATGCTACAACGAAGACATTAAATGTAAAACTTGCGAAAGATTTACAAGGCCTTAACTCTGTTACTACTACAACAGCAGATGGTAAGACCAATGTGATGAACAGTACTGGTAACACTATTACAGATGGAACGAAAGTGACAACTGTAACTGCTGGTAGCACGACTGTAAAAGACGGTAATAATGTAACAACTATTTCTTCTACTGGTACAACAGTAACTAGTACAACAGTAACGGGTGAAAATAAGACAGTAAAAGTTACAGCAAACGGCTTAGATAACGGTGGTAATAAAGTTGTCAATGTGGCTAGTGGTTTAGATGGTGGTACTTTAGAAACTGCATCTGGTTTGACGCTTACAAATGCTGCTAATATTGGAGACCTTAAAACGGCTGTAAATAATATTACAGATGCTGGATTTGGACTCAAAGATGAAGCTGGTAACGTAATTAATCAAAAACTTGGCACTGCTATTCAAGTAACAGGTGATAGTAATATTGATACGAAAGTAGTAGATGCTGTGGATGCTAATGGTGAGCCAACAGGTGGTAAAGCGTTACAAGTTTCTCTTAATAATGAGTTAGAAATTGGTAAGGCTGGCGCTGATGGAAAAGACGGTAAAATCGGAGTCAATGGTAAAGATGGTTCTGGCGTTGTCATTAACGGTAAAGATGGTTCAATTGGTCTTAATGGTGCAAAAGGAGCTAATGGATTAACCATTAAAGGCGCCGATGGCAAAGCGGGTGTAGATGGAGCTCCAGGAGAAACTAAAACTCGTATCACTTATGAATACACGAAACCAGATGGCACTACAGGAACAGAAAAAGTAGCTACTCTTAATGACGGTATGAAGTATGGTGGTGATTTAGGTACTGGTGGCGATGCATCTAAGCAAGTTATTAAGAAGAAATTAAACGAACAAGTAAATGTAGTTGGTGGCATTACTGATATGAAAAAAGTAGCAGATGTTCCTAACATCGCAGTAATTGCTGATGGCACAGATAACTTGACCCTTCGTTTAGCAAAAGACTTACAAGGTCTCACTTCTGTAACAACAACCACTCCAGATGGCAAAACTAATGTGATGAATGGTACTGGTAACACCATGACTGACCATGATAAAGTAAATACAGTTACGGCAGCGGGAACAACTATCACAGATGGTACTAAGAAAGTAACTCTTACTGCGGATGGCCTCAATAATGGCGACAATCAAATTACTAATGTAGCGAGTGGATATGCTACTGGCGAAACGATTCATAACGTGAGTGATGCAAGCAAATCTAATGCGGCGACTATTGGTGATTTAACTAAAGTTGTTGATAAGACAGTTGGTGGTTTTGGTTTAATCGATAAAGAAGGTACGGAGTACAAAGAAGATCTTGGTAAATCGATTAAAGTGACTGGCGATGATAACATCAATACGAAGTTTATCGACTACACAACGACTGAAAATGGTCAACAAGTAACGAAGAAAGCATTGCAAGTAAGCCTCGCAGATGATATTACTATCGGTAAACCTGGTGCAGATGGTAAAGATGGAAAGATTACTGTTACAGGGAAAGATGGTAATGCCGTAGTAATTGATGGTAAAGATGGTGCTGTAGGCGCAACTGGTGCTAATGGTGCGAGTGCAGTCTTAAATGGTAAAGATGGTTCTCTTGGTTTAACTGGACCAAATGGTGAAAACGGTATTTCCATTAAGGGTGATCAAGGCCCTGCTGGTGTAAATGGTGCAGATGGTGAAATGAAGACTCGTATGGTTTATGAGTATAAAGATGCTTCTGGACAACCAGTAAAAGAAACAGTGGCAACACTTAACGACGGTATGAAGTATGGTGGTGACACTGGCACTAATCTTGCTATGAAGTTGAATGAGAAAGTAAATATCGTTGGCGGTATTACGGATGAAAGCAAACTTGCTCAAGATCCTAACATAGGTGTAGTGGCTGACGGCACAGATACCTTAAAGATTAAGTTAGCAAAAAACCTTAAAGGCTTAGAATCCGTTCAAACTGGCGATACTACGATGAATTCTGATGGTTTAACAATTATCAATGGACCATCTATCACGAAGACTGGTATTGATGCAGGAGATATGAATATTACTAATGTAGCCCCAGGTCTCATCGGACCAA
Organism: Veillonella absiana; assembly: GCF_032970865.1. Lineage (NCBI taxonomy): Bacteria > Bacillati > Bacillota > Negativicutes > Veillonellales > Veillonellaceae > Veillonella > Veillonella absiana. Next base: position 9,248 of record NZ_JAWJZB010000014.1, on the reverse strand, counting down.
ATAGTAAAGATGCTATTAATGGTTCACAATTATGGGATACAAATCAAAAAGTCTCCAAACTTGGTAATCAAATTAACCGTGTAGGTGCTGGAGCTGCAGCTCTCTCCGCATTACATCCATTGGACTTCGATCCAGATGATAAATGGGATATCACTGCAGGCTATGGTAACTACAAGGGTGCGCATGCCCTTGCATTGGGCACCTTCTATCGGCCAAATGAAAGCACTATGTTTAGTTTAGGAGCTTCCATTGGTGGTGGTGAAAATATGGTTAACGCTGGGATTAGTGTGAAATTAGGTCAAGGTAATAATGTTACGACTTCTCGTGTTGCGATGGCGAAGGAAATCATTGATTTACGTGATGATAATAAGGAATTACGTAAGCAAGTAGAAGAAATTAATAATAGGCTAAATTCTCTTCTAGGTATTTTAGATATGAATAAGAGAAAAGATTTCCCTGATGTTCCAGACAATCATTGGGCTTATAATTATGTAGCAACGCTTGCTGGAAATGGCCTTGTGGAAGGTTATCCAGATGGAACATTTGGTGGCGATCGCACGATGACTCGTTATGAATTTGCGGCTATTATCTATCGCGCTCTTAAAAATGGAGCTCCTGTAGATGAAAATATGGATCGAGCAATGAATGAATTTGAACCAGAACTTCGTCAAATTCGTTTAGATCGAATTCGTGTGGATCGTATCTCAGGTAATGATACTGATAAATATAAGGTAGAACGTGTTCGCGTTAATAACAAAGATAATGAAGAAAAGAATGATTATCGTGATATTTATGGCAGTAGCATTCCAAAACCAATAGTGGAAACTGAGATAGCAGAGTAAGCGATGATGAATTAAGTTTTTAAAGATTTTTCTCAAATACTTATGTAATATTTTTAATTGAGCATCCAAAAGGAGATACTGTGCAACTGTTGCAGTATCTCTTTTTGAGTTTATAGAATATATTTAAGCAAAATAGGTGTTCCGCAATTACCTTCTACATAGGGGGTGTAATAGGTTACTCATTGAACAACCGAGCCACATCGAGTGTGTAGGTCTGCTTACTCGCGTGGAACGTTGATATAATAAGGTTTTGAGCAGTTTGGTGTAATGCCAGGATTGATCTTTTTTCATGTTAAAATGACGATTTTTGGGTTGACCGTAGAGTTGATGGAAATGATTTGGAGTTTTGAGTTGACAGGTTTTACACCGTAGACTTGATAGGTTGGAGATAGGCGAATGTAGGAATCCATACGTGGAAAAATGCCTATGACTTTAGTGCGACGGCGTAATTCCCTGTTTAGCCGCTCCAGAAGGTGGGTAGATGCGACTTTATGAGCGTCAATTTGCCAGAAATTGAAGAATTGAAGGGATATTCTTTACTAAGCATCGATTAACGTATTGATAGACCCTTCGCTATCTGTTGAACAACGTAAGCCGTTTATTAAGAGGGGAAAATATTCAGGCAGGAATAGATTCGCATTTAATTGAATATATAATATAGTATGTTTTATGAGTTAAAGATAGTAGTTAGGAAGAATTATCTTTAATTATGCTTTAAAGTACATGTTGTGAATAGGGCCGGGGAGGTTAGTATGAGTAAGTTTCAAAATCTTTATACCATTAATAAGACACTTCGTTTTGGGTTGAAACCTTTTGGTAAAACCTTAGAAAATTTTAATAAAACGAATTTGTTACAACTGGATGAATATAAAGCTAAGCATAGAAAAGAAGTACAAAGGTTGTTTGATGAAAATTTTAAACAACTGATTGAAGAACGATTACGAGGTCTTTCTTTAGATACACAAGCTCTTGAAGAAGCTTTTGATATCAATAAACGTGATGCTGCATTAATATCTCTAAAAAAACAAGTGACAGGTATTTGCTATGATTCTGAAATGAAAAAAACATATTTACAGGCAGATAAGCATTTCCAAAAACTCTTAGCGGCAGGTCCTAATCAAGATATGGTATGTACAATGGTATGTACATATGATAAGTTTAGTACTTATTTTGTGAATTTCTTTGACATTCGTACGTATATTTTTAAGGGAGATACATCAGGGTCTATTGCTTACAGATTAATTGATGAAAATTTAACAATTTTTAAAAAGAATGTAGATAAGATTGCTAAATTACCAGTAGGTTTAAAAGATGAAGTTGAAGAATTAGCGGACATAGAGTCTTTACAAAGCTATAATTCCTATCTTACCCAATCGGGTATTACTGAATATAATGAGCTTTTAGGAGGTATTGCTTATGAAGATGGTACAAAACTACAAGGGATTAATGAAAAAATCAACTTATACGGGCAAAAGAATAAATTAAAATTACCTCGACTAGAATCGTTGTATAAAATGATTTTATCAGATAGAGAAACGCAGTCCTTTGTTTTATCTATCATTGAAAACGATGCAGAGTTGATTGGACAAATTTCAACTTTACTAAAAGATGTATTATTATCTAAAACATTAGCACTTTCTGATGTAGATGGAGTATTTATTAAATATACACAACTAGGCAATTTGCCAAGCGTACCATATACAGTGATTAACAGCAAAATTAATGAAGCTTTTGATGCTACTTATACAGGTAAAAAAGAAGGGGAAAAATACAAAGTTACAAAGAAGAAAACAATTGAAAAAGATGTATACTCGTTAAGTAAAATAGAGAAGCTGTTCCAGGACAGTGACATCAATGTTTCAGAGGCGTTGAAAAATAAGTATGGAGTGCTTATTGCTTCTTATGAAGAAGCAAAGGAGCTGTTTAATAGTATAGACTGGACAGAAATTAAAAATATAAAACAGTCTGGTCACACAATTATCATAAAAGATGTTTTAGACGCACTAAAAAATATCCAATTCTTCTATAATTTATTTGATGTTGTAGAAGAAAATTTAAATCCTTCCATCGAGTTTTATAATGAGCTAAGCTTGAATAAAAATCAGCTAGGGAATGAATTTAATAGTACGTACAATAAAGCAAGAAACTACTTAACTAAAAAAGAATACTCTGAGGAGAAATTCAAACTTAACTTTGACTCGCCAACATTAGCAGACGGCTGGGATGTAAATAAAGAAACGGCTAACCTTACTATTTTATTGAGGCGTTTTAATAGTGAAAGAAATAATTATGATTATTTCTTGGGCGTTTGGAAAAAAGCTGTACCAAGTAGAGAAAAGAATCTAATCATTAATGCTGACGGTGAATTTGAAAAAATGGATTATAAACTATATCCTGATCCATCAAAAATGCTACCAAAGCAATTTGTTAGTGCTCAATCTTGGTTTGACAAATACCCAGCATCACCAGAGTTTATGGGAAAATATGAGGCAGGTCTTCATAAAAAGGGAAATAATTTTGATATAGAATTCTTGCATGAACTAATTAATCGATATAAACATGGTTTAAAACATCATGAAAATAAATATGAGGAAACTTTTAATTTTGAATTAAAGGAAACAGAGGAATACTCTGAATATTCAGAATTTATTCAGGATGTAAGTAAAAGTAATTATAAAGTTAAATTTAATCATGTAGCAGGAGTAGAGGAATTAGTTGAAGAAGGAAAGTTATATTTATTCCAAATATGGTCTAAAGATTTCTCTACTTTCTCTAAAGGCACTAAAAATTTAAATACTATCTATTTTGAAAGTTTATTTTCTGAAGAAAATCTAGAAAAAAGGATTTTTAAGCTATCTGGTGGTGCAGAATTATTCTACAGACCTAAATCCTTAACATATACTAAAGAGCTTATGGAAAAAGGGCATCATTATAATGAGTTGAAAGATAGTTTCAACTATCCAATTATTAAGGATAAACGGTATACAGAAGATAAGTTTATGTTCCATGTACCAATCCAAATTAACTATGGTGCAGAAAACTTAGGTCCAGTTAAACTAAATAACCGAATAAATGAAAATATAGATGGATTTACACATATTATTGGTATAGACAGAGGGGAGCGCCATCTTGTTTATATCTCTGTAGTAGATGTGAAAACAGGAAAAATTGTAGAACAAAAACATTTAGATGAAATTGTTAATATTGATTCGAAAGGGAAGAAACATTGTACTCCGTACTTACAAAAACTAGATGAAAGAAGTAAAACTAGAGACCAAGAACGTAAATCTTGGGAAGCTATTGAAACGATTAAAGAACTAAAAGATGGCTATATCTCACAAGTTGTAAATGAGATTTGTACACTGCAACAGAAATATAATGCACTCATTGTTATGGAGAACCTCAATCTAGGGTTTAAACGGTCACGTTTTAAAGTGGAAAAACAAATTTATCAAAAATTTGAAACAGCACTAATCAAGAAGTTTAACTATATTATTGATAAGAAAGATAATTCTACCTACTTACATGGTTTACAATTGGCCAATCCTATTCAAACTCTAAACAGTATAGGTAAGCAGTCGGGTATTATTTTCTACATTCCTGCATGGAATACATCTAAAATTGATCCAACAACAGGGTTTGTAAATTTACTTTATGGAGCAGATTTGAGATACACCAATAAAGAGCAAGCAGAAGCTTTCATTAATAAGCTAGATAAAATATATTTTGAGGATGGTGTATTCAAATTTGATATTGACTTCAAGAAATGGAACCAGCGATATGCTAAATCTTGTACAAAATGGACTCTAACTAGTTATGGTACTCGCGTTGAGACAAAACGAGATGTAATTAAAAATAATATGTGGTGCTCTAATGAAATTGATTTGACTGCAGAGTTTGAAAAAATACTTAATAAAAGAGATGGAAGCTTAAAAACTTGTGATGTAGAAACATATAAGCGATTCTTGTACTTGTTTAAGCTATTGCTCCAAATTCGTAACTCAATTACTGGCACGGATACTGACTATATGATTTCACCAGTTATAGCTGCTGATGGACAACAATTTGATTCAAGGGCGGTAGGGATGTCTTTGCCTAATGGGCTGCCTAAAGATGCTGATGCTAATGGTGCGTATAATATTGCACGAAAAGGACTGATGGCGGTGCATAATATTAAAGCAGGCTTTAAAAAACCATTTGAAATATCTAACGAAGAGTACTTAGAATATCTTCAAAAGTAATCGGTATATTATTCCACATCTAAAGATATGTTACAAGGCATTGAAGTATATTCTGATATATATAGAATCATAGGAAAGATTGATATATATGACAGAAAAAAAGAAGCATTAGTAGAGCGGAAGAATAAAATTACAACTATTTATGACGGCTATATATTTCAATTGTATGCTCAATATTTTGCCATGACAGAACAGGGGCATAAGGTAAAAGCTCTAAATCTTTATTCATATGCAGATAATAAATCATATAAGGTGGAATTACCAGAAGAGAATGAAGGGATGTTCCATAAGTTTAAGCAATTACTATATGATATTAGAACGTTTGATTTAAGAAAATTTCATCAGAATAACACGGAAAAGTGCAAGCACTGTATTTATGTTCAGCTTTGTGTAAGTCAGGGTGAAAAGTATGTTGAGTGAACCAGGATTTTCAATGCGCAAGATTGTCATGATTCATGCTAACCAAGGGCAGAAAATTAGCTTTTTGAATGACAATCTTGTGGTCAAAGATAAGGAAGGAAAAATAATTTTACAGTATACTTGCCATAGGGTATTTATTATCTATATTATAGGTGGATTTACTGTGACTAGTGGACTAATTGAACGGGGCCGACGATTTGGTATATCTTTTGTATTTCTTACTGCTGGCTATAAATTTTATGAAAGCATCCCTTATGCATCAAGAGGAAATACAATGCTTGTTAGTCGACAATACACAAGTAATATCAATGGTCAAATAGCGCAAAAAATTGTTGAAAACAAGATTCTCAATCAAAGGAAAGCCTTATTATCATTGCGTAAATATAAAGACGGCATTGTGATGCTTGACAAACGATTAGAGAGTCTAGTAGAACCGATAGATGATTTAGCTACTTTATTAGGTATAGAAGGGACTGCAGCCAAAATCTATTTTAATCGAGTTTTTGAAGATGCTAATTGGCAAGGTCGCCAACCTAGAGTTAAAAATGATGTAATCAATCTGTTATTAGATATTGGCTATACAGTGCTATTTAATTATGTTGATGCTATGACATCTATGTATGGATTTGATGTTTATAAAGGTAATTTGCATCAAGAGTTTTATAAGCGTAAATCCTTAATTTGTGATTTAGTAGAACCATTTCGTGTCATTGTCGACCTTAAAATAAGAAAAATGTATAATTTAAAGCAAATCTCAGAAGATGATTTTATCTGTCAACGAGGCCGCTATATGATTAATTTCAAGAGCAAAACCAATTATGGGGTAGAATTTGCAAAGGAGATTAATGATTATAGCATATGCATTTACCGCTATGTAAAAGGCTACTATAGATGGTTTATGACCAGCGAAGATATTAGTAAAATGCCTATGGCGGAGGTTGTAAAAAATGATTTTAATTAGTTACGATATTGCTGATGATAAGAAACGATCTAGGTTTAATAAATTTATTCGCAAATTTGGGTTTATGTTACAGTATTCTGTATATGAAATTACAAATAGTGAAAGTATGCTAGATAAGATAATCTGGGAGATAGAACATCGTTGGGAACCAACATTTGATGAAAGTGATTCAGTCATCATTATAAAAACTAGCAAAACATGTAGAATATCAAAATTTGGGTATGCAAAACATGATGAAGATAGTATAGTAGTAATATAATGGGTCTTATAGATTAACATGCAAATCTGAGTCTTAATGTAAAAATAGGAGAGAATTTGTGCTTAAATTGGACGTAACTAATGATTTTTTGTTGCTGGAGCAACAAATTCTCTCCAAAATAAACAATTTGGGGTCTATAAGACCTAAATAATTTCTACTGTTGTAGATATTTCGTTCTTTTGCTCGTTCAAGTATGTCTATAAGACCTAAATAATTTCTACTGTTGTAGATGAAGTCAAGAGGCGTAAGGCATGAACGTCTATAAGACCTAAATAATTTCTACTGTTGTAGATGATTGCAGCGAGCGCGACTTATCGTGGTCTATAAGACCTAAATAATTTCTACTGTTGTAGATTTGGCTGTAGAATTGAGGGATAAGCCGTCTATAAGACCTAAATAATTTCTACTGTTGTAGATATCATTGATATAATCAGAGTTACCGCGTCTATAAGACCTAAATAATTTCTACTGTTGTAGATGTTTGGTACTTGTACATAAAATTAAAAAGTCTATAAGACCTAAATAATTTCTACTGTTGTAGATAGCATTGATTACATGCTTTTTGATACGTCTATAAGACCTAAATAATTTCTACTGTTGTAGATAATCTGCTATGGCCGATGTACGTAAAGGTCTATAAGACCTAAATAATTTCTACTGTTGTAGATAATCTGCTATGGCCGATGTACGTAAAGGTCTATAAGACCTAAATAATTTCTACTGTTGTAGATCAAATTCTAGTCCACATATCGATTAGTGTCTATAAGACCTAAATAATTTCTACTGTTGTAGATATGTGGCTCAACTCGTGTAATAATTCCGTCTATAAGACCTAAATAATTTCTACTGTTGTAGATTCAAAGAGGAGATAAAGACAATGAAAAAAGTCTATAAGACCTAAATAATTTCTACTGTTGTAGATCCACCCCCACTTAGGGGGTGGGTGGCGGTCTATAAGACCTAAATAATTTCTACTGTTGTAGATCCATAGCTCATAAGCGGTAACCGCTTTGTCTATAAGACCTAAATAATTTCTACTGTTGTAGATAACCAATAATGCGCCCCGTGCGGAGTTGTCTATAAGACCTAAATAATTTCTACTGTTGTAGATGTGATACCCGTCTAGTTTATCTGCATTAGTCTATAAGACCTAAATAATTTCTACTGTTGTAGATATTCAAGTCTTTCCCACAATGACGAGGTCTATAAGACCTAAATAATTTCTACTGTTGTAGATCTAACACGCTGTATATACTCCTTTACAGTCTATAAGACCTAAATAATTTCTACTGTTGTAGATAACATTGCTAACTACGTATGAATTGGTGTCTATAAGACCTAAATAATTTCTACTGTTGTAGATACGGATATCTTCGTGTGCAGATAAATGTCTATAAGACCTAAATAATTTCTACTGTTGTAGATTCTCATCAAGTAGGATTTAAAACAGAGTCTATAAGACCTAAATAATTTCTACTGTTGTAGATGTGCTTTAAGTTCCAACTGAATTTTATGTCTATAAGACCTAAATAATTTCTACTGTTGTAGATCCGGTATAAAACAAAATGGTTTGCATGTCTATAAGACCTAAATAATTTCTACTGTTGTAGATTAATGTATCTTCTGGAATCCAATACAGTCTATAAGACCTAAATAATTTCTACTGTTGTAGATCGTGAGCAACACCTCACAATGTGAGCGTCTATAAGACCTAAATAATTTCTACTGTTGTAGATGCGGAATTGGTGGGTTTCATAGTGGTTTGTCTATAAGACCTAAATAATTTCTACTGTTGTAGATCAGTACGTGAGCAAAGTTATGACGTAGTCTATAAGACCTAAATAATTTCTACTGTTGTAGATCACTGGAGCTGGTCTCCTACGCTGTAGTGTCTATAAGACCTAAATAATTTCTACTGTTGTAGATAATGAGTGGCTTCCATACAGTTTTCGTGTCTATAAGACCTAAATAATTTCTACTGTTGTAGATAGCATTGATTACACACTTTCTTGTATGTCTATAAGACCTAAATAATTTCTACTGTTGTAGATAGCATTGATTACACACTTTCTTGTATGTCTATAAGACCTAAATAATTTCTACTGTTGTAGATATACCGAGACAGCTGACGGAGTAATCGTCTATAAGACCTAAATAATTTCTACTGTTGTAGATCTGGAGTGTTGGGAGAAGAAACTATCCTGTCTATAAGACCTAAATAATTTCTACTGTTATAGATTTCCTTGACCAGTCTATTAAAGCCTTGAGCCATAAGACCTAAATAAATTCTACTGTTGTAGATTGGTGAATAATGGAGTTGTGAAGGAAGTCTATAAGATCTAAATAATTCCTGCTGTTGTAGATTGAGGGCAACGAATGTTGGATGGTTTACAATAAATTAGACCTTGGATAAATAACCTTTATCCCCATTTCACGCATATGACGCTGTACAGCTTTACGGTTGACAATATATCCATACTCATCTGCCAGTGCCAATGCAATCCGTCTTGACCCAAAGAATGGAG
>NZ_JAWJZB010000013.1:0-26172 GCF_032970865.1 Veillonella absiana | reverse complement strand
GTTGTAAACCTTCCAGAAGGTGTAGAAATGTGTATGCCTGGCGATAACGTAACTATGGACATCGAATTAATCACTCCAATCGCGGTTGAAGAAGGTCTTCGTTTCGCGATTCGTGAAGGTGGACACACAGTAGGCGCTGGCGTTGTAACAGCTATCGTTGAAGGTTAATTTCTGACAGTACAAGTAAATAAAACACATTAGATGCAAGGGAGTCCATGTTATGGACTGAGAAAGGGCTTTGAGTACCTGACCTTTGGACCTGATCGGGATTATGCCCGCGTAGGAAGCAATAGAGTGTATATGAACACCGATTCTACGGAATCGGTGTTTTTGTGTTCTTACGGGGCTTACTATAAATGATTATCATTGGAGGCTGAAATGAATATTCAAGTGAATGGTGCTTGCGTAAATACGTCGGTGCGTACATTAAAAGAGTTTTTATATAGCACAGCATATAAAGATAAACCTGTAGCGGTAGAATATAATGGTGAATTGGTGAGTCGTGACGCCTATGAAACAATTGTGTTAACGGCAGCGGATCGGTTGGAAATTGTTACCTTTGTAGGAGGTGGCTGAAATGATAACAGATCAATTTCGCGTCGGCAACCATGTATTTAGTAGTCGGTTGTTAGTGGGAACGGGCAAGTTTGGTTCATTCGATACGATGAAGGCATCCATTGAAGCATCACAAGCCGATATAGTTACGGTGGCATTGCGCCGAGCTGATATGGGATCCACAACGGGTAATATTCTAGATTATGTACCTCAACATTGTTCGCTTATGCCCAATACTTCTGGGGCGCGAACAGCAGAGGAGGCTATTCGTATTGCCCGGATTGCCCGGGAGCTTGGTTGTGGCGATTTGATTAAAATAGAAGTCATTCGGGATCAACGTTATTTGTTGCCAAATAATGAAGAAACCATTAAAGCTACTGAGGTGTTGGCTCGAGAAGGATTTCTGGTATTTCCATACATGAGTCCGGATTTAATGAGTGCTCAGCGATTGGTGGAGGCTGGAGCGGCTACAGTGATGCCGTTAGCTGCGCCAATTGGTAGCAATCGCGGACTTGAAACGAAAGGGCTAATTCAAATTTTAATTAATGAAATCGATGTGCCTATCATTGTGGATGCAGGAATTGGGAGACCATCTGAAGCTGCAGAAGCCATGGAAATGGGTGTGGATGCTGTATTGGTGAACACGGCTATTGCTTCATCACCTAATCCTGTAACAATGGCAGAGGCCTTTGGTCATGCCGTGATAGCTGGTCGCCAAGCTTATCTAGCAGGCTTAGGTATCGTTCAAAGCGAGGGGAGTGCTTCGTCTCCACTCACGGGATTCTTGGGAAAGGTTGGTGAGTAACGTGTCATTTGTAAAAGTATTACGAGATTATGATGATAGTGCGTTACAATATCATTTCCTTAATACATCTGTTAGTGATGTGGAACGAGTATTACAAAAAGAGCGTCTCACCTTAGAAGATTATGGAACTTTATTGTCTCCTGCAGCCAGGAACTGTTTAGAGCCGATGGCAGAGCGTGCTCATCGTGAGTCGCTTCGCAATTTTGGTTATACCATGCAATTATTTACACCTATGTATATTGCCAATTATTGTGAAAATGGTTGTGTATATTGTGGGTATAATCGTACCAGTGATATTCATCGGTTAAAATTATCAATGGAGGAAATACGTGAAGAAGGATTGCGCATAGCTGAAACAGGCCTGCAACATGTATTGGTGTTGACTGGGGAATCTTATAAAGAAAGTCCTGTATCGTATATAGCAGAAGCTATTTCTGTATTAAAAAATATATTTGTTAGTGTAAGTGTAGAGATTTACTCTCTTTCTGAAGAGGAATATGGCATTTTGAAACAAGCTGGTGTAGATGGGATGACAATGTTCCAAGAAACATATGATCCTCATATGTATAAACTATTGCATCCGTATGGTCCTAAGAGTTTCTATGAATATCGTGTAGACACACCTGAACGTGCTTGTAAGGCTGGACTTCGTACCGTGAATATTGGTGCATTGATGGGACTTACGGAGTGGCGAAAGGAGGCAATGCACACAGGCATGCATTTGTCATACTTGATGGATATATACCCAGATGTAGAATTAGCCGTTTCTACGCCTCGTATACGACCTTGTGCGGTCGGTTATACACCTAAATTTATGGTTCGTGATATTGATTTGGTACAGTACATCTTGGCATTGCGATTAGCATTTCCGCGAGCCGGGATTACCGTTTCTTCCCGTGAAAGTGCAGATATGAGAAATCATTTGGTGCGCTTGGGGGTAACGAAAATGTCGGCTGGTGTTACCACTGCAGTGGGTGGGCACACTCGTGGGGATGATTCGGATCAATTTACTATATCCGATGATCGCTCAGTAGCTGACATGGCTCATATGCTCGAGTCGATGGGATATCAACCGATATATAAGGATTGGCAACAATGGTAAAAGTAACACGCAACTACACGTTGCGATCTCTTAATGAGTTTGAAATAGGACTAGAACGATATTATTCACAAGAAGCACTGGAGGCTATTCGTAATACTGTCATTGGAATTGCCGGGTGTGGTGGACTAGGCTCTAATTGTGCTATTATGCTAGCACGTTGTGGATTTAGAAATTTTATTATTGTTGATTGTGATGTAGTTGAGCCTAGTAATCTTAATAGGCAGCATTATTTTATACATCAAATTGGAATACCAAAGGTTGAGGCTTTACTAGAGGTACTTCGTCGGGTAAATCCAGATATATCTGTTGAATTCTATCATCAGCGGGTAAATGAAAATAATATACAAGAATTGTTTTCAGATGCACATGTATTGGTGGAGGCTTTTGATAGTACTATAGCTAAGCAGATGTTTTATGAGGCTTTTCATAATGATAAGCGTTGCCGTATTATGGCTTCTGGTATCGCAGGATTCGGACATAGTGATGAGATTATTACAAGATGTTTAAGCTATAATTGTTATATTGTCGGGGATGAAACTCGTGATATTAAGCAGGAAGTACCATTAGCACCTCGTGTCACAATAGCGGCTGCCAAGCAGGCGGATATTGTATTATCCCATGTATTAAAGAATTTGGATTGAAGAGGTTCTATGAGTACACATACTAAGCATAAATTTTTAGAAGCATTTCAGCATGTTCCGATTTATGGAATTACGTCGAAAAAAGATGCACCCCATAGGACTGTATATGACATAGTTCGAGATATGCTTGAGTCTGGTATACGGGTTGTGCAATATCGTGAAAAGGAAACCACCGGTTTGGAACGCTATAAAGAATGTTTAACGTTACGGAAATTAACATATGATTATGGCGCATTGTTGTTAATTGATGATTTTGTAGATTTAGCATTAGCTGTTAAGGCCGATGGAGTTCATATTGGGCAAGACGATTTGCCTCCAGAACAAGTACGTAAACTATTGGGGCCAAAGGCGATTATTGGATTGTCTACGCATAGTATTGAACAATTAGAACGGGCCAATGCGCTAGTGGATTGCATTGATTATATTGGAGTAGGCCCTGTTTTCACCACCAAAACAAAACCAAATGCATCAGCAGTCGGCCTTGAATATGTACAGTATGCAAGGCAGCATAGTCAGTTGCCGTTTGTCGCCATAGGTGGAATAAAGACTAATACTATACAATCTGTATTTGATGCTGGTGCATCTATTGTATGTGTAGTTTCTGAATTAGTGAGTGCTAGGTCGATGGAAGATAAAATTCATGAGCTAATGGAATCTAAACATAAGCTAATGGAACATACATTTTATGAGTGATAACATAACCATAAAATGTCTAGACAGTAGGAACTGATTCTGCTATACTTACATCTGTCAGGCGACAGTTGCCTGACTTTTTTGAGTTGCTTAAAAACATTGACATTGGATTGACATTGTGCTAAATTATATTAGTATGTAGTCGACCGGTTAGTTGATTATATTTAAGTACTTTCAGTTAATAATAAAGTGAGGTGTGTCCGGATGCGTAATGCAGTAACAATGGCTTGCACAGATTGCAAACAACGTAATTATCAAACGAACAAAAATAAAAAGAACAATCCTGATCGTATTGAAATGATGAAATATTGCAAATTCTGCGGTAAACATACATTACACCGTGAAACAAAATAATTCTTATCATTCAACCTGTTGATTTAAGGATGTGAAAAAATGGCAGGATCTAACTCAGCAGTGCAACAACGTGGAGGACTTGGTAAATTTTTCCGCGGTGTGAAAGCTGAACTAAAAAAAGTAGTCTGGCCAACAAAAAAAGAGCTTATTAACTACACGATCGTGGTGTTTGTAGTAACAATCTTTATTGCAGCGCTTATTTCTGTAGTTGACGCGATTTTCGCCCAACTATTTAATACGTTCTTGCACTTTGTTGGATAGGGGGCCATTACATGGAAGCAGATAAGAAGTGGTATGTAATCCATACCTATTCAGGCTACGAAAATAAAGTAAAAACCACCTTGGAACTTAAGGTTCAATCGATGGGTCTACAAGATGTAATTAGTCGCATTCTAGTTCCATTGGAAGACGAAATCGATGAAAAAGATGGCGTTAAAAAAGTAGTTAAACGTAAAATTTTCCCTGGGTATGTATTGGTTGAAATGGAAGTTAACGATCGCTCTTGGTATGTTGTTCGTAACACACCAGGCGTAACTGGCTTTGTAGGCTCTGCTACAAAACCTGTTCCACTTTCTGATTCCGAAGTAGAATATATACTTAAGTCTCAGGGCTTCGATAAGAAACCAACCATCAATGTTGACGTTGAGGTTGGTGAAACGGTACGCATTACATCCGGTGCCTTTGAAGATAGACTGGGTGTTATTACTGAAATCAACCCTGAAAAAGGAACATTGAAACTTAATGTGGATATGTTCAACAGAGATACCTTAGTAGAGGTAGAGTTCTCTCAAATCGAGAAAACTCTTTAATATATACATATAACTCTAAAAGCGGCAGACGCTTTTGTTTGCCAGTGGGAGGATATTGATCCGTTACCACCACAGTATAAGCATAGGAGGTGTACACACCATGGCTAAAAAATTAATTAAACAAGTAAAGCTACAGTGTGAAGCAGCTAAAGCGAGTCCAGCGCCACCAATCGGCCCTGCACTTGGTCAAGCTGGTGTCAACATCATGGCATTCGTAAAGGAATTTAATGAACGTACTGCGAAACAAGCAGGTTTGGTTATTCCTGTTGTTATCTCAGTTTATGAAGATAGAAGCTTCGACTTCATCACTAAAACTCCACCAGCTGCAGTTCTTTTGAAAAAAGCTGCAGGTATCCCAAAAGGATCTGGTGTACCTAACCGTGATAAAGTAGCTAAAGTAGGTCGCGATAAAGTTCGTGAGATTGCTGAATTGAAAATGCCTGACTTGAATGCAAATACCGTAGAACAAGGTATGCGCATGGTAGAAGGTACTGCTCGCAGCATGGGCATTGAAATCGTTGACTAATAAGCGTACGACATGTGCGGTCATGCACATATCGGTGGGAGGGAATTCCCGTTAGACCACATAAGGAGGATTATATAATGGCAAAAGTAGGTAAGAAATACGCTGAAGCAGTAAAACTTATCGAAGCTGGTAAATTCTATGAGCCAGTGGAAGCAATTGAGCTAGTTAAGAAAACTGCAACTGCTAAATTCGACGAAACAATTGAAATCGCTTTTAACTTGAACGTCGATCCTAAATACGCTGATCAACAAGTTCGTGGTGCCGTAGTATTGCCACATGGTACAGGCAAAACTAAACGCGTACTCGTATTTGCTAAAGGCGAAAAAATTCAAGAAGCGGAAGCTGCTGGTGCAGATTTCGTAGGCTCCGAAGAATTGGTAGCTAAAATTCAAGGTGGCTGGAGCGACTTCGATGTTGTTGTAGCAACTCCAGACATGATGGGTCAAGTTGGTAAACTTGGTAAAATCTTGGGTCCAAAAGGCTTAATGCCAAACCCTAAGGTTGGTACTGTAACTCTAGACGTGACTCGTGCGGTTAACGAAATTAAAGCTGGTAAAATTGAATACCGTACTGATAAAGCAGGTATCATTTCTTGCTCCATCGGTAAAGCTTCTTTCGATGATCAAAAATTACTTGACAACTACCGTACAATCGTTGATACTATTATCAAGGCTAAACCAGTAGCTGCAAAAGGCCAATACATCAAAACTGTAACTTTGGCTGCTACTATGGGCCCTGGTGTTCCTTTGAACGTGTTCAAATTGAGCGCAGTATCCAAAGAACAATAATTTGATATGTCTCTTAGCTGTAGATGGCTGGTATGTATAATGGATGTTAATCCGCCCGCTGAGGCTGACACTAGACTTTACTAGGACTAGTTATGACCTCATTGCGCGCAATGGGGTCGTTTTTACGCTAAGATAGTACATAGAGCACCAAAAAATCTATAAGGAGGTAATCTAATGGCTGTCACTGAACAAAAACAAGCAATCGTTGCTCAAATGAAAGATACTCTTTCTGAAGCAAAAGGCGCTGTATTGGTTGGTTACTCTGGATTGACAGTTGCTCAAGCAACTGATCTTCGTCGTCGTTTCTTAGCGGAAGGCGTTGAATACAAAGTAATCAAAAATACTTTGACTCGTATTGCTGCAAATGAATTAGGTCTTGAAGGCTTTACTGAACATCTTGAAGGTCCAACTGCGTTGGCTTCTTCTAAAGAAGATGCAGTAGCACCAGCTCGTATCATTGAAAAATTCATTAAAGAAACAGAAAAAGAAGTTGTAACTGTTAAAGCTGGTATCGTTGAAGGCGAAGTTATGGACGCAGCTGGTATCAAAGTTATCGCTAACTTGCCAAACCGCGAAGGTATGCTTTCCATGCTTCTTTCCGTACTTCAAGCTCCAGTTCGCAACGTTGCATACGCTGTAAAAGCTGTTGCAGAAAAAGAACCTGTAGCTGCAGAATAATCTGTACAAACAATATGTTGGCTAGTTAAGCTAACATCATATCCAAATAATTATATGGAGGAAATCTAAAATGGCATTGAACATTGAAAACATCGTTGCTGAATTAAAAGAAGCAACTATCCTTGAACTTAACGATCTTGTAAAAGCAATTGAAGAAGAATTTGGCGTAACTGCAGCAGCTCCTGTAGCTGTAGCAGCTGCTGGTGGCGAAGCTGCTGGCGCAGCTAAAGATAGCTTCGACGTTATCTTGAAAGACGCTGGCGCTTCCAAAATCAACGTAATCAAAGTTGTTCGTGAAGCAACTGGTCTTGGCTTGAAAGAAGCTAAAGCTATCGTTGACGGCGCTCCTACTGCTGTTAAAGAAGGCGTAGCTACTGAAGCTGCTGAAGCTTTGAAAGCTCAATTGGAAGAAGCTGGTGCTTCCGTAGAATTGAAATAATTCTAACCCAATTACAACTATTAGGCTCGTACTTAGGTACGGGCCTTTTTGTATAAATAGAAATCATATAAAATGAGCACCTAACATGTATGGATAAACCAATTAGCGGGTCTATACATGTTAGGTGCTTATTTGTTGGATATATAGTGAAACTATTTGTTGTAGAAGAGAATTTAATTTACATACATAATGTATCCAAACTCTATAGCCTCGCTACCGGTGACGAATTTAGCCAGTGGCGATATTTCGAATTCATCATAGAATTTGTGGGGTACTACAATCATAATAGGTGTATGACCTGTGCCTAAATTTTTTGCAAGTTCATCTTCAGAGATATTAGGCATAATATTTTTCCCCTTCGTCCAACGGACATCATCGTGAGTTGGAACGGTCACAAATGTCGGTGTCTTATCTGTATAGTATACAAGGGAGGTGTAGTAGATGCCGTATGTATAAATGGGGCGATTACTTTCTGACACATACTGAGCTACGGGTAGCCCCGATGATTTATAAAGTACAGATGATACGCTGATACTGATGCCGATAAATAATACGAGAACTGTGATGAATCCTTTCACAATGGTTGCATCAATACGACTGTTGTAAATGTTATCTAGTTTGGTACACAAGATTTGGATAGATTTATTTTTTGTTACTTTCATCAGGAACCAAATACCATGGCTGATGATGAAAGCCCCGATAATTCGGTGTGATGGAATGGCATCATCATAATAGCTGCCAATTATGGCTGCGAGGAATAAAAAGTCAATAGGAATCCAAAGAAGCCATAGTTTTAATTTGTAAGAACCAACTACCACTATATTCTCCATACCACGGGCGGCCCACAGAATGAGCGGGATGATACCGATAAAGGTATATGTAATATATTTGGTGGCTACGAGGGAATAAAATAGGAACACTACTAGAAACCAGATTATGCCGAATTGATTGGTTGAGTCGGTCCATTTGTTTTTGATGGTTTGATATATGATGAGTGGCGTCCAGGGTAAGAGTAAAATTGGTGTGATTCCTAAATAGAAATACCACACATTATATTTTGGATGCTCTGATATAAGGGCACGCCCAACATTTTGGAGGCCTAGAAATCCATTGATGAAATTCATGCCATGTGTCATGTACATGGCGATGTACCAAGGGGATGCAATAATGAGGAATACGAGAATTCCTTTCCAAGACGTGAGCTGTTTGAGTGGTACTAGTGGAGATTTTCGATAGAGCAACCAACGCATACCAATATAAATAAGTGCAATAAGCCCTGGAAGTACGATGGCGACAGGTCCTTTAGTGAGTACGCCAAGGGCGGCACAGCAGTAGGCACCGATGATGGCACGCTCATTTTCCTTGGTGAGACCTTTGTAACTCAAGGCGAATATGCCGATGGAAAATAAAAGGAGAAATCCATCGGTTACAACGGCGTGACCAATGTAGAAGAATTCCAAGGTAAAAGCTAATATACCAGCTGCATAGATTCCTAATGTTTTGCTCTTGAACAATGACTGGGCACTGTAATACATGGCAATCACTGAAGCTGTTGAGGCGAGTGTACCTGGTAGACGGGCGGCAAAATCGGATATGCCGAATAGTTTGAAGGATACCATAATCATCCAATAGGTGAAGATGGGCTTGTCATACCAATAATTTCCGTAAATAGTTGGGGATAGCCAATCATTATGAAGTACCATTTCCTTTGCCGTGAGGGCATAATTGGTTTCTACTGGATCCGTTAGCGGTAGGTGAGCATTGAAAAATACATAGCTGAGGAACGTAATGAGTCCTAGCAAAGAAGGGAGAGGTATAGAACTATTCTGTGGTGATGTTAATCTCATGGGAACTTTCTTTTGAGGCTTCATTGAATGTATGTGAATTTCTGGAGTGCATCATGTACATGTGTAGTTATATTATGTTACGCACAGATTCAATGAAAGCCATTTATTTGTTAATACTACTAATACATACTTGTTCATTATACGCTGAATCCTAGGTAGAGGCTATCATAAGATAGTGATGGTTATATATTTGTATATATTTTCTTACGAGTGTAAGTGGTAATTGGCTCTATCCAGTGAGTAAGTAAAATATATTCTATATTCTTTCGAATATTCTATCTTTGTATCTTGTATACATGATATACTCTATACAAGAAATGCAGAATATGCATAAAATGTATTCCCTAACTGGATGATTTCCTAGGCGAAATTTTTATATGATGAAAGTTCTCATACATATAACTAGGAAACCGTTGTTAGATCTTAAATGATATAAGCGAGGACTATGATGAGAAAAGAACACGATTTTTTAGGTGAATTAGAAGTAGCTGATGAGTTGTATTATGGTGTACAAACTATTCGTGCGTTAGAAAACTTTCATATTACTGGTAAACATATCGATCCAGATTTCATAAAATCCCTAGCGATGGTTAAGAAAGCGGCAGCTATGGCGAATATGAAAACAGGTCGTCTCAATGTGTCCATCGGTAAAGCGATTGTAGATGCAGCTGATGACGTTATTGCAGGCAAATTGGCTGATCAATTTCCGGTAGATCCGATTCAAGGCGGTGCTGGTACATCCCTCAATATGAACATGAATGAAGTATTAGCCAATCGCGGTCTTGAAATTATGGGGCATCCAAAGGGAAGCTATGACATTATTAACCCAAACAATCATGTTAACATGGCTCAATCTACAAACGATGCATTCCCAACAGCCATTAAAGTGTGTGCTATCATTAAAAGTAAACCACTCATTGATTCCTTACAACGTTTAGTTGACGAATTAGAAAAGAAAGCTGATGAATATAGTACAATCTTAAAAATGGGACGTACACATTTGCAAGATGCGGTACCTATTACATTAGGTCAAGAAATGGGGGCCTATGCATCCGGTATCCGTCGTGGTATTAAACGTATTAAATCCGCTATGGAAGGTGCTCACGTTATCAATATGGGCGCGACTGCTGTTGGTACAGGCCTCAATGCTGAACCATCCTATATTCATGATGTAGCCTATGAACTCAGCGAAGTGGTAGGCGAACCATTCTATACAGCAGAGAATTTGATTGATGCAACCAATAACACAGACATTTTTGCTGATATTTCTAGCGGTATGAAAGTTACGGCTCTTGTGTTAATTAAAATGGCTAATGACTTCCGGTTTATGGCATCTGGTCCTCGTTGTGGCATTGGGGAATTAAAATTACCTCCTCGCCAACCGGGATCCTCCATTATGCCAGGCAAAGTTAATCCAGTTATTGCCGAGGTTTTGAACCAAGTATGTTATCAAGTATGCGGGAATGATTTGACAATTACATTGGCGGTTGAAAATGGTCAATTCGAATTGAACGTAATGGAACCAGTATTAGCATACAATTTGTTCAATAATATGTGCTACTTGAAAAATGGCGTAAATACATTTGTTGATCGTTTACTTGTAGACCTTGAAGTAGACCGTGACCAATGTGCTTACTGGTTGAACCGTTCCGTAGGTATTGTAACTGCTTTGTTACCTCATTTGGGATACGAAGTATGTTCTGATCTTGCAAAAGAAGCATACAATGAAAATCGTGCTATCCGCGACATCATTTTGGAACGTGGCTTGCTCACAGAAGCTGAAATGAATCATATTTTATCGCCTGAAGAAATGACTAAACCTGGTATTGCAGGTCAAGATGTTTTAAAAAATAGTGGCAACTAATAATAAAGGAACACCCACCGTTACTATGCGGTAGGTGTTCTTTTTTGTTAGTAAACATTCGGGGGAGAGGGGTCTATATATAGCAGCGATGTATCTGCTTGGTGATATCATGGCATATGAGTTGAGGCTCATCCTATAAATTTGGTAAAATTATAATATAAAAGTATTTTACAACTGGCAGTAGGATGGCAGTAGGAGGAATATATAATAGGTTGACTCCATTGCTGATTAGTGGTAAAATTATATATTGCTAAAGTAGAGAATGCTGCTTTTGAGTTTTAAAACTATAACTCAGTTCGTGATGAGGTTTTCTTCCAAGGTTGTGCTGAAAAATGGAAAGCAAGGAATTTTTTGAAAAAGAGAGTTCCCTTGCTTTATTTGTCATTGTTCGGCAGGAAAACTGAGACCTGTAAGATGTCTTTTCGTACCGTTATAGAAATATGGTAGACCAATGTATTGATAAGGGGTGAAGGCTAATATGTTCAAACCTGAACAGGTAGGCAAGAGAACGCGTTATACTTATGCAAAGATTAACGAAGTAATCAAAATGCCACATTTATTGGACATTCAACGGAAATCGTATGAATGGTTCTTGGAGAGCGGTTTACAAAATATTTTTGACGATATTTCTCCTATTAAAGACAATTCAGGCAATTTAGTGCTTTCTTTTGAAGGCTTTAGATTAGGGGAACCTAAGTATGATATTAATGAGTGTAAAAACCGTGATGCTACATATGCAGCACCACTTCGCGTGAACATCCGCTTGCAAAATAATGATCCTGAAAACATGGATATTAAAGAGCAAGAAGTGTTCATGGGTGATTTCCCACTCATGACAGACACTGGGACTTTCATCATCAATGGTGCGGAACGTGTTATCGTCTCCCAATTGGTGCGTTCCCCTGGCGTATACTATGGTAAAGAAATCGATACTATGGGTAACCGTCTCTATGATTCTACAGTTATTCCTAACCGTGGTGCGTGGATCGAGTTAGAAACTGACGCTAGTGAAATCGTGGCTGTTCGTATCGACCGTAACCGTAAATTACCAGTAACAGTGTTGGTTCGTGCCCTTGGTTGGGATACGAATGAAAGTATTCTTGATTTGTTCTGGAATGGCCAAACTGACGAAGACGGTTTACCAATCTATGATGAACGTCTTGTACGTACATTAGAAAAAGACGCTACTACTTCTGCAGAAGAAGCATTAGTAGAAATCTACAAAAAATTGCGTCCAGGCGAGCCTCCTACTGTTGAAAGTGCTCGTAACTTGTTCGACAATTTATTCTTCGACCCTCGTCGTTATGATTTAGCTCGTGTAGGTCGTTATAAATTAAACAAAAAATTGGGTTGGAAACAACGTATGCTGGGCCAAACATTGGCGCAACCAATCGTTGATGCTGAAACAGGCGAATTAGTACTTGATGCTGGCGTAACAGTAAACGAAGACCAATTACAAATCGTAGAAGATAGCAAAGTATTCGCTGGCGAAGGTTTTGCAGAATTCTATATTGTAAATAATGAAGGTACAGAATCTAAAGTTATTTGTAATAACATTAATTTGCCATTTGAACATCGCACAGTGACTCGCGAAGATATGATCGCTAACGTATCCTACTTGTTGAATTTGATGGATAGCGTTGGCCATACAGATGATATTGACCATTTGGGTAACCGTCGTCTTCGTTGCGTTGGTGAATTGTTGCAAAACCAATTCCGTATTGGTTTAACTCGTATGGAACGTGTTGTACGTGAACGTATGACAATCCAAGAAACTGAATCTATTACGCCTCAAGCGTTAATCAATATCCGTCCTGTAGTGGCAGCTATTAAAGAATTCTTTGGTTCTTCCCAGTTGTCCCAGTTCATGGACCAAACTAACCCATTAGCTGAATTGACTCACAAACGTCGTTTGTCTGCTCTTGGCCCTGGTGGTTTGTCTCGTGAGCGTGCAGGCTTCGAAGTTCGTGACGTGCATCATTCCCATTATGGTCGTATGTGTCCAATCGAAACTCCAGAAGGTCCTAACATCGGTTTGATTAACTCCTTGTCTAACTATGCGAAAGTTAATGAATTTGGTTTCATTGAAGCGCCATATCGTCGTGTAGAAAAAATCTATGGCGAAGGTGCTGATGCAAACAAAGTTATCAAAGTTCGTGTATCTGACAATGTAGTATACATGACAGCTGATGAAGAAGAAAGTATGACAATTGCCCAAGCTAACTCCCGTCTTGATGAAGAAGGCTATTTCGCTAGTGAACATATCGCTTGTCGTCGTGGTCATGACGTATTGGAAGTAACTCCTGATAAAGTAGACTACATGGACGTTAGTCCTAAAGAAGTTGTATCCATTGGTACAGCTATGATTCCATTCCTTGAAAACGATGATGCGAACCGTGCCTTGATGGGTGCGAACATGCAGCGTCAAGCGGTACCATTGTTACGTGCACAAGCTCCTTTAGTAGGTACTGGCATGGAATACACAGCAGCGACTGACTCCGGTGTTTGCGTATTGGCAAAAGAATCCGGTAAAGTTGTTCGTTGTTGGGGTAATGAAATTCACGTACTTCGCGATAGCGATGGTCGTGTTGATCAATACAAATTAAATAAATTCCTTCGTTCTAACCAATCTACATGCTTTAACCAAAAACCAATTGTTAACCGTGGTGACCATGTTGTAAAAGGCCAAGTGTTGGCCGACGGTCCTGCTACTGACGGTGGTGAATTAGCATTGGGCTATAACGTACTTGTGGCGTTCATGCCTTGGGAAGGTTATAACTACGAAGATGCGATTTTGTTGTCTGAAGATCTTTGTAAAGAAGATATTTATACATCTATCCATATTGAAGAGTACGAATGTGATGCGCGCGACACTAAACTAGGTGCCGAAGAAATCACTCGTGAATTGCCTAACACTGGTGATGACACTCTTAAAAACCTTGATGCGGATGGTATCATTTGCATCGGTGCAGAAGTTAAACCTGGCGATATCCTCGTCGGTAAAGCTACACCAAAAGGTGAAACTGAATTAACTCCAGAAGAACGCTTGCTTCGTGCTATCTTTGGTGACAAAGAACGTGAAGTACGTGATACATCCTTGCGTGTACCACATGGTGAATCTGGTAAAATCGTTGACGTAAAAGTATTTACTCGCGAAAATGGCGATGAATTACAACCAGGTGTTAACAAATTAGTTCGTGTTTACATTGCACAAAAACGTAAAATTCACGAAGGCGATAAAATGGCCGGCCGTCATGGTAACAAAGGTGTCGTTTCTCGTGTAATGCGTAAAGAAGATATGCCGTTCTTACCAGATGGTACTCCAGTTCAAATCGTATTGAACCCATTGGGCGTACCTTCTCGTATGAATATCGGTCAGGTTCTTGAAACTCATTTGGGTTGGGCTGTTCAAGGCTTAGGTATGAAAATTAAGGAAACTGATCTTCATATCAAATCCGTATTGAAAGAAGCTAAAACTGATGACGCATATTGGAATCAAATCGCTAAAATCAAAGATTTATATGCAGAAATTGATGTATTGCAAGCAAAAGCTGCAACAGATGTAACAACTGCACATTTTGATATCGACGAAAAAGTAGGCGCATTGAAAGAAGAAATTCTTGATCTTGTAAAAGCTGCTGCTGAAAAACAACTAGAAGCCCTAGGCGGTCAAGCTCGTTTCGACGAATTGAAAGCAATAGAAAATAAATATCATGCATTGCATATTGAATACTTCGACAATGAAGAAGATGCTCCAGAAATGGAACCAGAATTGGTAGAAGAATTAGCAGCATTGCGCAAAGTGGAAACTACATTGAACAATATCGAGCAAGCTCGTGTGAAACGTGTAGAAATCCGCAAAGAATTAGAAGGCCTTGGCTATGATTTTGATCAATATGGCATGCCAAAACCAGACGTAGCTGGTATTCATATCGCTACACCTGTATTTGACGGTGCACATGAAGCCGATGTATTCGAAACTCTTGATATTGCAGGGCGTTCTGATGACGGTAAAACTGTATTGTACGATGGTCGTACTGGTGAACCAATGGATAACCGAGTTACTGTTGGTTACGTATACATGTTGAAACTCCATCATTTGGTTGATGATAAAATCCATGCCCGTTCCACTGGTCCGTACTCCCTCGTTACACAACAACCATTGGGGGGTAAAGCTCAATTCGGTGGTCAACGTTTCGGGGAAATGGAAGTGTGGGCTCTTGAAGCCTACGGGGCAGCATATACTTTGCAAGAATTACTTACAGTTAAGTCTGACGATGTAGTAGGTCGTGTAAAAGCATATGAAAAAATCGTTAAAGGTGAAAATATTCCTGAACCAGGCGTACCTGAATCCTTTAAAGTATTGCTCAAAGAACTTCAAAGTATCGGTCTTGATGTAAAAATCTTGAACGAAGATCAAGAAGAAGTGGTTATCAAAGAACTTGATGACGAAGATGAAGTAGTAGATGTAGAAGGTGGCATTGAAGAAGTTATGGGTGGTGAATCCATTACAACTGATGCGGAAGCTGCAGATGCTAATGTGGTAGATCTTGAAGAACCAGAAGTAGTAAATGCTGGCGAAGAAGACGATGTTCTTAGTGAATTAGCATTCCCTATGGGTCTATCCTCTCAAGATGAAGACTGATAAATATCAATAAAGAAGGGAGCGATATTAGTGCTAGACGTAAATGAATTCGATTCCATGCGAATCGGTTTAGCCTCTCCAGATCAAATTTTAGCTTGGTCCCACGGGGAAGTAAAAAAACCTGAAACTATTAACTATCGTACGTTAAAGCCAGAACGTGATGGTCTATTCTGTGAACGCATTTTTGGACCAACAAAGGACTGGGAATGTCACTGCGGTAAATATAAACGTATCCGTCATAAAGGCGTAGTCTGTGATAAATGTGGCGTTGAAGTAACTCGTGCAAAAGTTCGTCGTGAACGTATGGGGCATATTCAATTAGCTACTCCTGTATCTCACATTTGGTACTTCAAGGGTATCCCATCCCGTATGGGATTGATTCTTGACGTATCCCCACGCTCTTTAGAACGCGTATTGTACTTTGCATCCTACATCGTTGTAGACCCAGCTGGTAGCCCATTGATGAAACGTCAATTGCTTTCAGAACAAGAATTCCGCGAATACGAAGCGCAATTTAATGAAGAAGGCTACAAAATTGGTGGCAAAGATGTAACGATTGAAACGGTATCCCAACGTGCAGAACGTTTGGCTATCGTACGCGAAGCACAACGTAAAGAACGTTACAATGCTGCATTACAAGAAGATGCAACAATCCCAGAAGCAGATAAAAAATACGAAGAATTAACTCGAGAAGAACGCTATGAACTAGGTGCTTTAGAAGACATGATCTTCGTATGTATCGATATGGGTGCAGAAGCAATCAAAGCATTATTGTCCGAGCTTGATTTGGAACAATTAAATGCTGAACTTCGCGAAGAATTAGAAACTGCAAGCGGTCAACGTAAAATCCGTGCCGTTCGTCGTTTAGAAGTGGTGGAAGCGTTCCGTCAATCTGGTAACCGTCCTGAATGGATGATTATGGATATAGTACCAGTTATCCCACCTGAACTTCGCCCTATGGTTCAATTGGATGGCGGTCGTTTTGCCACATCTGACCTTAATGATTTATATCGTCGTGTTATCAACCGTAACAATCGTTTGAAACGTTTACTTGATTTAGGTGCGCCTGATATCATCGTTCGTAATGAAAAACGTATGTTACAAGAAGCAGTAGATGCTTTGATGGATAATGGTCGTCGTGGTCGTCCAGTTACTGGCCCAGGTAATCGTCCGTTGAAATCCTTGTCCGACATGTTAAAAGGTAAACAAGGGCGTTTCCGTCAAAACCTACTAGGTAAACGTGTTGACTACTCCGGTCGTTCTGTAATCGTAGTTGGTCCAGAATTAAAAATGCACCAATGCGGTTTGCCAAAAGAAATGGCATTGGAATTATTCAAACCTTTCGTAATGAAACGTTTGGTAGAAGTTGGTGTAGCAAGCAATATCAAAGCCGCTAAACGTCAAGTAGAGCGGCTTGGTAATGGTGTTTGGGAAGCATTGGAAGAAGTAATCAAAGAACATCCAGTTCTCTTGAACCGTGCCCCTACACTTCATAGACTTGGTATCCAAGCCTTCGAACCAATTCTTTGGGAAGGCCGTGCTATCAAATTGCATCCATTAGTATGTACTGCATTCAACGCCGACTTTGACGGTGACCAAATGGCGTGTCACTTACCATTGTCCGTAGAAGCGCAAGCAGAAGCTCGTACTTTGATGCTTTCATCTCATAACATTTTGTCCACAAAAGATGGTAAACCTGTAGCGGTTCCATCTCAGGATATGATTTTGGGTACATACTACCTAACCGTAGTACGTGAAGATACAAAAGATAAAGCTAAAGTATTCGCTAACTTCGATGAAGTTATGTTGGCATACGAAGCTAAGGTTATCGGTTTGCAAGATATCTTGTACATCCGTTTGCCTGAGCATGGCCGTGTAGAAACTACTGCTGGTCGTTTAATCTTTAACAATGCATTATTCCCTGAATTGTGGCAATACGTACAACGTGAAGATGGTACATATTCCTTGGGTAAAGTTATGGATAAGAAAACTGTTGGTAACTTAGTTGACCAATGTTTCCAATTATTCGGTAACGAAAAAACAGCGGAACTCTTGGACCGCATTAAATCCCTTGGTTACTCTTTCGCTCGTCGCGCTGGTATGACCGTAGCGATTGCTGATATTAAAGTACCAGAAATCAAAACTTCGGTACTTGATACGGCAGACGAAGAAGTAGAAAAAGTATCTCGTTTATACCGTCGTGGTTTGATTACCGAAGAAGAACGCTATCGTAAAACTATCCAATTGTGGACGCAAGCAACAGAAGACGTTACTGATGCTATGATGGATAACATGGCAATCGATAAAGATGGCTTCAATCCAATTTATATGATGGCTATCTCTGGTGCCCGTGGTAATAAAAACCAGATCCGTCAGCTTGCCGGTATGCGTGGTTTGATGGCCGATCCATCTGGTCGTATCATTGACTTGCCAATCAAAGCAAACTTTAAAGAAGGTTTGACAGTACTTGATTACTTCACATCTTCTCATGGTGCGCGTAAAGGTTTGGCCGATACAGCACTCCGTACAGCCGATTCCGGTTACTTAACACGTCGTCTTGTTGACGTATCTCAAGACGTTATCGTTCGTGAAGATGACTGTGATATCGTAGGTATCGATTTAGTTCGTGAACGTGCTCGTTTGGCAACAAATGCTCGCCAAGCGCTTGATTTGTTGAAAGATAAATTATTGGGCCGCGTTCTTGATAAAGATGTTGTGAATGCAGAAACTGGTGAATTGATGGTGCCTGCAGAAACAATTCTTGATGAACAATCCTTAGAGGACATTGCTGCATCCAAAGTAACATCCATCGCATTGCGTGGTGTTCACTTGGGTTCTGATAGCGATATCAACCATACAAACTTGGTTCAAAAAATCATCCTTGGTGAAAGTGATGATAGCATCCGTCAAACATTGAAAGACACAATGGTTCAAAACATGTTGCATAAAGACACTGTAAATGCTGTTGTGGATAGCGAAGGTAATGAAATCTTCCCTGCACATACTCAATTGACAGAAGAAGGTATTGAAGTTATTCTTCGCAGTGATGTAAAAGAAGTACAAGTACACAACAATGAAATCCATGGTATCGAAGTGGAAGCTATCGTTGAAGGTACTGGTATTATCGAACCATTAAAAGACCGTATCGTAGGCCGTATTGCTGCGGAAGAATTAGTGAACAAAGAAACTGGCGAAGTTATCGTTCCATTGAACGGTGAAATTACAGACGCGTTGGCTAATGAAGTAGTAAAACACTATGAAACAGTTAAAATCCGTTCCGTATTGACTTGTCGTTCCCCTTATGGCGTTTGTCGTAAATGTTATGGTCGCGACTTGGGTACTGGTAACCAAGTTCAAGTCGGTGAAGCAGTTGGTATCATTGCCGCTCAATCCATCGGTGAACCTGGTACACAGTTGACAATGCGTACGTTCCATACAGGCGGTGTTGCCGGTGACGATATTACACAAGGTTTGCCTCGTGTCGAAGAATTGTTCGAAGCACGTAAGCCAAAACGTAATGCCATTATCGCTGAAAATGAAGGTGTAGTTCGCGTTGTACCTAATGACAATAAAAAAGGTACAAACACAATCTTCATCACTGGCCAAGATGGTATTGAAATGGATTACCTCATCCCTTATGGTTCCCGTATCATCGTGAAAGATGGCGACGTAGTTGCATTGGGCACACGCCTAACAGAAGGTTCCGTCAACCCTCATGACATTATGCGCGTAATGGGTACAGAGGCTACACAACGTTACTTGGTATACGAAGTTCAAAAAGTATACAAATCGCAAGGTGTAGAAATCAATGATAAACATATCGAAGTTATTGTTCGTCAAATGCTTCATAGAATCAAAATTGAAACAGCTGGCGATGCAGATATGCTTCCTGGCGATATGATTGATGTAAATACTTTCGACGAAGAAAACCGTCGTTTGACAATGAATGGTCGCGAAAATGCTACTGGTCATCGCACATTGCTTGGTATTACCAAAGCGGCGTTGGCAACAGATAGCTTCTTGTCCGCTGCATCCTTCCAAGAAACAACTCGTGTTCTTACAGATGCTGCCATCAAGGGTAAAATCGATCCATTGCTTGGTTTGAAAGAAAACGTTATCATCGGTAAATTGATTCCTGCCGGTACTGGGATGAGTCGTTATCGTAAAATTGAAGTAGTTAAAAAAGTACCTGAAATCATCGACGTACTTGCGGATGACGCAGAACAAGAATAGAATAAGGCATTAATATAGTATATATAGTGTGGACTTTACTAGTGACTTATGTGTTAGTCCTAAGTAGCGTGCCGTGAACACTCGCATCATTTGCTGTGAGGAACTATATTACAATATGACTACAATAAAAAGGAATGGTGCTCCGGTGCTGTTCCTTTTTACTTATAGATAAGAAAAAGGGATTGAATCCAACAGCTAGGACATGCTGATTATGGTTTCAATCCCTTTTCGTATGAAATTAGATCATAAATTATAGTGTTATGTCTGCTCTTTCAACCAAATTATGGAGAAGAGTTACTCTCCTAACTCTTCTTGATCGTGAGCCATCATTTCTGCACCGACTTCATCTAATAGAGAAAGATAACGTTCGTAGTTCTTGATGATATCCATAATTAAATCATCGCGAGTCATATATTGTACATCGTAACCGGCCCGGCCATCTGAGAAGTATGTCATAGGTATTACTGTTTCAGAATCTTGGATATGTGGAAGACTACTATCATCGATCATATGCTCTGAGATTTCTTTTTTTACCGCTTTGATACCGTATGTATAGTTTCTCATATTTTCGATTTCGATACAGATTTCACAGAAAGCATCTTCTTCATGGAAGTCTCGATTGAGTGTGGTTTTAAAACCATATTCTTCTGTTAACTCATGGCTGACTTGGTACATAGCAGGGAGTGCAGTATATTTTAAGAATTGCAAAATATCGGCTTGGGTCGTTTGATTAAGTATCTTAGATAATCCACGTTTCCAATTTTTGCTATCCCAATATTGTGCTGTTACATGTGTATCTGTACTAAAATAAGCTTCATCATGCATCAAACCACGCCATAAACTGTAACACATAATCAATAGTAATATACCGAATGGTAATGACATAATTAACGTAACAGATTGTAGTGCATCTAATCCGCCTACACTCAATAGGCTAATTGTAATGATGACCATAATAAGGCCCCACATGATGCACTGCCATTTAGGAATGGATTTGCTTTTGTCTTCTGTAGCAATATTATTTAATACATAAATGCCAGAATCGGCAGACGTAATAAAGAATAAACCTAGGATTAAACAAGCTAAGGTGCTACTAATGGAAGAGGCGGGTAAGTAATCTAAAAATGCAAAGAGTAATTTTTCAGGAGTACCAGTTAACTGATTGAGTGCACCATTTGCGACTGTATTATCAATGAAAATACCTGTATTACCAAAGATGCTGAACCATACTATAGTAAATATAGTAGGGATCACAAGCACACCAAAGATAAATTCTCGAATTGTACGTCCTTTTGAAATACGAGCAATAAATAAGCCTACGAATGGCGTCCAAGATAACCACCATGCCCAGAACAGAACAGTCCAATTATTAAACCATTCTTGGTTTTGTGGTTCGTAGGCATAGGTATCGAAACCGGTAGTTACAATGTGAGCAAGATAATAGCCAAAGTTGTCTACAAAGGCTTGTAAAATATGAAGAGTGGGACCAGCAAATAATACAAATAGCATAAATAACAAAGCTAAGACTACATTGATTTCACTAATGATTTTGACACCTTTGCCGACGCCAGAGATTGCTGAAAGAACGGCAATGGACATAAGCGCAACAACTAGGATGATCTGTACTAATAGATTATTGCTATTTATTACAGAAAGATGCTCTAGCCCCGCGCCTAGTTGGGCGGCACCAAAGCCGAGTGTAGTCATGATACCGAAAACCGTAACGATAAGGGCGATGGCATCTACAGCGTGTCCAAATCCTCCATTTAATTTATCTTTTAATATAGGATAGAAACAGGATCGTAAAGATAGTGGCAATTTATAACGGAAACCAAAATAGGCGAGGGCTAGTGCCATAATACCATATACAGTCCAAGCGTTAAGACCCCAGTGGAACATTGCTAAAAATACGGCCTGTTGTGCGGAATGAACACCATCAACTAAGGTGACATCAGATTTGAGATGTGACAAGGGCTCTGATACGCCAAAGAACATGAGACCAACACCAGTACCAGCAGCGAATAACATAGCTAACCATGAAGTGAAGGAGAATTCTGGTTCTTCATCATCAAGACCAAGTTTAATATCACCTAAGGTGCTTAGGGCAAGAAATATAATAAATATTAAGAATATACCGACCGTTAAAATATAAAACCAACCAAAATTGACGGAAACAAATTCACGGAAGGCAAATAAAGTTTCTTGAAATTTGGTTGGTATAATGAGGCTTGTAATGCTTAAAAATAAGACTAACAATAAACTTGCTAGAATTACAGGTGGATTAAAAGTAGAGTGTTGTTTGATTAATTTGATCACTAAGTTAATCTCCTTTCATTCTGAAAAATCATTCTGAAAAAATTTTTGCAAACAATTGTTTGGCATTACAATTATAACATAAATGAGACTATTATGCCAATTTCGCAATAATGGGTTGATTTTTACGTAAAAGAATTGTAAAAAATGAGTAAAAATACAAAATATGCAAAATAAAATGCATAAAAGAAATAAAAATTTACTTAGATGAAGTGCTTTTGAGACACACGAAAGCGTGTACATAAAGAATGCACATTTTGTGCGGAATTGAGGAATGAAATCTGTTGACACCTAGGGGTGTAATTGGTATACTGTGATAGTGCTTGAGGACAGGTATGCCTGTTCTGCATGTTACAGAAGGAGAGTTCCTATGGAAATCGAACATCTACATTCGTTGAAAAAAACGATCGGTGCTAAGCAGACTCAGAAATCTGTCGCTAGAGGCGAAGTCAAACTGGTGTATCTAGCAAACGATAGCGACGAACGAGTTACGACACCTGTAAGAACGTTGTGTGAAGAATACAACATCCCGGTGGATGAAGAGCACTCAATGGATGCGCTAGGACGTGCGTGTCGCATCAAAGTTAAGGCGACGGCCGTAGGCGTGTTACGTTAACTTGGTAATATCTGAATGGCATTTGCTAGGCAGATCAATTATAAATCTCAAATTCGGAAAGGAGGTGCCCTAATGCCAACAATCAATCAGCTAGTACGCAAAGGTCGCGAAAGCTTGACTAAAAAATCTACAGCTCCAGCGTTGCAAGACAGCCCACAAAAACGTGGTGTTTGTACTCGTGTGTATACAGCTACTCCTAAAAAACCTAACTCCGCGCTTCGTAAAGTTGCCCGTGTACGTTTGACAAATGGTATTGAAGTAACTGCTTACATCCCAGGCATTGGTCACAATTTACAAGAACACAGTGTTGTACTTATCAGAGGCGGTCGTGTAAAAGACCTTCCAGGTGTGCGTTATCACATTGTTCGTGGTGCATTGGATACAGCTGGCGTACAAAACCGTATGCAAAGCCGCTCCAAATATGGCGCTAAAAGAGCTAAAAAATAATTTAGCTTCCTAAAACTGACAAAGTAAACTCACATCATACATAAAGGAGGAATTGAACATGCCAAGAAAAGGCCCTGTTCCGAAACGTGATGTACTTCCAGATCCGGTGTACAACTCTAAATTAGTTACACGTTTCATTAACAAAGTTATGTACGATGGTAAAAAAGGTATTGCCGAAACTATCGTATATGATGCATTTGAAATTATTCGTTCCAAAATGGGTCAAGACCCAATAGAAGTTTTTGATCAGGCTTTGAAAAATGTAATGCCTGTATTAGAAGTTCGTGCTCGTCGTATTGGTGGTGCTAACTACCAAGTACCGGTTGAAGTGCGCTCTGACCGTCGTTTATCCTTGGGCATTCGCTGGATGGTAAACTATGCTCGTCTTCGTGGCGAACGTACTATGAAAGAACGTTTGGCAGGCGAATTGATGGACGCTTTCAATAATGCAGGCGCTGCTATCAAGAAAAAAGAAGACACTCATAAAATGGCAGAAGCTAATAAAGCATTTGCTCATTATCGTTGGTAATAAGAAGAGGAGTTAATAACTGTGGCAAGAGAATTTTCATTAGAAAAAACTCGTAATATCGGTATCATGGCCCACATTGATGCTGGTAAAACAACAACTACAGAACGTATCCTCTACTACACAGGTCGCGTATACAAGATCGGTGAAGTTCATGAAGGCGCTGCTACCATGGACTGGATGGCGCAAGAACAAGAACGTGGTATCACAATCACTTCTGCTGCGACAACTTGTCAATGGAAAGAGCATCGTATCAACATCATCGATACTCCTGGTCACGTTGACTTTACTGTAGAAGTAGAACGTTCTTTGCGTGTACTTGACGGTTCCGTAGCTGTATTCAGTGCTAAAGGTGGCGTTGAGCCACAATCTGAAACAGTATGGCGCCAAGCTACTACTTATGGCGTACCTCGTATCGCTTATGTAAATAAGATGGATACTGTAGGTGCTGATTTCTTCCGTGTTGTAGACATGATGAAAGAACGCCTAGGTGCTAACGCAATGGCTATCCAAGTTCCTATCGGTGCAGAAGATACTTTCAAAGGCATCATCGACTTGATGACTATGAAAGCCGAAATTTACATTAGTGATGACGGTAAAGAATTTGAAATTACTGATATCCCTGCTGAGTATGTAGAAGTAGCGAATGAACGTCGCGAAATGATGATTGATGCTATCGCTGAAACAGACGATGAAATCATGATGAAATACTTGGAAGGTGAAGAAATTTCTGTGGAAGAATTGAAAGCAGCATTGCGTAAAGCAGTTATTGCTAACGAATTGTTCCCAGTTCTTTGCGGTTCTTCCTATAAAAACAAAGGCGTACAAATGTTATTGGATGCTGTAATTGATTACATGCCAGCTCCAACTGACATCGCTGCCATCAAAGGTGTTAATCCTGATACTGAAGAAGAAATAACTCGTCCTTCTTCCGATGAAGAACCATTCTCCGCATTGGCATTCAAAATCATGGCTGACCCTTATGTTGGTAAATTAGCTTTCTTCCGCGTTTATTCCGGTCAATTGGAATCCGGTTCTTACGTTTTCAACTCCACTAAAGGTAAAAAAGAACGTATCGGCCGTATCCTTCAAATGCATGCGAATGAACGTAAAGAAATCGAAAAAGTATACGCTGGTGACATCGCTGCGGCGGTTGGCTTGAAGGATACTACAACAGGCGACACATTGTGTGATGAAAAAAATCCTGTAATCCTTGAATCCATGGAATTCCCAGAACCAGTTATCTCCGTAGCTGTAGAACCTAAAACTAAAGCGGACCAAGAAAAAATGGGTGCTGCTCTTGCTCGTTTGGCAGAAGAAGATCCTACTTTCAAAGTTCGTACAGACGAAGAAACAGGTCAAACTATCATCTCCGGTATGGGTGAACTTCACTTGGATATTATTGTTGACCGTATGAATCGTGAATTTAAGGTTGAAGCTAACGTAGGTAAACCTCAAGTAGCGTATCGCGAAACTATCAAAAAAGCTGTTAAAGCTGAAGGTAAATTTGTACGTCAATCCGGTGGTCGTGGTCAATATGGTCACTGCTGGTTGGAAATTATTCCACAAGAACCAGGCGCTGGCTTCGAGTTCGAAAACAAAGTCGTAGGTGGTGCGATTCCTCGTGAATACATCGGACCTGTTGAGAACGGTGTTAAAGAAGCTATGGAAACTGGCGTAATTGCTGGCTTCCCTATGGTTGACATTAAAGTTATTGTATTCGATGGTTCCTACCATGACGTTGACTCCAACGAAATGGCCTTCAAAATTGCAGGTTCCATGGGCTTCAAAGAAGGCGCTCGTAAAGCTGACCCAGCATTACTTGAACCTTACATGTCCGTAGAAGTAGATGTTCCTGAAGAATACATGGGCGACGTAATCGGCGACTTGAACTCTCGTCGTGGCCGTATGGATGGTATGGAAGCTCGCAACGGCAACCAACACATCAAAGCATACGTTCCATTGAGTGAAATGTTCGGTTACGCAACTGATCTTCGTTCCAAAACTCAAGGTCGTGGTAACTACTCCATGACATTTGACCATTACGAAGAAGTGCCTAAGAAAATTGCTGAAGAAATTCAAGCAAAGAAAAACGGCTAATTCGTTTTTGAATTAACATATTACAATAATTATCCGGGAGGACAATTTAAAATGGCAAAAGCTAAATTTGAACGTACTAAACCACATGTTAACATTGGTACTATCGGTCACGTTGACCATGGTAAAACTACATTAACTGCAGCAATCACAAAAGTATTGGCTGAAAAAGGTCAAGCTGAATTCCAAGATTA
>NZ_JAWJZB010000012.1:0-31685 GCF_032970865.1 Veillonella absiana | reverse complement strand
CAAACCTCCTGTCCTGTGAGGGAGAATTTCTGTCCGATAATTAATTTCGTACTATCCGTACAGTATACACCGTATGTCCAAAAATTACCCCCTCCGTGTCCAATTTTAGTTTACCACTTCAAGATTCACCACAAACCAAACACGAGAGGTGCTACGTGATGTCTCAATTATACACCAGTCAGCCGACAGTTAACAGACTCCTGACGACTTTTTCTTCCTTGTTCCCATCTGCGACGAGACGGACGCGCCATCTGCTGGCGTGGTTACTCATTGCTCAACTGGCTCTGGAGTCGGCGCCGTCGGTGCGCTGCCTGTTCCGGCAGTTCCTATCGAAGCAGACGGACGCATCGCTCAACAGCTATTACCGCGCCCTTGGCAACGGCCTCGTCACGGATGCATCCATTCGCCAGGCCTTGGCGCTGCAGGCGCTTGCCATAGTGCCAGAGGCACTGCGGCAGGAGCCTATCCTGCTCAGCGTGGACGACACGTCCATTGCCAAGGGGGGCAAGCACTTCGACGGTGTAGGCATCCTGTACGACCACGCCAAACACGATGGCAAGTCCTATTTCAATGGGCATGCCTTCGTCAGCCTGACGATGAGCGTGCCGGTCCTCCATGAGACCGCAGGCAAGCAGCAGATCCGTTATATCGCGGTGCCGATTGGCTACGTCATGAGCAACGGCGAAGCCTCGAAGCTGACACTTGCCTGCCAGCTTCTCGATGAAGTCATGCCAATCCTTGAAAAACGCCAGGTCATCCTGCTCTTCGATAGCTGGTACGCCAAGCGCGAGTTGCTCGCACATGCTCTCAGCTATCCGAATCTCAATGTGACCTGCAATGCACGCCACGATACGGCCATGTTCGAGTTGCCGGATTCGACGGCAGGCCGTCGCGGCCGTCCACCAAAGTACGGTAAACGCTTGATGCTGGACGAGATTGCCAATGATCTCACGAATTACCTTTGCCGGATGGACAACTATTTTGTTGCTCACCGTCTGGTGAAAACGCGCATCTTTGGCGACCATACCGTCCATGCCTATGTGACGCTGAGCAAGAGTGGCTCGTACCGTCTCTTTTTCAGCACCATAGATCCGATGGCGCTGCACATGAGCATTGCTTGGCAGGAGAACAAAGGGCTCCGCAACACCAGCTCCAAGCATATGGCGATTTACCCGCTCAAGCTCTACAAGCTCCGCTGGGGCATTGAGACGAACTACTACGAGCAGAAGATGTTCTGGGAGCTCGGCAGCTACAAAGTTCGCACAAAGACTGCGATTGAGCATCTGCTGAACCTAACGAATTCCGGGCACGCTCTCATGAAGATCCTGCCGTATGAGGACGAGCGGCTGAACACCTACCGGGACAAGAGCCCGCAAGAGCTGCGGCACGCGCTAAGCCAGCAGATCCACAAGGAAGTATTTTTCGCCACTTTGGTGTCCAAAGCCCAAAGTAGCATAAATTCAAGCACATTGCTCAAGGCTTTGCAAGCATTGGCTTGGGGCGATGAGCAAGCGGCTTAAAAGCTGTAAACTGTTGTATAATAGTAGAAAATTATGGAACTCAGGGACGGCAGGTGAAGCGACAATGGAACGGATTGAAGGAACAGTTACAACGGCAATATCGTATGCCAAGAGTATCGATGAGAAAGCGAGGGAACAAATCCGCCGCATGTGCAGCTATGAGCTGACGAAGGGGAGCCGGGTGCGGATTATGCCGGACGTCCATGCCGGGAAAGGCTGTACGATTGGTACGACGATGACAATCACAGACAAGGCAGTACCGAACATCGTCGGCGTGGACATCGGCTGTGGCATGTATACGATTGCTCTTGACAAGCAGCCGATTGATTTTGCCAGACTCGATGAAGCGGCTCACATCGTACCTTCCGGGATGAATGTCTGGCCTGAGAAACAGGCTGACTTCAATTTGCAGCGGCTCTATTGTTATGACAAGCTGAAAAAACTGTCTTGGATTGCCTGCAGTATCGGTACCCTGGGAGGCGGGAATCATTTCATCGAGGTCGATAAAACCCATGATGGTCGACATTATCTCGTCATCCATACAGGAAGCCGGAACCTGGAAAACAGGTGGCGGAGATTTATCAGCGCATGGCCGTTGAGCTGAATGCCCATGATGAAACACTGGAAGAACGGCTCCAGCATATCATAGCAGAATACAAGGCAGCAGGACGGCAAAAAGAAATCCAGAAGGCCATCCAGCAGGCGAAGTCAGAACAACGCAGAGAAAAGCTGCCGGAAGATCTTTGCTTTGTCTCCGGAAAATACCTGAGGCAGTATCTGCATGATGTGGCTCTTTGCCAGCAGTTTGCTAGACTGAACCGGGAGCAGATTGCCAAAAAACTGCTGGAAAGAGCCGGCCTTCAGCCCGGCGAAGCGTTTCATACCATTCACAACTACATCGATGTCGATGAGATGATTCTCAGAAAAGGAGCCATCGCCGCACATAAGGGTGAAAAGGTTCTCATTCCCATCAACATGCGTGACGGAAGCATCCTGGCACTCGGCAAAGGCAATGCCGAGTGGAATTACTCTGCCCCGCACGGCGCAGGCCGCATCATGTCCCGTACCCAGGCAATCAAAGAGCTTTCCCTCAAGGAATACCAGCAGGAGATGGCAGGCGTATATACAACATCGGTAAACGAAGGTACCATTGACGAGGCTCCTATGGCCTACAAATCCCTTGACGATATCTTGGATGTCATCGGTGACACCGTGGACGTTATCGACGTGATGAAACCAGTCTATAATTT
The DNA here is from genome assembly GCF_032970865.1 of Veillonella absiana. Classification (NCBI taxonomy): domain Bacteria; kingdom Bacillati; phylum Bacillota; class Negativicutes; order Veillonellales; family Veillonellaceae; genus Veillonella; species Veillonella absiana. The sequence goes on along the minus strand of NZ_JAWJZB010000012.1, from coordinate 28,915 downwards.
CAAGGCGGCAGAGGAGAAGCATTTCTAAAGCATCGGGAAGTGAAGTGACATATATGGAAAAACTAGGGTGCATGAAACGGATTGATGACTTGCGGTCTATCTGGCCGCATGAGGAACAGGATTTTTCAAAATGGCTTGCCCAAAAAGAAAATCTGGAACAGCTGAGTGATGCCATTGAAATTGACCTAGAGCTTGAGGAAACGGAATCTCCAGTAGGAAGTTTCAGTGTAGACATCTACGCCCGCGAAAGCGGGAGTTCCCGTGGGATTATCATCGAGAATCAGCTGGAAGATACCGACCATGATCATTTGGGAAAAATCATTACGTATGCGGCAGGGAAAGACGCTGAAATTATAGTCTGGATTGTCAAAAGGGCTCGTGATGAGCATAAACAGGCTATCGGATGGCTGAATCAGCATACGGATGAAAATATTGGTTTTTTCCTGATTGAAATTGAACTCTGGCGCATTGGGGATTCGCTGCCAGCACCACGGTTTAATGTTGTAGAACGTCCCAACGAATGGGCAAAAACGGTGAAAGCTGCAGAAACCCTGACGCCGCTGCGGAAATTCCAATTGAACTTCTGGCAGCAGTTCTGTGACTATGCCTTCGATAAAGACAGTAAGTTCAGCAAGAGCTTCTCATGCAGAAAGGCTTTCGCGACCAATTGGTACAACCTGAGTACCGGCGTATCGTCTGTGGTGGTAGAATTTACAATCAACACATCCCGCCATCGGGCGACAGCGGGCTTGTATGTTGCCAAGGGGAAGGATTGGTATAGGCAGCTGAAAGATAATCAAGATACGATAGAAAAGGAATTAGGCGCTTCCATTGAGTGGTCAGAAGGTGAAAAAGATGGACGTATGCTTTTGACCAAGGAGCTTGATGCGGCGTTTGATAGAAAAGAATATAAAAACTACTTTGACTGGTTCATGGAAAAAGCACTTCTGCTCAAGAAGATAGCCAATCAGTACAACACCGATTGAAGTGAACACGGGGGTGTTCAAAATCCCTGCTATCGTTCGATTGTATCAAATACAGACACCTTTGAGAGCCTGCTTGTGGCACCGGCAATTTCTTTGGACTGCTCCCTGACAGCATGACAGATTCACGGCTTTATGGCGTGGAGCTTGACAGCATCACAGGAAGAATTGCAAAACAGCTCTATCCCGATGCCAATATCGCTATCACAGGCTTTGAAAAAGCCGAGTTCCCCGACAGTTTTTTCGACATTGCCATTGGCAACGTACCTTTCGGTAATTACAGGCTCAGTGAAAAGCGATATGACAACCAAGGATTTCTCATTCATGACCACTTTTTCGCTAAAGCACTGGATAAAGTGCGCCCCGGCGGTGTGGTTGCTTTTATTACCTCCAAAGGAACAATGGATAAGCAATCTCCCGAAGTCAGACGGTATCTTGCCCAGAGAGCCGAGTTGCTTGGTGCCATCAGGCTCCCGAATAATACTTTCTTGAAAAATGCAGGCACGGAAGTTACAAGTGATATTTTATTTCTGCAAAAGCGTGACAGACCGATTGATGTGGATAGGGATTGGATTTACCTAGATACCAACGAAAATGACATTACCCTAAACAGCTATTTTGCACAGCATCCTGAAATGATACTTGGTACTATGGAGATGAAAAGCGGTCAGTTCGGCATGGAAAGCACTTGCACGCCTGTTCCCGATGCCGACCTTGCTACGCTGTTAAAGACAGCTATGGCAAACATTGATGGAAATATCCCTGAAGCAGAGCTGCCAGATTTGGAGGTAGCCACAGCAACCACCCTGCCTGCTGACCCAACGGTAAAAAACTTTTCCTATACCCTTGTTGATGGTGAGGTATACTACCGCGAAAACAGCCGCATGGTGCGTCCCGAACTTAACCAAACAGCCAAGGAACGCATTGCAGGATTGGTGAATCTCAGGGAATGTGTCAATGACCTTATCCGCTATCAGCTTGAGGATTATGGCGAAGATACCATTAAGCAGGAACAGTCTCGCCTTAACTACCTATATGATAGCTTTTCCTCAAAATATGGACTAATTAACAGCCGTGGCAACAACCTTGCCTTTTCAGAGGACAATTCCTACTATCTCCTTTGCTCTCTTGAAGATGTAGACGAAAACGGCAATCTGAAATCCAAAGCCGATATGATCACCAAACGCACCATCAAAAAACGTGCTGACATTACTTCTGTGGATACTGCAAGTGAGGCTTTGGCGGTATCTATCGGAGAAAAGGCATCAGTAAACATGGCATACATGGCAAAACTCACAGGTTTGCCGGAAGAACAGCTTGCTCAGGAATTGACAGGTGTTATCTTTCGCCTGCCCGATCTCCAGAATGAGAATAACCCCACCTATGTGACTGCCGATGAATATCTCTCTGGAAATGTCCGTGAAAAACTCCGCACTGCAAAACTGGCAGCAAGGCTATCGGATATTTACAGTCCAAACGTATCCGCACTGGAGGCGGCACAGCCAAAAGACCTTGAGGCATCGGAAATAGATGTCCGTCTTGGTGCAACTTGGATTGATAAGGGCTATATTGAGCAGTTCATGTATGAGTTGTTTGATACCCCTTGGCGGCATCAAGGGCAGATTGAAGTGAAATATGCGCCTTTCACTGCTGAATGGAGTATAACGGGCAAAAACTCCATCGGCTACAACAATGTGGCTGCTTATGTTACCTATGGCACGGACAGAGCCAATGCCTACCGCATTTTAGAGGATGCCTTAAACCTTCGTGATATTCGCATCTACGACACTGTAACCGATCCTGACGGAAAGGAACGACGAATACTCAATAAAGATGCCACCACCCTGGCACAGCAAAAACAGCAGACCATCAAAGACGCCTTTCAGGAATGGATTTTCAAAGATGCAGACAGACGGCAAACCCTTGTCAGGGAGTACAACGAGAAATTCAATTCTATTCGCCCACGTGAATATGACGGTCAGCACATTAAGTTTAGCGGTATCAATCCAGAAATCGCCCTAAGACCTCATCAGGTAAACGCCATTGCTCATATTCTTTATGGCAACAATACCCTGCTTGCCCATGAAGTAGGTGCAGGCAAAACTTTTGAAATGGTAGCTGCCGCAATGGAAAGTAAACGGCTGGGATTATGCCAAAAGCCGCTCTTTGCCGTCCCCAACCACTTGACTGAACAATGGGCAAGTGAATTTCTAAGGTTATACCCGGCCGCCAATATCTTGGTAGCCACGAAGAAAGACTTTGAATCGAGAAGCCGTAAAAAGTTCTGTGCGAGGATTGCAACAGGAGAATACGATGCAGTCATCATTGGTCACAGCCAGTTTGAGCGTATCCCCATGTCTATAGAACGGCAGGAGCGCTTACTCCATGAACAGATCGATGAAATCATTGATGGCATTGAGGAAATTAAGGCAAGCGGTGGCGAGCGTTTTACAGTCAAACAGCTTGAACGCACAAAAAAAGGACTGGAGGAACGGCTAAAAAAATTAGAGGCTCAAGAGCGCAAGGATGATGTAGTGACCTTTGAACAGCTTGGTGTTGACAGGATCTATGTTGACGAAGCACACAGCTACAAAAATCTGTTCCTATATACCAAAATGCGAAACGTGGCAGGGCTATCCACCTCCGACGCTCAAAAATCAAGTGATATGTTTCTGAAATGTCGCTATATGGATGAGCTGACTGGCGGCAAAGGCATTGTTTTTGCCACCGGCACGCCGGTATCCAATTCCATGACCGAGCTTTATACCATGCAGCGATATTTGCAGTACAGCACTTTACAAAAAAACGGACTTAACCACTTTGATTGTTGGGCAAGCACCTTTGGCGAAACGGTAACGGCAATAGAGCTTGCTCCTGAAGGCACCGGATATCGTGCAAGAACACGCTTTTCCAGGTTCTTTAATCTGCCGGAGCTGATGGCGATGTTTAAAGAAGTAGCGGATATTAAAACCGCTGACCAGTTAGATTTACCGACCCCAAAAGTGATTTATGAAACAGTTGCAGTAAAACCTACGGAGATTCAATCGGATATGGTAAAGGAGCTATCAAAGCGAGCTGCCGAAGTCCATGCGAATAAAGTTGACCCTTCCATCGACAATATGCTTAAAATTACCTCTGACGGTCGAAAACTTGGGCTAGACCAACGCATTATCAACCCACTCCTTCCCGATGATAAAGCAAGCAAAGTCAATGCCTGTGTAAATAACATCTACCGCATTTGGCAAGAAGGTTCTGTGGATAAGCTGACACAGCTTGTATTTTGCGACATCTCTACTCCAAAGGGAAAAATCATGTCACTGGACGAGCGAGCGGCAAAGGCAGGCTCACAAGCCATTAACGGTGTTGAGCTTGCAGCACTTGAGGACAGTCTTCCGGATAGTGCGACTAAACCTTTTGCTGTTTTTAATGTTTATGATGATATTCGTAACAAACTGGTGGAAATGGGAATGCCCAAACATCAGGTAGCCTTTATCCATGAGGCAAATACCGAAGTGCGTAAAAAAGAACTATTTGCAAAGGTACGCAGTGGCGATGTTCGTGTATTGCTTGGCAGTACCGCCAAATGCGGCGCAGGCACGAATATCCAAGACCGCCTTGTAGCTCTCCACGACCTTGACTGCCCGTGGCGTCCGGGGGATTTGACCCAGCGAGCAGGCAGAATTGAACGGCAAGGCAACCTAAACGAGGAAGTCGGGATCTATCGCTATGTAACCGAGGCAACCTTTGATGCGTACCTCTGGCAGACTGTAGAAAACAAGCAAAAATTCATCTCGCAAATTATGACCTCCAAAAGTCCCGTCCGTTCCTGTGAGGATGTAGATGAGGCAGCTCTCTCTTATGCAGAAATTAAGGCGCTTTGTGCAGGTAACCCCAAAATCAAGGAAAAGATGGATTTAGATATTGATGTATCAAGGCTAAAGTTATTAAAGGCAAACCACCAAAGCAGCCAGTACCGCCTTGAAGATAATTTACTGAAATACTTTCCTGAGAACATAGAAAGAAATAAAGGCTACATCAAAGGCTTCGAGCAGGATTTACAGATCCTTAAAGCGCATATTCCAAAAGATGGCGAATTTATGCCAATGGTCATTAAGCGCGATGCCTTAACTGATAAGGACAACGCAGGAGCAGCACTTTTAGAGGCCTGCAAAGAAGTAAAAGGCAGTGAATCCGTGGAAATCGGCAGCTACCGTGGCTTTTCCATGCATCTATCCTTTGACAGCTTTAACAGGGAGTTTCAACTCTCCCTAAAGGGAGCAATGAGCCACCCTGCTAAGCTCGGTATGGATTCTAGGGGTAATCTTATTCGTATAGACAACGTTCTTGCCGCTATGCCTGAACGCTTAAAAGCAGTGACGGATCAGCTCGAAAATCTTTACAATCAGCAAGCGGCTGCAAAGGCAGAGCTTGGCAAGCCATTCCCACAAGAACAGGAGCTAAAGGAGAAAACTGTACGGCTCTCTGCCCTAGATGCAGAGCTTAATATGGACGCTAGCGGTCATGCTCCAACTACTGATGCTCTATGCAAAAAAGACCGCCCCTCGATCTTAGACAGTTTAAAGCAGTCACCAAAAGCAGGAAAGGAGCAAAAGTTAAAACACGAGAAAGAAATGGAGGCACGATAATGGCAAAACGAGTAAGAAATATTCAACTCCACTTCATGGTAACAGAACATGAACGCAGTTTTATAACAGAAAAAATGGAACAGCTCGGCACAAAAAATTTAGGAGCCTATCTTCGCAAGATGGCGGTGGACGGCTATGTAATACAGCTTGATTTATCCGATATACGAGAGCTGGTAAGTCTCCTTCGCCGCACCAGTAACAGCTTAAATCAACTCACGAAGCGAGTGCATGAAACAGGCAATATTTACGCCGATGACATTGAGGAATTAAGAAAAAGCTATGACAAGCTTTGGGAGACGGCAGACGAAATACTCTGCCGTATTTCTGCCATCTAAAATCCATATCATAGACAGACAGAAAAAGCTTTGGTACGCTTATCTCATAGAAATGGAGGTCGATTATATGCGAATACTGCTTAAAATATTGTTGTTTCCCATAACACTTATTGTATCTATCATTTTACTTGTATGCCAGTTTGTCTGTGTATTCAGCTCGATGCTGCTTTCAATTTTGGCATTTATCTTGTTCGCACTTGGACTCGCAACAATACTGCTTTTGGGCGAAACAAAACAAGGCATAAGCGCATTATTCATTGCCTTTCTCATCAGTCCTTATGGAATACCAATGCTTGCCGCTTGGCTGATTGGTACGATGGGCGGAATAAATGAAAGGCTCAAATCTATTTGATGCTAAGAGGGACAAAAGCATTTTGGTTATTCCTCCCCTAATTGACGCAAAGGAGGAGTGACACCATAAAGCAAGCGCGGCGAAGCCGTTTATCTTGATCCTTGCTTTATGGTGGCACTTCTGCTTTTTTATGTTTGGTTTTATGCAGTTTGGTTTTATGCAGTTTGGTTTTATGCATACAAATCATCTGGAGATTTTCCTTGAAGTAATGTATAACCTAGATTCTACGTCAGTACTTCAAAAAGCATAATCAAAGCCTTGATAAATATGCGTTCCTTCGAAATTCAGCTTTCACCCATTGGGTGAAAGAAAAGTGCTCAAAAATATGTTAAATTATCAGCTTTTATGACTCGATATTTGTAAAATAATAGTAAGAAAAGTAGTAAAAAGGGGTTCTAATTATGATTAATAAAATTGATTTCAAAGCTAAGAATCTAACATCAAATGCAGGTCTTTTTCTGCTCCTTGAGAATGCAAAAAGCAATGGGATTTTTGATTTTATTGAAAATGACCTCGTATTTGATAATGACTCAACAAATAAAATCAAGATGAATCATATAAAGACCATGCTCTGCGGTCACTTCATTGGCATTGATAAGTTAGAACGTCTAAAGCTACTTCAAAATGATCCCCTCGTCAACGAGTTTGATATTTCCGTAAAAGAACCTGAAACAGTGTCACGGTTTCTAGGAAACTTCAACTTCAAGACAACCCAAATGTTTAGAGACATTAATTTTAAAGTCTTTAAAAAACTGCTCACTAAAAGTAAATTGACATCCATTACGATTGATATTGATAGTAGTGTAATTAACGTAGAAGGTCATCAAGAAGGTGCGTCAAAAGGATATAATCCTAAGAAACTGGGAAACCGATGCTACAATATCCAATTTGCATTTTGCGACGAATTAAAAGCATATGTTACCGGATTTGTAAGAAGTGGCAATACTTACACTGCAAACGGTGCTGCGGAAATGATCAAAGAAATTGTTGCTAACATCAAATCAGACGATTTAGAAATTTTATTTCGAATGGATAGTGGCTACTTTGATGAAAAAATTATCGAAACGATAGAATCTCTTGGATGCAAATATTTAATTAAAGCCAAAAGTTATTCTACACTCACCTCACAAGCAACGAATTCATCAATTGTATTCGTTAAAGGAGAAGAAGGTAGAGAAACTACAGAACTGTATACAAAATTAGTTAAACTGAGATTCTACGTCAGTACTTTATAAACCACCCTCAAAGCATTGATAAATATACGTTCCTTCAAAATTCAGCTTTCACCCATTGGGTGAAAGAAAAATGCTCAAAAATGTGTTGAATTATCAGCTTTTATGAGTCGATATATGGTACAATAATAGTAACAAAAGCAGAAAAAGGGGTTTAAATTATGATTAATAAAATTGATTTCACAGCTAAGAATCTAACATCAAATGCAGGTCTTTTTCTTCTCCTTGAGAACGCAAAAAGTAATGAGATTTTTGATCTAGTTGAAGATGACCTCGTATTTGATAATGACTCCACAAATAAAATCAAGATGAATCATATAAAGACGATGATCTGTGGTCACTTTATTGGTATAGACAAGCTAGAACGTCTAAAGCTCCTTCAAAATGATCCACTCGTTAATGAATTTGATATTTCCGTAAAAGAACCTGAAACAGTGTCACGATTTTTAGGAAACTTCACCTTTAAGACAACACAAATGTTTAGAGACATTAATTTTAAAGTCTTTAAAAAACTGCTCACTAAAAGTAAATTGACATCCATTACGATTGATATTGATAGTAGTGTAATCAACGTAGAAGGTCATCAAGAAGGTGCATCAAAAGGATATAATCCCAAGAAACTAGGAAACCGATGCTACAATATCCAGTTTGCATTTTGCGACGAATTAAAAGCCTACGTCACCGGATTTGTAAGAAGTGGCAATACTTACACAGCTAACGGTGCATCTGAAATGATCAAAGAAATAGTAGCCAACATCAAAACAGATGATTTAGAGATTTTATTTCGAATGGATAGTGGCTACTTTGATGAAAAAATTATTGAAACGATAGAATCTCTTGGTTGCAAATATTTAATTAAAGCCAAAAGTTATTCTACGCTTGCATCCCAAGCAACGAATTCATCGGTTGTATTCGTTAAAGGTGAAGAAGGCAGAGAAACTACAGAACTGTTTACAAAATTAGATAACTGGGAGAAAGACAGAAGGTTTGTTGTGTCTCGCGTACTGAAACCAGAAAAAGAAAGAGCACAAATATCACTTTTAGAAGGCTCTGAGTACGAATACTTTTTCTTTGTGACAAACACTACATTGCTTTCTGAAAAAGTAGTTATATCCTATGAAAAACGTGGCAATGCTGAGAACTATATTAAAGAAGCCAAATACGACATGGCGGTGGGTCATCTTTTACTTAAATCATTTTGGGCAAATGAAGCGGTGTTTCAAATGATGATGCTTTCATATAACCTGTTTTTGTTGTTCAAGATTGATTCCTTAGAGCCTTCAGAATACAGACAGCAAATAAAGACCTTTCGTTTGAAGTATGTATTTCTTGCAGCCAAAATCATTAAAACCGCAAGAACTGTAATTATGAATTTGTCAGAAAACTATCCGTACAAGGAAGTGTATGAAAAATGTCTGGTATAATAAAGATATCATCTTGAAAATCGAGTGTTGCTCTGTGGATAACTTGCAGGGTTTAATAAGTATCTTTACTCAAAAGTTGCAATCAATAATTTATTGAAAAAGATTGAAAGGTGGTGGTAAATAATGTTACAATGTGGGAGTATCAGTTTAAATTCTTCGTGAAATAGTGTTCTTTTAAGCTAATAAAAAATGCACGTGGAATTTAGGTCAAAGAAAAGTAAAGAAAAATTTATTTATGGAGGTAAAAAAGGATGAGTCAAGTTGTTGATTTTTTAAATGAAGCAAAAACTTATTATTTTGCAACCGTTGAAGGAGACCAGCCAAGGGTCAGACCGTTTGGTGCAGCCATGGAGAGGAATGGCAAGGTCTATCTTGGTACAACCAATCAGAAAAAAGTTTATCAGCAGTTATTGGCAAATTCAAAGGTGGAAGTCTCAGGTATGGCAAAAGGAAAATGGATTCGGCTCACCGGCGAAGCCGTAATTGATGATACCGTGGAAGCAAGGGAAGCAATGCTTGAAGCAAATCCGCCTTTGAGAGATATGTATAGCGCTGATGATGGGAAATTCACCGTATTTTATTTGAAAAACATGCAGGCAGTTTTATATTCCTTTACAGGAGATCCGGAGATATTAGATAATTAATCAAAACATGCAGCCCAAGTGTAGAATGAACTGACCCCCATAAGTTAGACCAAAAATCTAACTTATGGGAGGTCATTTTTTATGGCAAAATACAGTTATGAATTTAAGTTACAAGTTGTTCAAGCATATTTAGATGGAGAAGGCGGTTATAGATATCTTTCAAAAAAATATGGAGTACCTTCAAAAAGGGATATTGAAAAATGGGTATTTGCATATAAAGCGTTTGGAAAAGATGGTTTGATGCGATCAAGAAAAAATGAAAGTTACTCTTTCGAATTTAAGCTTCATGTAGTAGAGTTATATTTAACAACAGAAGTTTCATATCAGGAGTTAGCTTTATCTGTAGGGATAAATAATCCACCTCTAATTGCCAGGTGGGTAAACGATCATAGAATTGCTGGTCCTGATGCTTTGAAAGTAAAGAGTAAAGGACGGCAAAAGAAATTGAATAAAGCAAAAGATAAATCTCCATTATTGAATGATAAGCAAAATAGCGATTTAGAATATCTGAAACAACTTGAAGATGAAAATCTTAAATTAAGAATCGAGAACGCCTATTTAAAAGAACTGAGGAGGCTGCGTTTAGAGGAGGAAGCTCTTCTGAAAAAACAGCGAGAATCATCCACAGCCTCCGAGGAGACTTCAAACTAAAAAATATTCTCGCAGTTACAGGATTTCCAAAAGCGACATATATGTATTGGAGAAAACTTTTTGATAGAGAAAATCCAAACGAGAAACTTGAACAAAAAATTCTTGATATCAGAAAGAAAAACAAAGATTTTGGCTTAAATGGGAAAAAGACAGAAGATTTGTCGTATCTCGCGTACTGAAACCAGAAAAAGAAAGAGCACAATTATCACTTTTAGAAGGTTCCGAATACGACTACTTTTTCTTTGTAACAAATACTACCTTGCTTTCTGAAAAAGTAGTTATATACTATGAAAAGCGTGGTAATGCTGAAAACTATATCAAAGAAGCCAAATACGACATGGCGGTGGGTCATCTCTTGCTAAAGTCATTTTGGGCGAATGAAGCCGTGTTTCAAATGATGATGCTTTCATATAACCTATTTTTGTTGTTCAAGTTTGATTCCTTGGACTCTTCAGAATACAGACAGCAAATAAAGACCTTTCGTTTGAAGTATGTATTTCTTGCAGCAAAAATAATCAAAACCGCAAGATATGTAATCATGAAGTTGTCGGAAAACTATCCGTACAAGGGAGTGTATGAAAAATGTCTGGTATAATAAGAATATCATCAATAAAATTGAGTGTTCTCTGTGGATAACTTGCAGAGTTTATTAAGTATCATTGCAGCAAAGATGAAATCAATGATTTATCAAAAATGATTGAAAGGTGGTTGTAAATAATGTTACAATGTGTGAGAAGCAGTCTAAATTCTTCGTGAAATAGTGATTTTTGAAGCTAATAAAAAACACACGTGGAATTTAGGTTAGACTATAAATAGAAAAAGGAGTTTTGACAATGACAGAGATTATCAAAGATTTATACCAATTTACAGAGGTAATGGAGCCGATTAAGCTTTCAATGCACCAATACTTATTGATGACAAATGAGCCTGTTCTCATTCAGACCGGAGCCGTATCACAAGCGCAAACTACCATTCCTAAGTTGCAAGAGTTGCTCGGTGAACGCAAAATAAAATACATTCTAATTTCTCATTTTGAATCAGACGAATGTGGCGGACTTGCTTTGGTTCTCAAAGAACATCCCGAAGCTGTCGCGGTTTGTTCCGAAACCACAGCAAGACAACTGATGGGGTTTGGTATTACTAACAATGTGCTTATTAAAAAGCCGAATGAAATATTTGCCGGAGATGATTTTGAATTTCAAGCTATCAGTTACCCATCTGAAATGCATATGTGGGAAGGACTTTTATTTTTTGAAAAGAAACGTGGTATTTTCTTTAGCAGCGACCTCATGTTCGGCATGGGTGAGAATCACGGACAAGTTATCGAAAGCAGTTGGGACGCAGCGGTAAAATCAAGCGGCGCAGATACATTGCCCAATCAAGAATCCGGACAAAAGCTATCCTCGGATTTGAGTGAGATTGAACCTAAGTTCGTTGCTTCCGGTCATGGGTTTTGCATTACGATTGTAGGATAAATCAAGCAAATAGACCTTGCAAAATAAGCATTTGCAAATATACCACTTCATAAAACCGTATACTGTAATTATCAAGATTTTGAACGATATTGAAAAACAGTAACTTAAAGGCTCGATATATTTATAATATATCGAGCTTTTTTCATGTCTAAAAACTTGGGGGTATATAGTGAAAAATACCGTCCCAACGTCCCAAAGGCTGATAAGTAGGCGCATTATATGGGTAATATTTAATCCAGCTAATTTTTCTTCGAAAGCTCCCTTTTCTGGTATAATATGATTTATATATATTGAAATTTCTTGAATGATTTAAGAGTTTTAGGAGGAAATATGGACCGTTTAGCTTTGATAATTGGAAACTCGAAATATCAGCGTGTTGGAACGCTAAAAAATCCCCAAAATGATGCTACCGACATAGCAAGTATTTTAAGTACACTTGGCTTTGAGGTTGATTATTATCTTGATTTGAACATCAGTAAAATGGAAACAGCAGTTAGAGATTATCTTCTTAAACTTGACGAATTTTCAACTGGATTATTCTTTTTTGCCGGACATGGTATGCAAATTGATGGAATAAACTTCTTGGTACCAACAGACTGCGAGCTAAAAGACAAGGCAAAAACTATGCTATCGTGTTTTAACATAAATAAGTATTTAGAAGGAATATCACATTACAAAGGAAAAACAAATATTTGTATTTTGGATGCTTGTCGAGATAATCCCTATTCAGTATCCAGTCGAGATATTATTTCTGGATTTGCACCATTTACATATCAACCCAAAGGAACAATTATTGCTTATTCTACGAGCCCAGATAATAGTGCATCAGACGGAGATGGAAGCAATGGATTATATACAGGGGTACTGAAAGATGCTTTGCAAATTCCTAATCTAAAAATCGAAGAGATGTTTAAATCCGTAAGAAAAAATGTTATGGAATTGTCAAATGATGAACAAATATCGTGGGAGCATTCATCGCTTGTAGGTGATTTCTATTTTTCGGTCAAAGAAATGCCAGTAGTGCCTGATGTTTCCGATTCTGATATTTATGCTTTTATTAAGGAGAAAGGGGATTATTATGCTAAGGTAACAGAGGATATTAATGATATAGAGTGTATGCCATATGTCGATGGTTATAACAAATTTAACATCCCAATCATAAAATTGTTGAGAGCTTTTTCAAGAATTGATTACAAGAAGAATGGAACAGTTTTTTCTGACAACACAATAGATCAGCTTAACATAAATTATCTTGAATCATGGGGATTTGCGAGAAAAAATGGACGTTGGTACTATAAGGATAACTATGTGGAAATGGGTGACCCTTTGCCATTGTCTGATGAATTAATGCCAATGATGCCTTCCGTCGGGCATGAAATAAATCTTGAAGGTAATATTCAATGTGCTTTTAATGCTGAAAAGTTATATATAGTTCTAACATCCAATTTCCCCGATGAAACACCATTGATTTTTACACTGAAAGGGAAAAATTACAATGCACAATCAAAGGCATCTGTATCATCAGGAATAGCAACCTCTGATGGGTTTTCAAATAATTCATCCATTATAGATGATGGTCTGTATCGCTTAGAAATATCATGTCCCATTAACAGTGTGTTACCGCCTTCAGTCAAAGGAGTATTTGGAGAGCGCAATAGAAATTTAACTGGTCAAAATGTTAAATTTGACCCTATAAGTGGCAACACAGCAAGTTTAAACTTCAATTTTGTTATTACAAATAATGAGCCAAAACTAGTATGAAAAATTCTACTAAAGAGTTGCCACACGGCAGCTCTTTTTTCTTGCCCAAAGGAGGTGTTATCCTGGCTACCACACGATTAATTTCCATGCACCAAAACAAAGGCAAATCCATTGCCGCTTGTCTTGCTGATCGTACTGATTATGCGAAAAACCCAAGCAAGACAAGCGATGGCGAATTTATCAGCTCTTATGAGTGCGACCCCAAAACCATACAGGGTGAATTCCTCCTTTCAAAAAGGCAGTATTCTGATATTAAAGGCAGGCAGCAAGAGAACGATGTGATAGCATATCAGATACGCCAATCCTTTAAGCCGGATGAGGTTTCACCGGAGCTTGCCAACAAAATCGGCTATGAATTAGGTATGAGCTTTACGAAAGGCAATCATGCTTTTATTGTTGCAACCCACATTGACAAAGCCCATATTCACAATCATATTATTTTTAATTCCACTTCCTTGGACTGCACAAAAAAGTTCAGGGATTTTTTAGGCTCTGGAAAAGCAGTCCGCAAAATTTCTGATCGCCTCTGCCTCGAAAACAGTCTGTCTATCATTGAAAAACCTAAGCGTGGAAAGAATCATTATGGCAAGTGGTTAGGCGATAAGAAACCACTCTCCCACTCTGAAAATATACGCCAGATTATTGACGAAATTCTTACAAAAAAACCTGCGAATTTCTCAGTTTTCTTGGAAGAAATGAAACTGGCAGGCTTTGAAATAAAACAAGGAACCCACCTGTCCTTCAAGGGAAAAAATCAGAAGAAATTCATTCGCCTGCGTTCTCTCGGTAATGATTATTCGGAAGAAGAAATCAAGTCGGTTATCAGTGGCGAGAAATCTCAAACTAATAAAAAGCACCCCAGCCAAAAGCCACAGCCTCGTGTTAATTTACTTGTAGATATACAGGCAAAATTGCAAGCCGGCAAGGGTGCAGGCTATGAGCAGTGGGCAAAAATCTTCAACCTCAAGCAAATGGCACATACTATCAACTTTTTAACGGAAAACAAGCTTCTTGCCTATGAGGATTTAGAGGAAAAATCGCAGACTGCCACCAGCAATTTCAATCAGCTCTCTTCAGAAATCAAGACTGCGGAAAAGCGCATGGCAGAGATCGCCATACTCAAAGCTCATATCATCAATTACGCAAAAACCCGTGATGTTTATACTGCCTACCGTAAGGCAGGCTACTCCAAAAAATTCTATGAAGAGCACACTGCCGACCTGCTTTTACACAAGGCAGCTAAAGCGACTTTCGATGAACTTGGGATGAAAAAGCTACCAACTGTTAAAGATTTACAAGCGGAGTATGCTGAGCTACTTGCCAAAAAGAAAAAAGCCTATGGATCATACCACAATGCAAAAAAAGAAATGCAGGAAGTGTTGACTGCGAAGGCTAATATTGATCGACTTTTACAAAGCGAAACGCCTGAAAAAGAGAAAGAAAAACCACTGGAACAGAGATAACCCATCCTATGGTTTTCAGCTCCCAAAGGGAGCGTAGCCACACAATTTATTGTGTGTTTAGTGGGGATTGGGGAGAGTCCCCAACAAGCAAAATCGCAAGGTGTGTACCACCTTGCCCTGCTTGCCACTTTACTTCAACATTTACACCTACAACTATAAAAGCGCTAATTCTATTAAAATG
Organism: Veillonella absiana; assembly: GCF_032970865.1. NCBI lineage: Bacteria > Bacillati > Bacillota > Negativicutes > Veillonellales > Veillonellaceae > Veillonella > Veillonella absiana. The sequence continues at coordinate 13,768 of NZ_JAWJZB010000012.1, read as the reverse complement.
TTAAAAGAAAAACGCTGCAAAACCGCATTGGTTGCAACGTTTCTCATTCCATATTTAATTGTATTTTGGACATTCATCTGTCCTTTGTTTCGACTTCCTTTATCTCTCTTGCGGTAGCGGTGACGATTTGCAATCCCTTGTCGCTTAGATCATCGAGCAGACTATCAAGCTGTCTGCGCTGCGTGGATTTATCTGTTTCTTTATTTTGAAAAAAGAATTGGTCTACCGATACATCTAGAAGAGTAACAAGTTCATAAAAGATTTGAAGGCTTGGGTGCTGTCCGCTGTTTTCAATGGACGCAATATATCGAGGGGCAATGTTCATTTGGTCTGCTAACTCATTTCTTGATAATCCCTTTACCTTTCGAGCTTCTTTTATGGCTTGACCGAAAGCCTTAAAATCATATTTGATTTTTTCCTGCTTCATATTATTTCACCCTATTACATTTTACTGTTCACCTTACTCCCTTAGATATGATTACACACATCATGGTACTGACTTAAATAAAGCATATTTTTACTTTGCTTTTATCTTGACATAAAAAAACAACCGTGATACACTGTTATAAATTTGAACAAAAAAGGAGGCTTACGTGTGTTAATTCGTATACGCAAATAAAGCAATAAAAAAGCAGAACTATCTATCCACATTGTGGGCTTTTTTCGCTTGCGTTTACGAATAAACACGTGCTTATACATTATGCGACTGTATAGTCGCATAATGTTGGTTTGCCTTGTTTTGTAGTAATGCAGATTAATGCCCTTGTGTGGGTGTTAACCTGCATTTTTTATTGCACAAAAAACAATGAGTTATGCAATAAAAATGTTTGGAGGAATAAATATATGCAACGAAATAAAAATTCATGGAAGAAAGATTATTTTACTATATTGATTGGGCAAGGATTCTCCCTTATTAGTAGTGGAATTTTGCAAATGTCAATTATTTTTTATTTAACAGCAAAAACAGGTTCTGCAATGGTGTTATCCATAGCAACACTGATTGGCTTCTTACCGCAAGCACTTATAGGACCTTTTGCTGGCGTTTTTGTTGACCGGCATAGCCGAAAGAAAGTAATGATTGGCGCAGACTTAGTTATTGCTGTGGCTGGAGGGATATTAGCAATTGTTACTCTCTATATGGACTTACCAATATGGGTAATCATGGCGGTTTTATTTGTCCGAAGTATGGGAACAGCGTTTCATTCGCCAGCATTGAATGCAGTTACACCACTGCTTGTGCCAGAAGATCAACTGACAAAGTGTGCGGGTTATAGCCAAACTATACAAGCCATAGGGTCAATCATTAGTCCTGCTGCTGCCGCGTTTTTATATACTGTTTGGAATCTGAATCATATCGTTATACTTGATATTGTCGGTGCGATTATAGCTTGTATTTCCGTAGCGATTATTACAATTCCTAATCCATCATCAAGCAGCATTGATAAAGAAGAAAATGTCATGCAGGAAATGAAAGCGGGGTACGTTGTCTTAAAAGAGAATAAAGGTCTGTTTGCTTTGCTTTGGATTGGCGCATTATATATGTTTTTTTATATGCCGATTAGTGCGCTATATCCGCTGATGAGTATGGGATATTTCGGCGGAACACCTACTCATGCTTCAATAGCGGAAATCGCCTTTGCTATTGGAATGTTGGTAGGAGGGGTCATATTAAGCGTTTGGGGTGGTTTTAAGAAACGTACTTTTACCATTGGGATATCGGTTCTTATGATGGGAATTAGTGTTACCATATCTGGAATACTTCCACCAAATGCTTTCATTGCCTTTGCGATATCCTGCATGGTTATGGGAGTGTCAGCTCCATTTTATGGTGTGCAAAATGCCCTGTTCCAAGAGAAAATTAAACCTGAATATTTAGGGAGGGTTTTTTCTTTGCTTGGAAGTGTAATGTCATTCGCAATGCCTTTGGGTTTATTGTGTTCTGGTCTTTTTGCAGAACAAATAGGTGTTGAAAAATGGTTTTTGATTTCTGGAATAGGAATTATAGCCATATCATTTTTGGTATTTGTACTTCCCGTAGTACAGTCACTTGATAATCGTACTGTATAAAACAGCCTATGCTAAATTGAGTAAAGGAGGGCAGATTCACGATGGGAGTAATTATTTCTGTGCAATAGCAGGGGCTATTGCACGCTAAAAGTGAGCAACTGAAAAATAGCCTTTGCTAATCCTAAATAACATAGAGTGATTAGGAGATGCAAAATGAGCTATATTAATATATATGACGTTTTGCCAAAAGAAATTGTCGAGCAAATTCAAGAATATGTTGACGGTGTTAAGGTCTATATTCCCAAAAAACCGGATAGTCGTAAAAAATGGGGAAGCAATACTGATACTAAGCAATTGGTGTCATCTCGTAACCAACAAATAAGGCTTGAACATCAAAATGGATTAACCGTGTCCGAATTAGCTCAAAAATACTTTTTGGCAGAAAAAACTATACAGAAAATTGTGTATTCACGACAATCCACTGAATAACACTAAAGCGCCTAAGCCTCTGATAGCTTATGGCGCTTCTTTTTTTGCCAAATAAGATGGAGGAATCAATTTCCAGCCCTGAATGGTATGCTAAAAATATAATAAGGTGTATTGCAGCTAAGCAATTTTAGATATTTGTTCAGGATGGAGGTGTTGTTTTGTCTGGCGATAATAGAGAGATTAATCATTCACTACCTATTCATTATTCTCAAAATTACTTAATTAGTGAAGGATTGATTGATAGATTACTCCAACAGTCAAACATCCATTCAAATGATGCGGTATTTGATATTGGAGCAGGAAAAGGAATATTAACAAAAGCACTACTTAACATGGGTTGTAAGGTTACTGCTGTTGAATTGGATGAAAAAAACATATTGTATCTTAAAAAGCGGTTTAGCAATGAAAAAAGATTCACTTTGCTTCGTGGTGACTTTATGGAATTACCTTTGCCAGACGGAAGCTATAAGGTTTTTTCTAATATCCCTTTTTTTATTACATCAGATATTTTTAATAAGATTACACAAGCAAAGAATCCGCCTCTTGATACTTATTTAATATTACAAAAACAGGCAGCTATAAAATATAGCGGAACAATGGAAACTACATTAAAATCTCTTTTACTTAAGCCCAAATTTAATATGAAGATTATGCACCGGTTTTCTCGCAATGATTTTTCTCCAAAACCAAATGTGGATATTGTTTTGTTGCATATTCAAAAGCGCAAATTTGACGAATTTACCATGAAAGAATTTGAGCTATATCGTGATTTTATTTGCTATTGTTATAAAAATAATAGAACCTTTCCCAAGAGGATCTTTTCGCACAGACAATTAAAAGAACTGAGAATAAGACATGGAATATCAAATTATCAGACCTCTGCAATAGCATATGAGGAATGGATAATATTATTTAAATGCTTTTTACAGTATGTCAGTGACGAAAAGAAATCGCAAGTGACGGGCTCATACAGACAATATCTTTTACAAGATTTCAAACTAAAAAAGCAATTTAGAAGCAGAGAATAAATTACAAAGGTACATAACTAGTCTATTAATAATATATATCTACTGGATAACGGTAAAGAAAAAAAGCCGTCGTACAGTAGACATATCCCTACGCCTATTGCTATCTCAGGATGGCTTTGAAAAATCAGAGCCGTCATTTTGCTTTATTAAATAGGTCTTTGCTTTGAACAAGATGTGGCGGTATCAAAGGAGGTATCGCCATGCTTATTTTTAACTCTCATGCGCCACCCAATTCCTATTCATCAAAAAAAACCTACACCCACCAGCGGGATATTACAGCTACCGATATGAACACACACATCATAAAGTAAATGTTAATATTTCCACTTATGCCCGACTGTATTTTCAGTCGGGCATTTTTGCGTTTATAGTGACTCACTGCCGATCTCCACCGCTGTCCTTTAGATTTCAGCAAACCAAAAATCGAAAGGATGGTAAAACCATGAAAACAATTAATTTGAAAGATTATTACCCCTACTATACACAAGACAATTTTGTTGAAGTGCCTGATGAGCTATTCGCTATTTTTGAGGAATCCACAAGAGCTGAGGCAACATATGAGAGAAAGAAATACCGCTACAAAGCCCACTACTCTCTTGACCGTGAAGATGGAATTGAGCATGACATCTTGTTTGTTTCTCTCTCACCCGATGAAATCTACGAACGTAAGCTTACAAACCAGCAACTTCACGCCGCCATTGCTTCTCTGCCGGACAAGCAGGCAAAGCGAATATATGCTCATTATTTTATGGGCATGAGCAAGACAGCTATTGCAAAAGCAGAAGGGGTAAGTGAAAAAGCTGTCCGCATTGGTATAGAAAGAGGTTTACATACCATAGAAAAATATTTAAAAAGTTTCCTCTAAAGCATGTTCCGTTTTCTATGAAAAAAAGTCAGGGTATATAGAGGAAGGTAAAATCCTTCCCTATGTTCCTTGACAACTGAATATACGATATTTTGAGTACGAAACTTATGTGGCTGAAAAGCAAAGCGATATAATGGGCAGCGCCATGATGACCGTTGTAACACCCTTGCCAAAAAAGGAAACCAAATAATTGATGAGAGCCTTTATGCGCATGGATATTACAGCAGTTGGAGCGATAAATGCAGCCATTAGACCGAACAGTAGCACGTTCGCCGCAATAACACACATAAGGGATAATGATACTTTCTCACGACCTCCCACAGACTTGAGGGGGAGTTCCTGCGGTATGCGTAGCTTTTGGGACAAGCATATACAGTACCTTGGGACTATGATGCCAAGCTAATGGCAGCTCAAAATATCCCCTTGCCGGGGTGCGTGGCAAATATGGCAGACAGATAAAACTAACCGCACCGCACTTTTGTTTTAAACAAATTTGCGGTGTGCTTGGTTTTACTATAAATGATGCAGTGACAAACTTTTCATAAATCGTCGATACGCTTATACTTTATATAAGCAATACACTTGGAGGTGATTGCGAATGGAAAATATCAAGAATGCACCTAATCCTACTGCTACTAATGTTTCACCACCTGAATCTTATGAGAAAACCAAGGCATATCAGGATTTTATCAATGTACTTTCACAGATTATTGAAAAACATGGTTCAGAGGTTTTAGATGAAATTAATCGTGTTGTCTAAAAGAGCAGTGTTTATGGATTGATGTTTTCCAATCATTGATTGGAGGTCAACTATTATGAATCGGAGTGGAAAAAAATGTGTGCTTTACCCTCGTGTAAGTACTGAAATGCAAGTTGATGGATTCAGCTTAGACGGGCAAAAAAACAGCTTAAGACGTTTTGCAGACAGAGAAGAAATGGAGATTGTAGATATTTACGAAGATGCTGGTAAATCCGGCAAATCCATTGAGGGCAGACCTGCTTTTAAACAAATGCTATATGATATTGAAAATGGTTTGGAAATTGACTACATCTTAGTCTATAAGCTCTCCCGCTTTGGCAGAAATGCAGCCGATATTTTAAATTCTTTGGAACACGTTCAATCCTTTGGCGTAAACTTAATTTGCATCGAGGAAGGAATTGATTCCTCGCAGACAAGCGGAAAACTACTAATCTCTGTGTTGTCTGCCGTTGCTGAAATAGAGCGTGAAAATATCATAGAGCAGACAATGAACGGAAGAAAAGAAAAAGCCCGTCAAGGTGGCTGGAACGGTGGGTTTGCTCCTTATGGCTACTACCTTAAAGATAAGCAGCTCTATATCCAAGAAAATGAAGCAGAAGCGATACGAATTATCTTTGATAAATATGTAAATGGCAATATGGGATTTTATAAAATTGCAAACTATCTAAATTTGCAGGGTATTCCAAAAATCAAACGTGCCAACGGTACTCTTTCACAATGGAGTACTCATTTTGTCAGAATGATAATCGACAATCCTGTGTACACTGGAAAAATCGCTTTTGGCAGACGGACAAGAGAAAAGGTCAAGGGCACTAAAAATGAATACCGCCAAGTACACCAAGATGAATACATTATTGCAGACGGTCAGCACGAGGCTATTATAGATGAGGTGCTTTGGAATAAGGCACATGAAAAACGAGATTTAACGGGCATTAAATCCCCGTCTAAGATTGGTCGGGATAGGGCGCACTTATTAAGCGGTATATTGAAATGCCCAAAATGTGGTGGCCCAATGTACACCAATAAACACGCTTGGACAAACAAAGACGGTACATATAAAGAGATTTACTATTATGTGTGCAGTAAGGCTCGCACCGCACGGGGGAAAAGTTGTGATTATAAAGCCATGCTCAAAAAAACTGATATTGAGCCGCTTGTCATTGAGGCTATCAGAGAGCTAATTAAAAATCAGGATTTTGCGGCAGAAATCAAATCAAGGATCGGCAAGGAAATTGATACTTCCACTTTAAACAGAGAACTCAAAAACTATGAAAATAAACTTAGAGAAGTAGAACTCAATAAAACTCGTCTTGAAAATGAAATTGACAGCCTGCCGGAAGATTCCCGTTTTAGAGAACGCAAGCTTCACGATATGACCCTCCGTCTTGATGGGCTGTATGACACCATCGTAGAGCTTGAAGAAAAGATTGAGGATGTAAAGCTACGCCGCAAAGCCGTGGAGCAAGATGCCATCACCTTGGAAAACATCTACACGCTACTAGAAAACTTTGATAAGGTATATGATAAAATCAGCGAGGAAGAGAAAAAATCTCTGATTTCTTCGTTAATCAAAGAAATAGAGATTTTCCCATGTGACGAGGCTGAATTGCCTTTGAAGTCTATTTTATTCAATTTTCCTGTTTATAAAGATGGTGGAGATGTTTGTGGGTTTTTGTGGGATAAAAGTACGCACGTCTCCACGTGAGAGGACATGGACAACATTATCATTATAAAGATGGTAGTGTTAAATGGAAAGATAAGGATCCATACTCGCGTGGTGGAAACAATGAGGAATAACAAAAGCCCCCCCTGGCATAATAATTGATATAATAATGGATATGTTCCCACATACTAAAGTCCACTGTGGATATGTTCCCTCAAAGAGAACTTCAACTAAGAATATTTAGGTTTTTAATTATTGACAGCTATCCCTTCATCTCAAAACATGTTGAGTGCATAGCGTTACTACAAAGGGAAAATCCGTAGAGATTCTGAGATTTAAGCTCTTTCATGACTATTTTGCATTTGAATAAGATGACCAAAATAACAAGCGAAAAGTGCTAAAAAAGCATTTCAATGTTTCGGTGGTGGTTGACCTAGTTAGTGGAGACACAAGAAAATAAGGACAGTTAAGAATCAGCAAGGATAAAAAACCTGCTGATTTTTGCGTTTATGCTTTCAGACTTGTCAAAAGGACAAGTCAAGAATGGTGATTTTGATAATTCTAGAATAGCAAAAATGAAAAGTCTAGACTTGTTATAAAGACAACCTAACTATATAGAGTATAGTTAGATTGATAGAGTTATATTGATATTAGGGGTAGAAAGGGAAATTACTTCTTTTAAAGTGGGATATAAGCTGAAACGGTGGTTTACCGTATTAGGTTAGAATGGAGTAAGAATGATATGACAGGGCTTTTGTTTTGAGGTAGTTATAAAGTAAATTATTATACTTGATATCATTCGTACAGTGGAATATTATATCATAAAAGGACTTCTTTAATTGGAGGTGTTTATTATGGATTATTTATCAGCCAAGGAAGTAGCTGAGAAGTGGAATATATCAAGACGGAGAGTTCAACTACTTTGTGAGGAAGGCAGGATTGAAGGAGCATTTAAACTTAGTGATGTATGGGTCATACCCAAGGATTCTACAAAACCTGCGGATAGAAGAAAAACAAAGAAAGAAGCTAATGAATAATGGTTTACGATAAATAGGGTCGGAGGGTAGATTATATGAAGCCACCTAAGATTTTGGATAATAAGAAACATAGGGTTGTAGATGAGTTAAAAGAGGAACTAAATAAGGGTTCAAAGCTATCTGTTATATCCGCTTACTTTACAATTTATGCCTATGCAGAACTTAAAAAGGAACTTAGCAAGATAGAGAATATGAGGTTCATTTTTACAGAGCCTACCTTTGTACATAAGGACCAGGAGCTTATTCGGGAATATTACATAGAGCGTAATCCCGAAAAGAAAATGTCAGGAAATGAATTTGAAATAAAACTTAGGAATGAAATGAAGCAGGCGGCCATAGCCAAAGAATGTGCCCAGTGGCTAGAAAAGAAAGCAGAAATCAAGTCTTTAAGGCAAGCGAATCCAGCCCAACCAAGACTTGTGTATATAGAAAATCCTGAGGATAATGTTTCAATAAATGGAACAGTTGACTTTACTTCTGATGGACTGGGTATCACTCCTTCCAATAGATTAGACAGCAATATGTGTTTGTACGGCAAAGACTATACTATGAGCTTCCTGCAAACATTTAATGAGCTTTGGGAGGATGACACTGCTGTTCAAGATGTAAAAGACAAGGTTCTTGAGCAAATGCGTATCCTTTATAAAGAGAATACCCCTGAGTTTATCTACTTTGTTACTCTTTACAATATATTCAATAACTATCTTGACGAACTAACCGAAGATAACATTGTTAAAAGCCGTACAGGTTTCAAGGAAACTTCTATCTGGAATAAATTGTATAAGTTCCAGAAAGACGGTGTTATGGGAGCCATTGATAAGATTGAGAAGTACAATGGGTGTATCATCGCTGACAGTGTTGGACTAGGTAAAACATTTACTGCTCTAGCAGTTATTAAATATTATGAATTAAGAAATGATAGGGTTCTAGTTATCGTACCCAAGAAGCTTCGTGAAAACTGGACTGTATATACCATGAATGATAAAAGGAATATCTTTTCTGGTGATAGGTTCAATTACGATGTTCTAAATCATACTGACCTTAGTCGTACAAGTGGCTACTCTGGAGAGATTAACCTTGCTACCCTTAATTGGTCTAACTACGACCTTGTTGTAATCGATGAAAGCCACAACTTTAGAAACAATCCACCAGTCAAAGGGCGTATCACTCGATATGAGAGGTTTATGAATGATATTATAAAGGCTGGCGTTAAGACCAAGGTTTTAATGCTGTCTGCAACACCTGTAAACAATAAGATGAACGATATTAAGAACCAGATAGCATTTATAACAGAGGGCAGAAATGACGCCTTTGCCAGTGTTGGTTTAGATAACCTTGAACTTATACTTAGGAAGGCTCAAGCTGTATTTAATAGGTGGTCTGAACTTCCTGACCCTGAAAGAACAACAGAAACCTTTGTCAATATGATGGACTTAGACTACTTTAAGCTACTTGATACAGTAACTATTGCCCGTTCAAGAAAGCATATAGAGAAGTATTACAACTTAGAAGAAATAGGCAAGTTCCCCACCAGACTAACCCCTGAGAACAGGTATCCTATCATTGATACTAAAGGTGAATTTCCACCTATAGAGGAAATCAATAGACTTATTAAAAAGCTTACCCTGTGTGTCTATTCACCCTTGGGCTATGTTCTTCCCGAGAAGAGAGCTGCTTATGAGAGAAAGTATGATATGACAGTTAGCACGAACAATAGTGTCTTTAGACAGACCGATAGGGAGCAAAGCTTAGTTGGTCTAATGCGTGTTGGAATATTGAAAAGAATGGAAAGCTCAATCAATTCCTTTGCTTTAACTGTTGAGAATATTCTTTATAAGATAGACAAAACCCTTGAGGCCATAGAGCAAAGTCGGCTGGATTATGATGCTGAGATGGATATTAGTGATATAGATATAGACGACCCTGAATATGAGAATCTTATGTTTGGTAACAATGTCAAGGTTTTACTGCAGGATATGGACCTTATAAAGTGGAGGCAAGACCTCCTTGCTGACAAGGACAAGTTGGAAACTATTCTTTTGGAAGCCATAAATGTAACACCTGATAGAGACGCCAAGCTCATAGAGCTTAGAAGCTTAATAGAGAATAAGATTAAGGACCCTATAAACCCAGAAAACAGAAAGGTGCTTATATTTACAGCCTTTGCAGATACGGCCAAGTACTTATATAAGCATTTATCCGAGGAATTTGCCAATAAGGGTATTTACTCTGCTATCGTAACAGGTAGTGGAGATAACCATTCAACCTTGCCTTTACCTAAGGAACTAAGAAGGACGATCAAGATGACTGAAATAAATACTGTTCTAACTCTGTTTTCCCCTATTTCCAAGGAGTGTTCTAAGGTATATCCAGAGGTTAATGAATATATTGATATTCTCATTGCAACTGACTGTATTTCTGAAGGTCAGAACCTACAAGACTGCGATTATCTTGTAAATTATGATATACACTGGAATCCTGTAAGGATTATCCAAAGGTTTGGACGTATTGACCGTATAGGCTCACAAAACAATTATATTAAGCTGGTAAATTTTTGGCCAACCGAGGACTTGGACGAGTATATAAACCTTCAACAGCGAGTTAAGGGCAGAATGGTTTTATTAGATGTGTCAGCCACAGGTGAAGAAAATGTAATAGAAAACAATCCAAGTAAGGAAATGAAGGACCTTGAATACCGTAAGAAGCAACTTAAAAAGCTTCAGAATGAGGTTGTAGACCTAGAAGATATATCAGGAGCTATATCAATTACAGACTTGACCTTTAACGATTTTAAGATTGAACTAATGGAATATATGAAAACCAAGAGAAAAGCCTTAGATGAAGCACCAAATGGAATGTATTCCGTTGCTAAAATAGACGAGAGCATCAGAGATATAGTAAAGCCGGGAGTGATTTTTACACTGAGACAGGTTAAGGGTAAGGAGCAAAGCAAAGAGCAGAACCCTCTATTTCCTTACTATATGGTCTATATCACAGATGACGGAGAGGTACAGCTATCCTTCCTTCATGCCAAGAAGATATTAGATTACTATAAAAAGCTATGCTCAGGTAAAGGCGAAGTGTTAAAAGAGCTGGTAGAGGAATTTAACAAAGAAACCAATGATGGTCGTAGAATGGAACATTACTCGGATTTATTAGAAGCATCGATAGAAAACATAATAGGTAAAAAGCAGGATATTGGAGTATCTAGCCTGTTTAGCAAAGGTGGCACAACCATGCAGAAAAGCCTATTTGACGGCATTGAAGACTTTGAATTGATAACATTCTTAGTCTTGAAAAGCTAATGGAGGAGATAGGTTATGGATATGTACAAGTGCCTAAACATCCCTGATAGCTGCTTTATCGGAAATACGATTTATAAAAAACTATTCTACGAAAATGCTAATCTGTCTACTAGCGATAAGTCGTTATTTACAGATACCATAATCCTGATAGAGCTAAGGCTGAGTTTGCAACCAAAATATTATTTAAGCTGCATTCTGTAATATATACTACTCCTATTCGTAGTTATTATCTAGAAAGGAGTGAGAATTTAGATTAGGTCCTGGATATTTCTATTTGCCTAAATAGTGGTGATACCGATATTTATCAGGGAAAATAAGATGATGGTAGATTGACCTGTATCTTTTATCAAGTTCGTTCTAGACAGACTTTATATAAAATCAACGCTGGTTTTTATGAGAAATACATCTAAATATCCAAAAAAATATTTCGAAAAAATGAGGAGAAAAAAATGAAGAAAAATAATTTATTTATGTATGCGACTAGCGAATTATCTCAAGATGCTTTTATTTGTTGGCTGATGAACTTTGCCCATAAGGATCATCTGAATGAAGATGTAGTACTGACGAATTGTGCAAAGGAATTGCTTTCAAAAATTATAAGGATAGGAGAAGACCTTACTGTCACAGATATAAAGAGGCAGTATAAAAATATTGACGTGTTGCTAGAGGTAAATAGTAAGTATCACATTATAATCGAAGATAAGACATTTAGTGGACAGCATGATGATCAAATTGAAAGATATAGGATGGCACTAAAAGATAAGGGAAAAGATAATATTATCTGTGTTTATTATAAAATAGTGGAGCAAGCCTTTGATGAAAAAACTGATGTCAATATTACTAGACTAGATTTAATCACATTATTTAGCAAATATATAAATAAATCACAGAATAACATTTTCAATGACTATTATGACTATTTACTTGCTATTGACAAAGATGTAAAGAGTTATCAGAGCACTCCTATTGAAGAGTGGCGCATAGATTATAACCATGCGTACAAAGGTTTTTTTACTCATTTAATCAAAGAAGGCATTATTCAAACGGATAGATATTATGATTGGGGTTATGTACCAAATCAATCTAGTGGATTTTGGGGATTGTGGTGGTTTTATCTTAAACGTGAAGAGTTGGACGCTTGTTTCCAAAGTGGAGCATTGGATGATTTATATCTTCAGATAGAAGATAATGTAATTGCTGTTAAAATGGCTAAAACTGAAAGCACTGATAGTACAGTAGCTATTCGTTGGAATTTATATGACTACTTTAAAAGTAAGGCCCCTGAATTTAATAAGAAACCATTCCGCAAAGGTAAATGGATGACGGTTGGGTACATACAATATAATGAAAAAAACTATAAAGAGAAAATTCAGCTAATGCAAGGAGTTATGCAATCCATAGTTGATGGTGATTATAAAAAATGGTGCAATAATATAGGAGTTGTCGAACCTTTACGCGAAACTGATGATACGGATTTAGAATGTGCATTTGAATAGAAAATGAGCTGGTTAAGGTGGTTTTTGTAATCACGCCAACCAGCTTTTTTATTTTCAATCGGTGCAGTTATAAAGGAAAAGTAAGGCAAGTGATGGGGTCGCTAATTTTGTTTTGCCCTAAAAGTATTACCATAAGACGAACACTCCCATGAACCGATTATTCCCCGTGACCTCTATATGCAGGTGCAGGAAGAGATGCTCAGACGAGCTAACCTTCACAGTGGAGCGAATCGGAAGAAACGAGTTTACAGTAGCAAATACGCACTTTCCAGTATTGGGTATTGTTCGAAATGTGGAGATATTTATCGAAGGATTGCTTGGAACAACCGCGGGAAACATTCCACGGTATGGCGATGCGTAAACCGTGTGGAGCATGGCCCTGACTGCTGCGATGCACCAACTGTGCAGGAAGAAGAATTGCAGAACGCTGTGATAAAGGCAATCAACACGGCGCTTGGTGGCAAGGATGAAATGCTTACTGCCTTGGAAAAAAATATAGCGATGGTGCTTGCTTTGGAAGATGAGACTTCGATGGAAAGCCTTGATGCCAAGCTGGAAGAACTGCAGCAGGAGCTTCTAAAACGAGCAAATGCCAGACAGGATTATGAAGACCTTGCTGATGAGATAGACCTTTTGCGAGAACAAAAGCAGAATGCTATGGCGGAGAATGCAGAACGAGAAGGTTTGAAACAGCGAATTGCTGAAATGCAGCAGTTCCTTGCCGAGCAGAGAGGTACAATACAGGTGTATGACGAGCAGGTAGTACGCAAGCTGATAGAAAAGATTACGGTACATGATGAGAAAGTAACTGTTGCCTTTAAATCTGGGATGGAGATTGATGTGAAGATATAAAAAAGAAATAATGCCCTATTAGTTCAAAATCGCTAGTAGGGTCTTTTTGTTTCTTAAAAATAGTTTTCGTAAATTGTAGAATCAAATTGAACACTAAAACTAAATAAAAAGATCCATAGGATTGCATCAATGGTAAAATTAAGCTACGACACAAAATTAACCGGAGGCAATCACTATGGACTACCTAAATAATACCATTAATACCCTACCTCGCGAAAGAGGACAACACTTAAGATTTGAAGATCGATGCGAAATCAAAGTGCTCC
>NZ_JAWJZB010000011.1:0-90341 GCF_032970865.1 Veillonella absiana | reverse complement strand
GAGCTGTCCTTATGGACCTTCATGATGAATGGCTCAGTTCTACAAGAAAATATATTAAGTTTAATCAATGAGTGACCGGTAAAACATTGTATAGTATTTTACACAGGATTATGGACTTGACTGAAAAAATAAAACTAAGATAAAATACCTATATTTAAGGGCTTTCTGTAAGCTTTATTATCTATATAAACTCTATAAAATTACTTTCAAATTCTCCGGAACCGGGTGCGCAGGTTCGAATCCTGCTAGGCGCACCAAGTAAACAAGCGTCTTCTCACGATGTGAGAGGTCGCTATTTTTTGTTTTGGGACACTTTTTGGGACACATTCTTTTTTATTGTTGCAAGAAAACTAACATGGTATAGTAAAAGTACTTTTATCAATAAAAATAATATGTATATTGTAACTAGGTAGAAAGGACTATGTAATGGAAGTAAAAAACAAAATTGCTGGTGCGGTCTATGGTATGGCACTAGGTGATGCAATGGGAATGCCCCCTGAACTTTGGGGACGAGAGAGAGCCCGAAAATTCTTTGGTGGTAAGATCACAGAATTTCTCGATGGACCGGCAGAAAACGATGTATCCGTCAATTATAAAAAAGCACAATTTACAGATGATACGGGACAAGCACTGGTTCTCCTTGACTCCTTAGCAGCGACTAATTACAAACCTACAGCTAAAGATATTGCCCAAAGACTATTAGCCTGGGCCGACAAAGAAAAGGCCTTTGAAAATAATATTTTAGGGCCTACCTCTAAAGTAGCACTAGCCAATTTCCGCGATGGTATAGATGCTCGGGCTTTCACCGACAAAGCCTTGTCCAATGGTAGCGCCATGCGAATTGCTCCTATAGGCTGTTTGTTTAGACCAGACCAGCAACAAGAATTGCTTGACTATGTATTTGGTGTTTCCCAAGTAACACATACTAGTGACGTTACCATTGCTGGCGCTGCTATGATTGCCGAAGGTGTGGCCTCGGCTATCGTACATGATGATTTTGAACAAGTATTACAAGATATATTAGCCATCGAACCAGCGGGCTATCAACGAGGTTGTGAGACCTTCAGCGCTCGTCTAGCTGAACGTGTAAAAATCGGTATTGCACTGGCAAAACAATACAAAAATGACGAGGATATGTTCCTCGCCAAAATATACGATGTAGTTGGTGCTGGTGTGGGTATTATTGAATCTGTGCCAGCGGCTATATCCATTGCTTACTATGCACAAAATCCAAATAGATGCAGTCTCATGTGTGCCAATCTCGGCGGTGATACTGATACCATCGGTGCTATGGCCACTGCTATCTGCGGAGCTTTCACAGGATATTCAACCATCAAACCAGAATACACAGAATTATTGCGTACACAAAATCCTGACACAGATTTCGATTCCTATATTAATATACTTGTAAAAGGAAGGGATCTACTAGCATGAAAACTCTTGTAATTGGCGCGGCTATCGTGGATCTTATGATGCACATCGATCGCCTCCCCAAAAGCGGTGAGGATATCCCCTGTCATGACACACGCACCGTTGTTGGTGGTTGCGCCTATAATGTAGCTAATATGCTACAAAACTTGCATATCCCCCATGACCTATGTGTGCCTGTTGGGACCGGTCATTTCGGCGATATTATTCGAGCAGGCATGCTGAAATCTGGCTATACGCCACTCATCGAGGATTCTACGCAGGATAACGGCTATTGTCTCAGTCTAATCGAGCAAACTGGTGAAAGAACCTTCATCACCGTCCAAGGTTCAGAAGGTCATTTCAAATCAGAATGGTTCGATCAAATCGACATCAATAACTATTACAATATCTATATCGCAGGCTATCAGTCTTGTGGTGAAAGTGGCCAAGTCATTTCTCACTGGTTCGCACAAAATCCTACAATTTCTAATAAACGAATATTTTTTGCGCCTGGCCCCATGATTACACACATTAAACCAGATATACTAGAACGTTTACTTTCATTACAACCAATACTGCATCTCAATGAAGTTGAAGCATTGGATTTTACGAAATGTACTAATACAGAATCTGCTATCAAGACTATTTACAATAAAAACAAGAATCTTGTATTTATCACATTAGGCAAACGAGGCACCCTTTATTACGATGGGAATGAAATACATACTATTGACGCCATGCCCACAACTGTTGTTGATACAGTAGGTGCTGGAGATAGCCATATTGCAGCCATAATCGCTGGCATCAGTAATGGCCTATCTATATCACAGTCCGTGCACCTAGCCAACAAAGTAGCAGCGAGTATTGTAAGTATATCGGGGCCCGTGATGGATTATGAAGCATTTCAAAAAAATTTGGATATTTGGAACTATGAATACAATTAATTCCGGAGGTTTGGAACTATGAATGCAATTAAAGAATTTTTCAGTGATTGGAGTTGGAATGAAAAAGCTTGGCTAGCCTTTGTGCTAATTGTACAAACAGTAGCTTGGCTTATTCACAACGATACCCTATTCGTGCTAATCATGACATTAACAAGTAGCCTTAATTTGGTATTTGGTGCCAAAGGTAAGGTCGCCGGTTTATATTTTGCCATCATTAATAGCGTATTATACTCGATTCAATGTTATGGTATTCAATTATATGGGGAAGTAATGTACAATGTCCTCTACTCCATCCCAATTAGCGCTATTGCCATCTATACATGGAAGAAAAATATGACACAAAGCGGTGAAGTTAAATTTAGATCCATGACGCCCAAGATGATGATGATTGCAACAGCCATAACCGCTGTAGGTGTATGGGCGTATATGCTGCTTCTTCAATCTATGGGCGGCAACCTTCCTTTCATGGACTCCTTAACGACAGTGGTAGCCGTAGTAGCCAGTATGCTATATTTACTTCGTTTTTCCGAGCAATGGGCTATGTGGGCTATCGTAAATATCCTAGCCATCGCTATGTGGATCATGGTATTCATGCAAGGCGATCATTCTGCAGCATTGATTATCCTTATGAAGGTTATCAACTTACTTAACTCCTTATATGGTTTCTTTAACTGGAGAAAAATCTCTAGAAAAACTGCCAATGCATAATAATATAATTTCACAATAAAAATCGCCTATAATCTACTATTCTCAATAGTGGTTATAGGCTATTTTATATTCCATTTTATTTAAATGCATCCAATCCAGCAAATCCAAATTCCAACATAGCCTCAATGAGATCCCCCATAGGATATTCCATAGGAATATCTGGGATGACATCATTGTAATCTGATGCATTATTCTGGGTGATGATGAGCATTGCAAAGGGCCCAAAGAAGCTCAATGCACAACTATACAGTCGTTTATCTTCAAAGGAAATACCCGTGTATTCACTGATGTGTTTGAGCATGATCAAATTCTGAGTGAAATACCCTACCTCATAATTGAGTCGCACAAACTCATTAGAAATTGTTCCCATTCCGAGGAATTCCTTTAAAAATGGCGATGGGTTAATGATTTCTCGCGCCCACACACGGACTTCCCAAGATTTTTCTACCAAGGCCTTATAGATATTTTCATTAATGAAATTTTCCAATCGCTGTCTTGGCGTCCAATTTTCAAGGTCCTCTTGACCGCCTCGTGCCCTACCAATTAATGTTTGGTACGTATGAGCAAGTACTTCGCGATATAGTCCTTCACGACTGCCGAAATGGTAGTTAATGGCCGCCATATTCTCACCGGCGAGCTCGCAAATTTCCTTGCTCGTTGTATCTTTAAAGCCCTTTATAGCAATAATTTGGCCAGCGCAGTCGATGAGGAATTCTTTTGTTTTTTCACCTTTACTTTTATTTTTTTGCTCTGACATAACAAACTCCTTTATTGTGCCTTATGTTTAAATAGCCATCCTGACAAGGGCATTGTTACCGCTGCCACAGCAATCATCGGTATGAAATCCATATAGATATCAAAAAATCCTGCCCCTTCAAGGTAAATTCTGCGTACTGCATCAACGGCAAAACGCATAGGATTTACATATGTAACATATTGCAATATGGTAGGCATATTATCTACCGGCGTTGCCAAACCTGACAACAAAACTAACGGCATTAATAAAATTAATAAATATACTAGTACCTGTTGCATATTCTTTGCTATAGAGGATATAGATAGACCAATACCAGTGGAACTAATAGCAAAAACTGTCACCGCCAAGAATAATAATCCAAAATTGCCTTGGAATGGCACCTCAAACCAATATCGAGCAATGAGGAATAAAAATGTACTTTGCAATAAACCAATCACAATGGGCGCCAATGCCTTGCCGATTAAAATCTCTGTCTGTGACAACGGTGTCACCAACAGTTGGTCAAACGTTCCCTGTTCCCGTTCTTTAGCAATAGACATGCCCGATAACATGATAACTTGTACAAATGAAATCATGGCAATCAAGGATGGTAAAAAATTCCAGTTTGATTTGGAGTTTGGATTATACCATACACGTTGATCAATACTAACAACTCCATATATTCCCGCTTGTTCTGCATTCCATGTTGCTACAATGGTATTCACATAACCTATAGCAAGGCTTGCAATTGTTGTATTACGACCATCTGCAATGACCTGTATAAGCGCATTGTCACCACGGCTGAGTTTACTTTCAAAATCATTAGGAATAACAATGCCTACAATAATATTGTCAGCACTGATTCCATCCGCCAACTGACTGGAATTACCTAGTGTAGCATACCTGGTGAAAGTCCCAGTAGAATCTATTTTCGCTAGTAACGACCGTGATGACGCACTATGTGAATTATCCACCACTGCATAAGACACATCATTTAATTCATAGGTAGCAGCATAGCCATACATCAAGCCTTGTAAAATAGCGGTTAGTAGAATCATTGCACGCATTCGTGGATCCTTTAGAGTAGAAATAAACTCCTTTTGTGCTAAGAAAAAAATATGACGAAGGTATAGTCTAAATTTAGCAATCCACGAAGATACCATAGATTCCTTACGAAACTGTTGCATCGTATCATTTGATGAATGTGTAGACATTAGTTCACCTTCTTTCGAGTCATATAAAAGGCTAAGAAGAAGAAGAAAATCATATACCCTAATAAAATTGATGTATTTTTAACGATGAGTGGCCAATAGTTTCCCGTTAATAACAACGATTTTAATAGTTGTAAATAATAGGTAGTCGGAAAAAAGTGACTGATAACTTGAATGGCTACAGGTTCTGAATGCAAATCAAACATAAATCCTGAAAGCATGATGGATGGTAAGAAGCTAATATAGAGTGCCATTTGAGATGCTAAAAACTGATTTTTAGCAATGGCTGAAATCACCAATCCAATCCCTAATGCTACCAATAGATATAGCATGGATACCCCCATAATCACGATGATTGACCCACGAAGTGGCACGTCAAAGAGATAGTGCCCAGCTGTCAAACATAGGGTTAATCCAATCCAAGCTACACCAAAGTAAGGGATTAATTTAGCCAAAATAATCTCTAAAATCTGTACAGGTGTGACAAAGAGTGATTCAAAGGTACCGCGTTCCCATTCACGAGCCATAACTACGGCTGTTAAAAATACCCCCACAATGGTTAACACGAGCATCAAAATGCCTGGTACATAGAACCATGCACTGGTGTTTGCATCATTAAACCAGATTCGACTCACCACATTAACTTGCCCCACACTAGAGACTGCAATACTACTCGCGGTTCTAGTTGTAACCCAGGTCAATACCGATGATTGAATGTAGGAAGATGCTGATGTCGATTTTGTTGACTCTACGCCATTAAGGAGCACTTGTAGATTGGCATCTCCGCGATATAAATCCTCCGTGAAAGTAGATGGCACTCTAAAAATAACATCTACTTTATGAGCTTTCATTAAATCAATCGCCTCTGGCATAGAGTGCG
This sequence comes from Veillonella absiana, assembly GCF_032970865.1. Taxonomy (NCBI): domain Bacteria; kingdom Bacillati; phylum Bacillota; class Negativicutes; order Veillonellales; family Veillonellaceae; genus Veillonella; species Veillonella absiana. The sequence goes on along the minus strand of NZ_JAWJZB010000011.1, from coordinate 84,452 downwards.
TAAATGTAGGGTTGAAATATTCTGAACCTTGTGTAAAGCTCACCATATCACGTGCCGTTGGTGATGTATCCTCAAGAACAACTGCAACTGGCACATTCTTTACGTCCAGTGACATACCATACCCCATAATAAAGATGAGCATTAATGGTAATACAATGCCCATCAAGAGACTACTCTGGTCACGAGTCAATTGTAAAAGCTCCTTTTTCACAAGGGCACGGAGCCGACGTAAAAATCCAGTAAACCTCTCCATTACATCGCCCCCTTGTCTCTCGCTCGTTCTACAATTTCAATAAAGATTTCATTCATATCGGCCTTCGGCAATTGTACTTGTTCACGAATATCTGCTGGACTACCTAAAATCAATAGTCTACCTTTGTCCTGAATCATAAATCGATCACAATATTCCGCTTCATCCATGAAATGGGTAGTAATAATTATGGTTGTACCTTGTGCCGATAATCGTGTAATCTGTTGCCAAAAATTACGCCTTGCTAAAGGGTCGATACCACTAGTCGGTTCATCAAGGAATAGAATTTTAGGACAATGAATCAAACCTGCTGCCATGGATAACCGCTGCTTATAACCACCAGGTAATTGCGAAGTATCTTCATCTTTTTTATCCGTCAATCCAAATTCATCCATGATTTCATAAATTCGACGTTCTAATGCATCACCATATAATCCATAGGCCCCGCCAAAGAAACGTAAATTTTCATACACAGTCAATGTATCATAGAGGGAAAATTTTTGTGCCACATAGCCAATATTAGCACGTGCTTGTGTTCTTGCATGGCGCAAATTTACGCCTGCTACATTGAGCACGCCCGACGTAGAAGGTAATAACCCACATAACATACGAAACGTCGTTGTTTTACCCGCCCCATTAGGACCTAGCAAACCAAACACTTCACCTTGGCGCACCTGAAAGCTCGTATTCGCTACGGCGGTAAAATCTCCAAATTGTTTTACGAGATTTTCCACCTCAATATCGATAGGCGCATCATCAGCAATGGTTTGACCTGTGAGATGAAGATAATCTAATTGAGGCATATCTGTATCACTTTTAGGAACTTGGGATTCTTCAATTTCTACTGCTGTCTCCGTTTCAGAATCCGCGAAAATTACCAATGATGATGCTGCTAATTCTTGCTCGTCATCCTTCAACAAAATCATAAAGGAATCCTCTAACCGTTCCTCTACAGGAACAGGTGTCATACCTTGCTTCACAAGCCATGCTATTTCTAAATTTGGCTCTGTTGTGATAAATCGAACTGCCCCATTGGATGGTACCGCATCGGTAATGCGTGAATCTGCCAACAAGAAACTTTGTAATACACGCATGGCTACGCCAGGTAGTGGTTTCACTTCAAAACAACGACCGCTAGCGATAGCACTGAGTTCAGCAGGTGTACCTTGTCCAAGGAATCGTCCATGATTCATGATATACACCTTTTCACACATGGCCGCTTCATCCATATAGGCGGTGCTGACAAAGACAGATAAATGTTCATCATGAACAAGATGCTTTAGGATCGCCCATAATTCACGACGAGATAATGGGTCTACCCCTACCGTTGGCTCATCGAGAATCAACAAATCTGGAGATCGCACTAATGTACAAGCAAGGCCTAGTTTTTGTTTCATCCCACCAGATAATTTCCCTGCTAAGCGAGATGTAAATTCAGATAGGCCTGTCATCTCTAGAAGTTTTTGGAATCGTTCCGGTCTTTCACCCATGGGAATTCCATGCAAATCCGCATAGAGATTCATATTTTCTGCCACCGACAAATCCTCATAGAGGCCAAATTTCTGTGGCATATAGCTGAGTAGGTTTTGCACCTCTTGAGAGTGCGCCTCTACATCAAGGCCTAGCACGTCTAGCTCGCCAGAGGTTTTATCTAGAAGTCCACACAAGAGACGCATGAATGTCGTTTTGCCTGCCCCATCAGGACCGATGAGTGCCGTCAGCTGACCTTTGGGCACCTCTAAATTAATACGCTCTAGAGCCACCACGGAAGGGCCGTTTTTCACGGGGAATTCCATATGAACATCCTTAGCCCTAATTACTAATGTAGTATCCATATGAATCACCTACAATGCGATTTTGACAGTTGTCGGCATGCCTAAACGCAATACATTGTCCGGATCGTCAGCATAGACGCGCACCTCGTACACGAGGGATGTACGCAACTCATCAGTTTGTACAGTTTTAGGTGTGAACTCGGCAGTACCTGAGATGTATCCAATTTGACCAATGATTGGTTCTGTTCTGCCATCGAGATAAATCTTAGCCTCTTGGCCTTCAAAGATTTTTGGCAAATCTGTTTCTTTCACATATACACGAGCCCATTTTTTATCGTTCAAGGATAATTTAAACACAGGCCTTGTTGTGGACGCCATATCCCCTACCTCTAATAGGCGAGAACGAATGACCCCATCAGATGGTGCCACCAATTGATAATTACTAAGCACATATTCTTGGCGTGCCAATTCATCTTTATAATATTGTAATGTAGCTTCCGCTTGGGCAATGTCCTCTTGACGAGAACCCGCTGCCGCTTCTTGTAATACTTTTTCAGCATAGGCTAATTTAGCTTGTGCTGCATCGGCTGTAGCTTGCGCATCATCACGTTGTTGAGCACTGATAGCATCTTGATCGTACAAAGATTGTAAACGAGCATAACTAGTTTGCGCTTGATTGGCTGTAGCACGAGCAGAATCAACATTTGCCTGTGCTTGCTCAATTTCTTCACTACGAGTGCCATTGAGCAATTTTGAAACTGTCGCCTGTTGTGCTGCAATTTGAGATTTATCCTTGCTAATAGATAATTTTAATTCAGTACTATCTAATTCCGCCAATAATTGTCCCGCCTTAACAGTATCTCCTTCTGTAACATAGATTTTGTCAATGCGATCACTTTGACGAAATGCTACATCCACTTCACGCACATCGACATTGCCATGCAATGTGAGTGTAGATGCATTGGCCTGCTCCACTTTTGTTTCATAATAGGAATATCCGCCATAGCCCACACCTAACAATACGATCGCGGCTATAATAATTGTAACGATTCTCTTTTTTTCCATATTATCCACCCATCTTATCATTTCCACTTCGTTTCTATAACAGTTTTTATTTATGGTGAAAGCTCCAGTCCCTGTTCATAGAACTCTATATGAAAATGACTCACCATAATTACAATAACTGATATCTATACATTCATTATACATAATCCAAATTATAATTTCAAATTTTAATTTGAAATTATTTATATAAAAAAATAAGCGTTGTAAGTAATCTGGCCACTCACCATATTACATACAACGCTTCGTATTCAAAGCTATGATTGTTTACATTTCATCATTTCTTTCAACGTAAAGTCTCAAGCATTACGCCGTCACACGATTTTGAAACTTACCTTTTTGTAATTGTAATCCATTGTTGATTTTGTTGGTCCTTAGGCAACATAGAGTGATCGAACCACATAGCGTAAAGTCTTTCACCATTATTAATAGCATAGCCATCTTGGTCATGGTCACTAGTATCGTACGGATCTGCCAAAATAATTGTATCATCTAGCGGTGTATCCGTGCCCATCGTATCATAGCCGATAATAGCACGCCAATGACCTCCCCATTCTACATTTTCTACGAGAATTGGTGTGTTGTCTTTCAAATTATCCACCACGAAGGCCTGGAAGGATTCATAGGTATCAAAGGTTTACCATCAAGACTACTTTGTACATCTAGATCCAATGTTTTTAAATAATTAACCATATCCTTTTTATTAGTTCCAATGGGATACAGTTGCGTATTCATACCTTTCGCAAGGTCCATTTCAGTGAGATTTGTAATGCCATTATGATAAAGCACAGTTAATACTGCAGCAGGTGCACATGTATTCTCACGAGATTGTTGATACGTCCGATAATGAGAAATCATCGTCAAATGATCATTACTCTTCATATTATAAGAATCGAGTCGAGGATAATACGAGGAATTTTTATGATTCATCATCGCTGGCTCCGATGACGCCCCTTCTGTTTTCGTATCTAAATCCGCTGGATACGGGATTGGATTATTGGCCAATAATTACTCACAACACCACTCATGGTGAAAGCTGATGCTAAACTCATTACAAGTAATGCTTTTGAAATCGTATTACGTAGTTTCATATGCTTAAACCTCATTTATAAATTTCTATAATAAGCAAAATAGATATGTAATTCTATCGAAAAACTCGCTCTCTTATTGTAATTTATCCCAACGATACCATAATTATTTATAAATAGCTATTGTTCTGATTACCTTAATCGTATGCCTAATATTCAATATTCAATAATTTCAATATTGAATTGCTCGATATCGAGATGTATACTTTAGATAAAGAGTTATGACATAACTCTAATTTATTTATTTCAAGTGAAATAAGAAAGAAGTGATCTATTATGAAAGAACCTGTAATCGCTCAAAAATCATCCTATCAAGTAGAATTGGAAGAAGGCAAAACCTACTATTGGTGCTCTTGTGGTCGTAGCAAAAACCAACCTTTCTGCGATGGTTCTCACGAAGGTACAGAGTTCAAACCGGTAGCATTTACTGCTGAAAAAACTGGTACCGTAGGCCTATGCGGCTGTAAACATACGGCTAACCCACCATACTGCGATGAAACACATAGAAAACTATAATAGCGATGGCTAGTGATTACTAACGATTACAAAATTATCGCATAATCGTTATATAACAAAGAGGCTGATGCTTAGGAAAAACTCCTGGCATCAGCCTCTTTGTTTTGTGCTCTTTTTAGTGCTCTTTATACAGTGTTACTTTCATTCATTAGAAAACATCAAATAGCATATAATATATTCGCTAACATAGAATGATTGTTATCGAAACTTGCATCTGAGTAAATATAGCTTTGGTCATAAGAAATGCCTAATGTTTTTTCTTCCTCATTTTCCATGTCACCCACATTAGGTGTCTTACCATACTTTTCAAATACTGTATCGATGGAATCCCCTACGCCAATACCACGAGGTGTGAGTGTAGAACGATCAAGAATCAGAATATATTGTAGTTCATCATTGGCACCATTAGGAAAATTACCATCTACATCCTTGTAAACAATAAATCCCGTACCTTGATAAAATAATCCTCTACTATGATTATTCGTTTGTGGCCAGCCAGGTAAAACCGTTGGTAGAGCAAACTCTACAACGCGTGTCGGTTCACCATATATACGACGAATATCTGCCTCGCTAGCAGGATGGGTTACACCAAGAACACGTACATCATTCACAGTAAATCCCCCCGGAATCTCTGCTGCTAGCGCCGTTAATGGTAAACATGCGAGTATCCCAATCGCCAGTAGATTCTTTAGTTTTCTCATCTCTTTCTCCTTTTTATATCCCTACAATTACACTATATGTCATTATATTAATTCGCATATTGATTAAACCAATTATTTCCAAATACATGCCCTTTATATTCTACGCGTTCCATACGACCGTCTGGATTCATAAAGAAGGTTCCTTGTTCATTCTTACTCGTAACAAATTGACCTTCGACATTATTATCTAGATGAATTGTTTTTATGTGACCATCGATAACAGTATTAATAGATTTAGTAATATACCTGGCTTCTTTTCCTGTACAACCTAATTGTGCTTGTACGTTTTTACATTCCTTAGCTACAATTTTTTCTATACGTTTTAGTCTTCGGTTATCTTTATCAGAAAACCAATCACCCATGAGGCCCCATTCAAGTAAAGTTTGAATAATAAATTCAAGTATAAATTCCAAAGCTGCTGACATATTGGCTTTTCCTTTTGTTTTTATAATTCACTTTTCAACCGTTCTAATAACGCATCACAACTCCGACTCACATCATCATAGGTTTCATCAAAGTTTCCCGTATACCAAGGATCCTTAACATCTCGGCTTTCACCGACGAAGTCCATTGCCTTGTATACCTTGTTTTGCACATCATCGCCAATGATTCGTTTTAGATTACGCGCATTATTGTCATCCATAATAACGAGATAATCGTAATTGCTGTAGTCTTGTTTCGTTACCTGTACGGCCTCACGACGTGTGAAAGGAATCCCCATTTCACGTAATTTAGATTTCGTGCCATGATGTGTATCGTTACCTATTTCCTCACGAGATGTGGCCGCTGATGCCACACGAATCTGATTGGATAATCCCGCCTTATCTACAATGTGGCGCATATAAAATTCTGCCATCGTAGATCGGCAAATATTACCGTGGCAGATAAATAGAATGTTAATCATAGTCGTTAGTTCCTTTCTGAGATATTCCCATTATACTGTAAAAAAAAGTACATGAACAACATTAATCGTTATTCATGTACAATCTTATAGCTATCACATATTCTATTTTTCAATGCGAATCTTTAATTTAGGATTTTCCTCGCTGGCATCTTTAAAGACTTGAATCAAGGTCACGCCATAATCGCCAAGCTTTGTTTTTGTATCCTTTGGCAATACCACCAATGTATCCTCAGCAATATCGGTCAGTACATCATACAAAGCATCAAGATTCTTGCCATAGTAACTAGGAAACTTCATCAATGTTTGTAAATGTTCATGCAACTCTTGTTTAGAGGTCATGTATTTACTGTCTAATATATATTCTTTCATCATAACCTCCTAATACAACTGCTTAAACGTCTTATAATGATCATCCGTGTAATAAATCAGGCCATCATTGGAGAACACGATACGTTTTGCACCACGGTTACCTTTGACATAATCGATATCAGCCTCTTTCCAACTACGTCCTTGTTTGTCAGGAACAGCCTTTTCATAATTACCGAAACGATCCCCACCGATACTCTTACCAGGGGCCACCTTATCGAGTGTGCCTTTATCCTTCCAGCCAAGTTGCTCTGCTTGTTTTTTCGTAATAAAATTGGATGGTAATTTGTTAAACTTATGTACATAAGCCGCTACGTGATCCTTGTCTGTATACGTGCCATTTTCCTGTACTTCTACGTTAGTACTACTTTTGCTCGCATCACCTTTGTTAGATTGAGTTGCTGTCTGACTCGCACTTGCTTGATTATTCGCCTGTGTCGCCGTATTTTTATTACTGCCACAACCAACTAGCAATGCGATGGCAAACACCATAACGCTCAATAATGCTATAATTCGTTTCATAATACCTCCTATATAGTTGTGATAATTATAATTTTATTATACAGGTATTACAGGTATTTTTTCATAATTAATATAGAAATTTCTCTATTTATTTTACGCATTGGTAAAAGCATCAAAAGAGCCATCATAAATATACGCTAACACAGAGAAAACCATACAAAAATCAACGATTTGTTGAATGTGACCATAAGCATTGACAGTGAATTTGCAATATGCTAAGCTACCTACCATCGTGAGAGTACTGTATACTCCCCAAACGGGTGCAGGCACAATGCGAAGCCTTTCCACGATTCGATTTAGAAACATTGAAAGGACAATCATTATGTCACTATTTGAACGTATTATTAACACTATCCTATTTGAAATCTCTGCCATCATCGTAGGCATTATCGGCGTGCGATTCTTTACAGAAACCGACGCCACACATGCTGCGGGCGTAACAGTAGTAATGTCTCTGATGGCCGCTACTTGGGCCTTTATCTATAATTACGGATTTGACCGTATCTTCACCGGTCCACGTGAAGATCGTACACCGCTACAACGTATAATACACGCTGTAGACCTTGAAGGTGGCTTGTTACTAGCCACGGTCCCATTCATTGCTTACGCCCTCAATATGAGCCTATGGGAAACGTTTGTAACGGATATTTCATTAACCCTATTAATACTTGTAGATGCTTATATTTTTAACTATATCTACGATCACGTTCGCTTACGCTTCGTAACAGCGAAAGTGTAACGGCTGAGTACAAAATATTAAGACCCTTTCTTTTTTCTCCTAACGACGTAAACGTCGAATGTCACGAGAAAGAGAGTCCTTTATTATTTTACTGTGGAACCCGGAGTACTTTCGTTGTTACGAAGCAAAACCTCACTCCGCGGGACCCCGACCTCCTTCGGCGATCGGGGCTGGATAGCTACATTTAGGCAAAAAAGCTGTCTCACGATAATATTCATCCTAACTATTAATCACTACAGCTATTTTATATCCTTAAAGCATATACTTCTCCGCGCTATATCGTCCCCCTTCGTACCAATTTGTAAAGAAATCCAATTACGGTATCGCATAATTTGTATCTCGTCGATATGTACACCTTTACAGGTATGTTAAAACACCCATGACACTATCTTTTCGCGACATTCGGCTTCGCCGTCAGGAGCGCAAAGATAGTGTCATGGGTGTTTGCACAATTAAGGGTACCGCGACGAGATACAAATTGTAGATTCTCTAAATTATTTCTTCACAAATCGGTACCCTACGCCCCAGACAGTTTCTATATAATAAGGCTTCGCCGGATCTACTTCTACTTTTTCTCTCAATCGATTAATATGTACCATAACTGTAGATGTATCACCTACCGCATCAAGCCCCCATACTTTTTCAAATAATTGATCCTTAGAGAATACGATACCTTGATTACGTGCTAGATATAAAAGCAAATCAAATTCAAGATTTGTAAGAGATAATTCTTCACCATTGCGCAAAACCTTATGTTCCCCAATTAATATCTCGATATCATCAGCTTTAATATAGTTATCTTCGTTCTGTCCAGAGCCAGCCATCGATGTGAGGAGTCGTTCATACCGTTTAATATTGCCTTTCACTCGAGCTACTAACTCTGTTGGGCTAAATGGTTTTACAATGTAATCATCAGCACCAAGACCGATACCACGGACTTTATCATAATCTTCAAGCTTTGCGGTTACCATCAATACCGGAATTTCAGATTCCTTGCGAATAGCCCGGCATACTTGAAATCCATCCATTTCAGGAAGCATAACATCTAATAATATTAAATCGTATTTTCCAGAAAGAGCGGCCTCTAAACCACTTTTACCATCCGCACAATGATCGACCTCCATATCAGAGGCTTCTAAATAGTCACGTTCCAATTCTGCAATGGCTGCATCATCTTCAATAATTAAAATTCGTTTCATATTGTTCTTCCTTTCATAATGCTATATTTACTATTGATCATCTACTATACTATAGGCAATGCAATTTCAATGATGAACCCCGTCTGTGTATAATCTAGCGTCGTTCGATTCATAGCATATACGGTGCCACCCATGGCCTCAACAATTTGTTTGACAATCGCTAAGCCTAACCCATTTCCGGACGCCACATTCGTACGCGCTGCATCAGCACGATAGAATAAGTCAAAGAGCTTGTCAATTTCATTATCAGAAACACCATTTCCATAATCCCCTAAGGTAAGCACTAAAGATTTACCACGTACCGATAAAATCATATCCACGGTACTTTCACCATGAGGAGAATATTTTAAACTATTTTCTAGAATATTGGTGAGAACGCGCTCAAATTGCATAGGATCCAAGTCAACTTGACTAGAATGCGGTGCCATGTCATCCAACAAATGCGCTCGAATGTGAACATTTCGTTCCGCATATAAATCCTTGCGTTCAGCTAAAAATTCATGCAAATACGCATTCATATCCATCCGTTGCATTTCCAATGGCACTTGACTCATCTCAAATTTAGAGAAATCACTCAGCTGTTTGATTAGTGATTCCATTACATTTGCACGATCAACAATGCGATTCGCATACCGTTCTTGTTGCTCAGGGGTTTTGACGATGCCATCTTTAAAAGCGCTGGCAAATCCTTTAACAGCTGTCAATGGAGTAGCTAAATCATGACTAATTCCCGCAATCATAGCGCGTCGTTGCTGCTCCATCTGTTCACGATGAGCTACATTATTTTTTAATTCTTGGCGCATAGTATCAAATATAGCGCAAGTCTCACCGAGCTCATCATTACTATCCACCTGTAAGGTCTGATTTAAATCACCACGCTTGATAGCTTGTGCCGCCTCTTGTAATGACTCTAGAGGTTTTAAAATCATAGATGATACTATTTGTGATAAATACAGGCCTTGTAGAATAATAGCTATCAGAAATAGCAATATTCCTGCTCCCACTACAGCTTCCATAGCCTGTTTTTCAAAAGATTCATTGGTTAAACTCTTTGTTAAAAATGGAATGTCTCCTTCACTATAAATCCCCCATCCATGGGTAGATTCTACAATATAGTGAAATTGATCGCCATCCCACTCTAATAAATCCAATGCAATAATATCACTTGTTATTATAACTTGCCCATCAGTAGGATTTTTTTCTGCACGGACTAATTTTAAAAGTCGTTCATACAATTCAGGACCATTCGTATGTTGCGTAGCATATTGAACAACACCATCTTTTGCAACTACTACATCAGCGCCTTGTACCTCCAGCAAGGAAATAGGAATTCGCAAATCAGATAGCCCCATATCATCATCAGCAAAGGCTCTATAAATACTAGACATGCTCATTTGTACCATTAGACTATTAATTTGGCTAGGAAATAGCATAACCCATTTTCTATTTTGTACAGGATCTCCAAATCGAAATATCCCTAATAAAATCACGGTTACCAATGTCAATGTCACTAGTGGCACTGTGATCATCATAAAGTTAACCATCATTAATTTATGTTTAATGGATGCTTTAGAAACCCATTCATAAAGGCGTGTCATATATACTCTCACATTCTTGTCTGCACACTACGTTGCATCTTCATATTATCATGTACACTATCATACATATAAAATTTACTATATTTATTATACGCATATTTGTTTCACCTTGGGTATACCCATATGCAATAAAATAGAGACTTGTAATGTACTTGTTTTTCACCTGTTAGAAAGCTGTTAATATTTCTTCCTATACTCAATTTATCAAAAATGTGTTTGTAGTATTAGGAGTTTACGATGAAAATCATAGCAGCCTTAAAATCGCCACTCTCAGTGGTGTTATCATTATTTACTATTTTATACCTATTAGGGAATAGTCAGATAGCCATAACCGACCCAGTAGAGTCAAACTATACATTAACAGCCTTAGAAATGCTCAAGGCTAATGACTATATGTCACCACGAATATATGGAAATTACTGGTTTGATAAACCGATTTTCTTCTATTGGGAACTCATCGGTGCCTATAAACTATTCGGCATCAATGAATTTGCCTCTCGCTTGTTTCCTACTATATTCTCTATTTCTAGTTTAGGTTTCCTATATTGGTTCACTACTAAAATTGCAGACCGTCGTTTAGCTATTACAGCTGTACTTGTACTGGGTACATCATTTGCATATTGGTTATTGGCAAAAACTGTTATTACCGACTCTACGCTATTTCTATTCTTTAATGCCACTTTGGCCTTCTTCTATCTAGCCTACAGTTCAAATCAAAAATATTATTACTACTTCTGTTATATATTTGCTGCTCTGTCAACACTCACGAAGGGTCCTATTGGATTCCTATTACCGGGCTTAATTATTGTACTATTCTTAGCCTCGCAACGTAATTTCATAGAAGTACACCATATGAAACTACCGTTGGGACTACCACTCTTTTTAGTCATAGTCGGTAGCTGGTATGGATATATGTATGCTTTACACGGCAGTGCCTTTTTAGACACCTTCCTAGGCGTCCACAACGTACTACGCGCTACAGTATCTGAACATCCAAAGGATAATGTGTGGTATTATTATACAGCTATATTCTTTGCTATTACATTGCCATGGGGCTTTACGGTGCCTAAACAACTCTACCAACAATGGAAACAACGCATCCCTAATTGGTACAAACCGCCAAATTACATAAATTATAATCCTACAACCATGTTCCTACTCATTTGGGCTATTACCATCAATGTATTTTTCCAGTGCATGGCGACTAAATATACAACCTATACATACCCTTCACTGTTTCCTATTGCGATTTTAATGGCACGTTATCTTGTGGCCCATCCAAACAGGGTGAAAGTCACAGCTTTCATTACAGGTATAACCTACATCGTGTTAACGTATACACTAGCTATCCCATTAACAAATCAATTCTATTCAGGTAAACACACAGCCCGTTATATTGAATCTTTATCTGACACAACAGCGCCTATCTACTTCCACGGTAACTATAGAGCCTCTATTCCATTTTATAGTGGGAAAACTATTATTCGTGTCGTTCAAGATGAAAGTCTAGCAGATACGCTTCCTGGTGGAATCAACTGGAATGCTAAAAATGTAATGCCTATCACGGGATTCAAAGAAATTGATGCAAATAAGACAGCCTACCTTATCGAATCTAATCCTTTAAAAAATAATCGCCCCTTTGATCTAGATCTCATTACTTGGAGTCCAGTAATGAAAACAAGCAATACCATAATCTCTACACATATTCCCACGCATTAATCGGATACACTAGTGATTATCTGGCATATATCATATGTGATATGGTGTTTACCTGATATGTGCTCCATGATGTATCCTCTACGATGTATGTTATATTTTATGTGTGATAGGCCTTATGTGTGATATGTGATATGTGATATGTCATATGTCATATGTGTGTGATGTGTCTTATAAAATTAAAAATCCCTATAGACTATCTATTTAAAAGATAATCTATAGGGATTTTTGTATGTCTTGTTTGATTATGTGTTACTTTTACCAAGAGAATCGAACGGATTCATCGAGATGTATTACCAAGCACCCATCCAAGTGATGATGATGGCATTCGTGAAGTCGATAAGAAATGCACCTACCAAGGATACAATCAACCATGCACGAGGTGCATGACCATGTTTGTCACCAATAGCTTGCATGTTTGCCAAGCCATTAGCTGTAGCGCCCATAGCGAAACCGATAGCACCTACAGCAAGCATCATGGATTCGTAGTTTTTACCGAAGATACGGAAGTATACGAGCCATGCTACCACTAGCATAAATACAGTTTGAGCCACCAAAATGATGAACAATGGCAATGCCAAGTGAATCAATTCATAAAGGTTCAAGCTGTTAATCGCCATAGTAACGTATACAGTTAACGCTACCTCTGCAACGATATTAAGACCGCCACCTTGTACTTTGTACATGCCAGAGAAATCACCAATGTTACGGATAACTGCTGCAATTAACATAGCCCCGATGTACGCTGGCAATGTAATAAGTTGACCAAGGTACGCACTAACAACGGAACCAATACCGATCGCTAAGAATACGAAAGCACTCGCTTTGATAACGCCACGAGCATCGGAGTGCTCTTCTTCTTCCAATACTGTAAGGTCAACAGCATCTGGTTTATCAGCACCAGCTGGTTTATTAGCTGGATCAATATTGTATTTATTCAAAATCCATTCACCGAATGGACCACCTAATACAAGGGCTGCTACCATGCCAAATGTGGCTGCAGTAATCGCTACAGATGTGGAACCTTGGATACCATAAGTTGTTTCAAAATATGGGCCAAACGCAGCGGATGTACCAAGGCCACCCATCAAGGATACCGCACCAGCTAAGATGCCATAGTGTGGATCGATACCCATTGCACCAGCAATACCCATACCAATTAAGTTTTGAGCAAAGCCTACAATAGTAGAGATAATCCAGAAGAATACTAATGCAATACCACCGTATTTAACAAGTTTCAAACTCGCCATCATACCAACAGTAGTAAAGAATGCTAATAAGGCCACAGTAGATAAAGAATTATCAAATGTTACTTGCAAAATTCCCAAGCCGCGCAATACGGACAAGAAGAATGCAAATGGTAGACCACCAATAACGGCAGCCGGCAAGCTTAATTTTTGGAGTAAAGCAACTTTGCTTTTAATCCAAACCCCCAAGTAGTACGTCACAAAAGCTAACGCTACTGCTTGTACACTGGAGATTTTCAGTGTCGCAACACTAGAAGCTACTTCATTCATGGAGTGCTCCTCCTTTACATACAATTCATAAAAACTCAAAAAATTACATAATCAGTACATATAAAACATAGTATCTATTTTACTCGATTTAGTTAATTTAATCAATATTGTCTATAGAAATTAGCTTATATATATTATGTAGTGAGTTCACTGTTGTATCGCTAAAATTCTCTTTCGCTTAAAGAGCAGCACTACAGTAGAATGCAGAAAGCCCCGAGTATATCTGTGCAGCGACATTCGGCTCCGCCGTCAGGAGCGAACAGATATACTCGGGGCTTTCACCCATTAAATTTTAGCGCGTTTTAAGCGAAGAGAATTCGATACAACAGTAAAGGAACTAAACGCCATGGCCGTTCCCGCAATCATTGGTGTCAACATGCCCACACCGGCCAAAGGAATACCTAATGTATTGAAGATTAACGCCCAGAACAAGTTTTCTTTAATGTTCTTCATAGTTTTACGACTAGCTTTGAACGCCGATACTAACGTGCTAAGGCTAGCATTCATCAATACAACGTCAGCAGACTCCATCGCAATATCTGTACCAGAACCAATAGCTATACCAACATCAGCAGTAGCAAGCGCTGGTGCATCATTAATCCCATCACCAACCATAGCCACCATTTTACCTTGTGCTTTCAGTTCAGCTACTTTATTTGCTTTATCTTGTGGCAATACTTCTGCCATGATGTGATTAATACCAACGAGTTTACCAATATGTGCCGCAGTACGTTTATTATCGCCTGTGAGCATCCAAACTTCTACGCCAAGGTCTTTCAATTGTTTAATAACATCAATAGACTCTTGGCGAACCACATCGGCTACGCCAAGAATACCAGCGATATTACCATCCGCGGCAACTACGGATACGGCCATACCTTGTGCTTCAGAGGCTTGGATTTCGTCCATTAAAGCAGCCATATCATAGCCAAGTTCTGTCATCCAACGACTATGACCGATTTGTACTAGGGCACCGTTTACGTTACCTTGTAACCCGTGACCTGGTACCTCTTCATAATTAACGACTTCAGAAATAACTCCATTGAATTCAGTGGCATAGCGAACAAGAGCTTTACCGATTGGGTGAGATGTTTTGCTTTCAAGAGAGGCCACATAATTTAGCAAATCGACTTCGCTAGCATTCACTGGTTTCGCCAATTCAACGGCTAGTGTACCCGCTGTTAATGTACCAGTTTTATCAAAAATAATGGCATTTACCTTGCCTGTTTCTTCAAGGGATGCGGCATCTTTAAACAAGATACCATGCTCAGCGGACAACCCAGACCCAACCATAATAGATGTTGGTGTAGCCAAACCTAATGCACATGGACAAGCAATAACAAGTACCGCAGTGGCATTCATCAACGCAGTTTCGATGTCACTACTCATAACGAAATACCAAACCACAAATACAAGGGCCGCAATAGCGATGATAGCTGGTACGAATACCGCAGATACGCGGTCCGCAATACGTTGCACCGGTGCTTTGGAGGTTTGTGCTTGTTCAACGACCTTAACGATTTGCGCTAGAACTGTTTCACCGCCGATTTTTTCAGCTTTCATAGTAAAAGTACCAGTCAAATTCAATGTGGAACCTACTACAGGGCTGTCCACGGATTTTTCTACGGGCATACTTTCACCAGTGAGCATGGACTCATCAACCGTAGATGCACCAGATAATACAGTACCATCAACCGGCACCTTTTCGCCAGAGCGAACCTCTAGGACATCGTCATGTTCCACTTGATCAAGAGGTACGTCCACGAATGCACCGTCACGAAGCACATGCGCTGTATGGGCTTGAAGGCCAATCAACTTTTCGATGGCCTCAGACGTACGACCTTTGGCACGAGCTTCAAGGTAACGACCAAGCAAGATGAAAGTTACAAGCCATGCGGATGTTTCAAAATAAATCCCTACATGACCGAGGTCAGGACGAAATATCATATTATACGTACTGAATAAATATGCCACTGTTGTCCCCATAACAACGAGTACGTCCATTGTTAACGCACCACTGTGCACAGCGGCCCAAGCATTTTTATAGAACACAAGGCCCGGTCCAAATTGAGCAACGGTGGCCATAAGGAACTCGCCCCACACAGGGATGGCGCCGTAGCCCATGCGATGGAACGCCATATTAAGCATCATTGGCACCGCCATACAGGCAGCGATAATAACCTTCGTCATCAAGGACTTTAGTTCCGCATCATGTTTTTGTTTTGCCTCAGTATCAATGGTCGGTATACCGGTATCCTGTAGCTCTGCCGCACCGAAACCTATATTTGTGATAGCTTGAATGATATCCTCTTGTGTAGGTCCCCCTTCAGCAACAGCTACATTTGCTTTTTCTGTTAACAAATTGACCTTAACACTATCAACGCCATCCAATTTTTTCACGGTATTTTCAATACGCGCAACACAAGCCGCGCAGTGCATACCGGTGATACTTAGATTAATTTCATTTTCTGCTACCATGATGGCATCTCCCTTCTCTATTTACATACATTGTCATACTTTACAGGTTTAGAATGCTGTCTCACGATTGCGCCATTGCTGCACACAATGTATCACAACTGCGTCTTACACTTATTTATGCAATGCTTTATAAACACTCATCAACTCATCAATAGCTTCCTTTTCGTGGCCCTTTTGAATGGCCTCAACCACGCAGGACTGTGAGTGACTCTCTAACATGGCCATACCCACTTGATACAATGCCGCTCGAGCCGCTGCAATCTGCTGCAACACATCGATACAATACCGATGATCCTGGACCATCTTTTCGATACCGCCCACTTGACCTTGGATTCGTCGCAATCGGCGAGATACTTTTTCTACTTCCATATCATTTAACATATGACGACTCCTTTTCTATCATCGTGAAAGCACCCTCGCTCGTTATAAATTTATTTACTAACGATACCTTGGGTCACCTTCGCAGATATGCATAATCATTTTGAAACTAACTTGCACTTGTCAACAAAAATTGGACACAAAACTAAAAAAATCAGGCATAAAAAACGAATCGATGTACAAGATTCATCAACTTTTCTGACATCCTTCAAGCTTGTTAGACAAACCATGCCATCGATAATGCAGACGAGATCAGCAGATGGGCGTGTGACGTTCCCGATACTGCTTCGGCGTCAGGTAGCCTAAGGAATAGGCTGGCCTCTGTTCATTGAAGAAAAGAATGTAGTCATCCACCTCCTCCTTGACCGGTTTCTCGCCGGTCACATGCAAGTCCATGAACAGCTCCGCCTTGATCCATCCATTGATGGACTCCATAGCGGCATTGTCTGTGGGGGTCCCGGCACGTGACATGGATCGGGTGATGCCGTACATGGGCAATAGCTCGTTGTAGGCTTTGGAGGCGTAGACCGATCCCTGGTCAGAATGGAGAACCATTTGGTGCTCCGGATGCCGTTTTTGCCACTCAATCAGATTTTCCAGTCCGCTGATGTAAGTCATGCGATCACCGCGTTTTGCAGAGAGGGAATGACTGACAATCTCATTGTTCCATAGATCCATATAAAGAGTCAGTTCATGGTAGATGCCTTTCACATAAAAAGCGGTCATATCACTCACGATGCACTGCATTGGCCCATCGATCTGCATTTCAGACATGAGCAGGTTGGGAAATATCCGCGCTGGATCGCCAGCCTTCTTGTACCTGTAGTGCTTGGATTTGCTCTTGATTCCCGCAATTCTACAGCATTTGTGGGCATAGGGATCGGACAGGACAATCTCTTTGTCCAACCGTATCTTGGCGTTCAGCCAGCGATAGCCGTGCGATGGATACTTCCAATGGTACTCCTGGAACAGCAGGACGTTGCTCAAAAGGCGCTTTTCTTTGCCCGACGGCTGAGAAAGATGTTTTTTCCAAGCGTAGAAACTGCTCCTCTGGATGCCCATTGTCTTGCAAAGAAGCTTCACCGGAATTTCTCCGGATAGTTCCATGATTACTTGATAATCTTGTTGCCGTACAGAATTACAGTACCATCCCCCTTCACCTCGTAGCCTTTTTTTAGCCGTGCCTCGGTTATCTTGGCCTTGATTAGTTCCTGGATAAGTTCTTCCTTTGTCATCGCCTTCAGTTCATCCAGCTCTGCCGGAGCTTTCTTGAACGAGGGCGCACAGATGCTTCTTCGTCCCTGCTTGGGCGGCAACTGGTTGGCATCCCGGTACATTCTCATGTAATTCCGTGCCGTCTGCTCATTGATAACGTATTCCTCTGCAGCTTCATACCGGCTGATTTCGCCGTCGTAAATGCGGCGGCCAATGTCCAATCTCTGTTCTTTTGTGTACTTCACGGCAAACCTCCTGTCCTGTGAGGGAGAATTTCTGTCCGATAATTAATTTCGTACTATCCGTACAGTATACACCGTATGTCCAAAAATTACCCCCTCCGTGTCCAATTTTAGTTTACCACTTCAAACTCTAGTTTAACTGATTTAAGTATATACCCCCCACCAGTATTTGTAAATATGGGGGTATACAGTATTATGGATATTAAATAGACCTATAAAGCCCCTGTAACAATGTACTTTTCAGAATTCACCTTCTTGCAGTTATATAGGGGGTATATTTCAACTCACCAATTTAGTGCATATATTATTTGATAATTTTCTAAATAAAAATCACGACTTATTATTCATATCGCAGAATAACAAGTCGTGGATACCTTCAACTATTCATTTCTTCTATAGTTCTAATGCAGTCTTTAATCCAGCTATGCGTGTATAGCCTTTAACAGAATCATCATAAGCAATCCGTCGCCGCTAGTGTTATCTTATTGAACTTACGTTCTTTTCTCTGTAACTCTACATTCTTACGAATACGCTTATACTGCATAATCCCCCCTCCTTCTTTCAAAAATGAACCCTCTATACTTTCGCAGTGACATTCGGCTCTGCCGTCAGGAGCAAGAAAGTATAGAGGGTTCATTTCACTCCTACATTCGGCAAAGCCGTCAGGAGCCTAGAAAGTATAGCTTGGTCATTTATTAAACTGTTTTTTTTAGCTATGTATTAATTTAGCGGCAACAAGGACCATATCCGCCCATCATCATACCTGGGCCATAATTTGATGTATTATTAGCACCCATCATACCGTAACCATTCATCATCATTGGTCCATAACCGTTCATCATAGGACCGTAACCCATCATGCCTTGACCATTGCCCATCATATAGGAATCAGGATTATTAGATGCATATTCTTTCATATTTTTCATATGTTGATCGAAATTAGCATTCATTTGTTCCGCCTGATCCTTAGTCAAACGACCGCTCTCAACAGCTTGTTTCATCATAGATTTATGATTACTTTCCATTTGAGAAAAATATTGTTCTTGCGCATCTGTTAATGATGCTGCGTTAACCTGTGCACTTTCCAATGTGAAAGTCCCACCTACACCAAGCAAACATACAAGTACTGCAGCTATCAATTTACATTTTTTAGTCATAACAAGTACCTCCTTCTGTTAGTTCTCATTATATACCTATACTCCCTCTTTGTACATAAGAGGGTATCCCCTACAAACTCAGTGTTCATCTGCACTACCAATTCCTACTCTCCAAGGGTATAAGCTTTCCCATTTTCAACTGCATCCGCAGAATCGCAAATTACATATATTTTTCCGTATGCCCATAGAACATAAAATCTCCAAAATTCCTCTCTCAGGCCATTCACCGTACAGTCAGAACCGTAAATTCCACCACTTTCCGCCTCCCACGTAGAATGCCAAATACCCAAGATACCCGCTCTCAACTCATTCTCCGATACAACGAGAGCCGTAAATAACACCCATTGCCCCGCCCCCTCTACCGTAGAATGCAAAATGTCCCTAATATACTTCCGTAGCGACATTCGGCTCCGCCGTCAGGAGCCGAGGAAGTATATTAGGGGCATTTACATTATAATCCTTTTTGTTCTATCCCACTAAACACATATCCCAAATGACCAGTATAGTTCATCAATACAAGACGCCACACGCCTTTATCGCATTCCAATACATTCACACAGGTATTATCTTGTTTGATTTGCCAAAAGTGTTCCATGCCAAGACCTAGCACATCACAGATGATAGCTTTATTCACCGCATCATGGGCTGCCACCAACACAGTTTTACCATCATAGGTGTCTACATATTCATCAAAGGCTTCACGTACACGTTTACGCACATCCTCTAAGGATTCCCCACCTTCACCAGGCATTTGCACTAAATGAGGTTCTGTATGCCATTGATGGAACATATCTGGATATTCCGCAGAAATATCCGTAGATAGTTGGCCTTCCCATACACCATGATTAATTTCTGTTAAGCGATCATCGGCAATTACTTCTTTGCCTTGATGATTCGCACAGAACTCTGCAGTCATAAAGGAGCGTTTAAGGGGACTTGAAATATATACATCTACTGGCATATCTTTCAATGCTTCACCTACTAACTTACCTTGCTCTAATCCACGTGGACTAAGGTCTGTATTTTCTTGACCTTGATAACGGCCCTCTACATTCCAATTCGTTTCACCATGACGCACCAAAATAATTCGTATCATAAGATCTCTCTTTCATCATTAAGAATCTGCATCAAGTCTATCGCGATGCAACACTATACACCTATCAAAAAAACGTACATAACAGGCGCCAAAATAACGGTGCCTGTTATGTGTTTAACTATTAATGACCAGCTTCGCAGTTGATCAATTTAACTTCCAAAATACCTTCGATAGCACGAAGTTTAATCATAATATCATTAGAGATATCTGCTTGTACTGCTACAGCCATGATATTAGTGTCCGTATCAGTTGTTTTACCTACTTGCATGCCTGTAATATTGATACCTGCCTCACCCAAGATAGTGGAAATTTGACCAATCATATTAGGACGATTGTTGTGAGGTGCCAATAACAAGTAACCTTCCGGCGTAAAGTCCATACGGTAATCATCAATTTGGATTATTTTTGCTTCATTACCATTGAATAATGTACCTACGATAGTATGAGTATTTTTTTCCGTTTTCAATGTCAATGTCACTGCATTTGCCACTGGTTTATTACCTTGGGATTTTACTTCTTTCACCTCAATATCGCGAGCAGTAGCAATATTACGAGCATTGACAAAGTTAACTGTTTCTTGAAGAATTGGGCTCAACACGCCTTTCACAGCGGTAGTAGTCAACATTTCAGTTTCTGTATCCACTAATTCACCATTGTATTCAACGGTAATTTCTTTCAACGCACCATCTGCAATGTACGTACCAAGGATACCCATGCGTTCAACCAAACCAAAATATGGTTCGATTTTTTCGTATACAGCCTTAGGAATTGGTGCCATGTTAACTGCCGTTGCCACTGGTTGGCCATTTAATGCATCGATAACACCTTGTGCTGCATCGATAGATACGGCCAATTGGGCTTCCTCTGTATTAGCCCCCATATGTGGTGTGATGATGATGCGATCAAGACCTAGGAATGGATTATTATCAAGTGTTACAGGTTCGTTAGGGAATACGTCTACCGCTGCATCTGCAACATGACCAGATTTGATATTTTCTGCCAATGCCTCTACATCAAGAACAGGGCCACGCGCTACATTGACTACGCGAACGCCTTCTTTCATTTTTGCAAATTCATTTGGTCCAATCATACCACGAGTTTCTTGTGTCAACGGTGTATGCAATGTGATAAAATCAGACTCTTTCAACAATGTATCAAGATCAACGAGTTCAACACCTAATTGACGGGCACGTTCCTTAGAAATATATGGATCATAACCAATTGTACGCATTTCAAAGGCTTGCATACGTTTTGCAACACGGGAACCAATACGACCAACGCCAATGATACCTAGTGTTTTATTTTGCAATTGTACACCTGTATATTTTTTACGATTCCATTCGCCACTCATGAGACTGTTGTGTGCTTGTGGAATATGACGAGTTGTAGCGAGTAACATAGCACAAGTATGTTCTGTGGCTGCCATCGTATTGGAATCTGGTGTATTACATACAACGATACCGCGTTCTGTAGCTGCTTTGATGTCGATATGATCAACACCGGCGCCGGCACGACCAAGAGCTTTCAATTTTTTACCTGCATCCATGCCTGCAGCCGTTACTTTTGTAAGGGAACGCATGATGAAAGCATCGTATGGTGGAATTACCTTGATAAATTCTTCTTCTGAAAGATTTGGTGTTACATCCACTTCAAAACCTTGGCTCTTAAGTAGTTCAACACCTTTAGGCGAAACATCATCTGTTACTAAAATTTTCATTGTCATTTTAAATCCTCTTTCTATACTTTCTTAGAAAATACGCCTCTATAAAGAATAGTTTCATATATACCGATACTACATAATTTCATATATATCGCTACTACATGAATATATACATACTCGCTAATCATTAATCTTGATGTAACACACGAAATTCGTCCATAAATTTCGCTAATGCCTCGCAGGCCGCTAATGGAACTGCATTATAAATGGATGCGCGGCAGCCACCTACAGAGCGATGGCCTTTGAGGCCAATCAAATCTTGCGCTGTACCAGCTTCAGCAAATTCTTTTTCTAATTCTGGTGTAGCCAAATTAAAGGTAACATTCATGATACTACGAGAATCTTCACGAGCATGACCTTTATAAAAGCCTTCGCTACGATCAATTGCATCATACACGATCTTTGCTTTTTTACGATTTATCGCTTCCATAGCTTCTAGGCCACCATTACGATCAAGCCAATGCAAAACTTTGTTAATAAAGTAAATGCAGAATACTGGCGGTGTATTGTAAGTAGAGTCTTTATCTACAAATGTTTTATATTGTAAATACGGTGGTAATGCATCATTAGCTTTTTCCAACAACTCTTCTTTAATAATAACTACCACTGCACCGGCAGGGCCTACATTCTTTTGAATACCTGCATAGATGAGATCAAATTTTGCTACATCTACTGGTCTTGCCAAAAAATCACTGGACATATCGGCAATGAGCGGTACATCAAAATGAGGGAATGTTTGCCATTCGGTACCGTGGATTGTATTATTAGATGTTAAATATACATAGTCCGTATCTGGTTCAATATCAAATGTACCAGCTTCATTCATATCTGGAATAAAACTAAAATTATCCCCTGCACTTGTGGCTACATCATAAACATCACCATAAAAAGCTGCTGCTTCTTTTGCTTTTTTAGACCATACACCAGTATTAATATACCCAGCTTTTCCCTTCAAGAAATTCATAGCTACCATCAAGAATTGATGGCTGCCACCGCCTTGAAGGAATACGATTTTATAACCTTCAGGAATATTCAGTAATTTCTTCATAAGAGCAATTGTTTCATCTTGCATTTCTTGGTAAGCTTTGCTACGATGACTGATTTCTACAACACTCATACCAGTGCCTTTGAAATCAAGAAACTCTTGTTGTACTTCCTCTAAAACCTCTAGAGGCATAGCCGATGGACCAGCATTAAAATTATATACACGTTTCATAGGTTCCTCCTCATAATTAGGCAAATAAAAAAATCTCCTCCCTAAACAGGGACGAGATATTACCCGCGTTGCCACCCAGATTGCCTAACAGCCAACTTTCAACAGCTATATCGGGCTTACCCGTCATACTCATCGCATGCCACTCCGGAGCGGAACAATATAATCCTCTATTACCTCACACCAACCGGTAATTCTCTGAAAGATTCCTTATACTGCTTCTCGTTCATCGCGTTGTATTGGACATATGTCCATACTTAATTTATTTATAGGAATATTCTACCACTTTAAAGCAAAATGTCAACTGTTAAAATACATTTGTTTCTTTATAGTGAATATTTAATTGTCATATCTACTATGTGCTGATTTCATTCAATACGTCAAAATGCTCCCACAGTCCCCTTGATAGGGCTGTGAGAGCACTCGTCGGCTAACTACTATTGATTATTGTAAAGAAAGGCCCCTAGAATTCCCGTAATAACATTCGGCTATACCGTCATGAACAAGGGACTCTAGAGGGCCTTTCATAAAATTATACTTCTACATTAAGTACAATTATTTATTGTTTTTTGCAGCTTTCGCACGAGCAGAACGATCAAGGATTGTTTTACGCATACGAATATTATTAGGTGTTACTTCTACTAATTCATCATCGTTAATCCATTCCAAAGCTTGTTCCAAGCTGAAGATTTTAGGTGGAGTCAAACGAACAGCTTCGTCAGAGGAGCTGGAACGCATGTTAGTAACATGTTTTTTCTTACAAGGGTTAACGTCCATATCAAGTTCACGAGTATTTTCACCGATAACCATACCAGTGTAAACTGGTTCGTTTGGTCCAAGGAACAAGATACCACGGTCTTGAACAGAGTTCAAACCGTATGGTGTAGTTTCGCCATCTTCGAAGGCTACTAATGCACCACGTGTACGGCTAGGGATGTCACCTTTGAACGGTGCATAACCATGGAATACATGGTTCATGATACCATTACCTTTTGTAGCTGTAAGGAATTGGGAACGGAAACCGATTAAACCACGGGCAGGAATTACGAATTCCATACGCAAGTAACCAGCTAATTCAACCATGTTCACCAAGTCAGCTTTACGAGCGCCAAGGGCTTCCATTACAGTACCCATGAATTCTTGTGGAACGTCGATTGTTAATGCTTCCAATGGCTCGCACAATTGATCGTTAATACGTTTGAAGATTACACGAGGTTTACCTACCTGTAATTCGTAACCTTCACGACGCATTGTTTCAATCAATACAGCCAAATGTAATTCGCCGCGGCCAGATACTTTGAAAGCATCTGCAGAGTCAGTTTCTTCTACTTTCATAGAAACGTTAGTTTCTACTTCGCGGAACAAACGATCACGCAAGTGACGGGATGTAACGAATTCACCATCGCGACCAGCGAATGGAGAGTTATTTACGGAGAACACCATGGACAATGTTGGTTCGTCAATAGTGATGGATGGCAATGCTTCTGGATTTTCTGCATCAGCAATAGTATCCCCAATGTTGATATCGTCGATACCAACGAAAGCAATGATATCACCCATTTTAGCTTCATCAGTTTCTACACGGTTCAAACCATTGTAAGTGTAAACACGACCAATTCTTGCTTTGCGAGTAATTTCACCATTCATAACGGCTACTTGTTGGTTAGGTTTCATAGTACCACGAACGATACGACCTACTGCAATTTTACCTACGAAGTTGTCATAGTCAAGTGTAGTAACCATGAATTGAAGTGGGCCTTCAATATCGCCTTCTGGAGCAGGGATTTCATTGATCAATGTTTCAAACAATGGATCCATGTTAACGGCTTCGTCATCCCAATTTGTTTTAGCCACCCCAGAACGAGCGGATGCGTATACTACTGGGAAGTCTAATTGATCATCATCAGCTTCAAGTTCCATGAACAATTCAATAACTTCGTCTTCTACGTCTTTAACACGTTGGTCAGGACGGTCAATTTTGTTAATAACAACGATTGGTTTCAAACCTTGTTCCAAGGCTTTACGCAATACGTATTTTGTTTGAGGCATTGGGCCTTCATAAGCATCTACTAGCAATAATACGCCGTCAACCATGTTCAATACACGTTCAACTTCGCCACCAAAGTCAGCATGGCCCGGTGTATCAACGATGTTGATTTTGATGTCGTCATGCATAACAGCAGTGTTTTTGGAAAGAATGGTAATCCCTCTTTCACGTTCCAAATCATTGGAGTCCATAACGCGTTCTGCAACTTTTTCGTTTTCACGGAACACATGGCTTTGTTTTAATAGTGCGTCTACCAAAGTCGTTTTACCATGGTCAACGTGGGCGATAATCGCAACATTACGAAGATTTTCGCGAATCATAAGATCCTCCTATAATACTTACTGAGGTTTCATACTTATTTGGCCTCAAACTTTGAGAATATAGTCTCTGTGTACCTCGCAAGATGAAATACACAGTCATCTGTAAAATACAACAGTTGTAAAATACAACAGTTCATTATACCATGAAATAGAAAAACAAGCACGATATTCGGCTTGTTTTCTAATCATACTATATATCCTTTTACGTCAATTGACGCATACCACATCGAATTCATTTCAACTCTTCTACACCGCTGAAAGTGCCGTATCCGACACGAGCAAAAAAACGAGCCATACTTACTCGTCTTCACCAATCATGCGTACTTCTGGTTCCAGATGCACACCGTGTTCATCATATACACGACGTTGTACTTCTGCAATAAGGTTTAACACATCATTAGCTGAGGCATTACCTGTATTAATGACAAATCCTGCATGTTTTTCAGATATTTGCGCATCCCCCACAGACAAACCTTTTAATCCAGTTTGTTCAATAAGGGTTCCCGCAAAATACCCTGGTGGGCGTTTAAATGTAGACCCTGCACTGGCAAATTCCAGTGGTTGTTTTGATTCACGACGCTCTGTCAAATCATCCATACGTTCCTTAATGGCTGTTTTATCGCCAGCTTTCAGAGACATTAGAACCTCTCCAATAACCTCATGATTATCGTGGAATATACTATGGCGATAGGCAAAATCAAGTTGATCGGCGTCGTAATGTTTGATATTCCCTTGGAAATCAACGGCTTGTACCTCTGTTACGACATAACTCATTTCACCGTCGTAGGCACCGGCATTCATGAATACGGCTCCACCCAATGTTCCTGGGATACCAATGGCAAATTCAAGTCCTGTAAGGCCTTGTTCCCATGCAAACTCGGATACCTCTTTTAATGTAAATCCAGACCCTACACAAAGAACACCATCGTTGCAGTCCTTGATTTGAGTCATATGGCGCAAGGATACAACGGCACCACGGATGCCACCGTCTTTCACCAAAATATTGGAACCACAACCAATAACAGTAACGGGAATGCCACTATCGTGGATGGATTTTAACACAAAGCTCAATTCATGCATATTTACAGGTTCTACAAATATATCGGCAGGACCCCCAATTTTGAATGTCGTATGCTCGGCTAATCGTTCAGACTCGCGTACACGCGTTTCTGGTAGTTCCGTAAGCAATACAGATTTTAAT
This sequence comes from Veillonella absiana, assembly GCF_032970865.1. Classification (NCBI taxonomy): domain Bacteria; kingdom Bacillati; phylum Bacillota; class Negativicutes; order Veillonellales; family Veillonellaceae; genus Veillonella; species Veillonella absiana. The sequence goes on along the minus strand of NZ_JAWJZB010000011.1, from coordinate 57,432 downwards.
GCGTCAATATTATTTTGCGCCATGATCGAGAACCTTCATTCCTTCAGTAATTGGTTCGCTAATAATTTTATAAATGTCATTGGACACTTGGCTCCAACGAACATGAGCTTGCAAATAATCTTGTGCCGCTTTGTTAGCTTGAATTTGAGGCATCAATTCTTCTTGTTTTTTCAATAATTCTGCTTCTTCTGGGGCGCCAGATAATTTAGCGTATTCCCATTGCATTTGTTGTGCCATAAATGTGCGCACTAAACCAGCTGCTACAGCATCACCTTCTACAGCAGTTTGTGCCGTCATTAACTCTTTATATTCTTCGCATTCGCGCATTGCTTTTGCTAAATCATGTGCTTTATCGTAATTCATAATTATCCTCCTCAGCCTTGTTTAATCCAAGGCCCTTCTACTTTTAAATCTGGGTAATCTAATTGCCTCATCGCTTCATACGCAATAATTGCCACGGAATTAGATAAATTCAATGACCGCGCTTCCTCAATCATAGGAATACGAATCGTCGTCTCTTCATGTTCTGCTAACAGTGATTCGGGCAACCCACGAGACTCTGGGCCAAACACAAGCATATCGCCAATTTGGTATTCCACATCAGAATGTCTATGCTTGGCCTTTGTGGTAGCAAAGAAAAATCTACGGTCTGGGTATTTATCAAATACCTCCTGAATATTTTCATGAACTTGAACGTCCACTAAATGCCAATAATCTAAACCAGCTCGTTTCACATGTTTATCATCAATGGAAAATCCCAGCGGTTTAATGAGATGCAAGGTCATATGGTTCGCTGCACATAAACGCGCAATATTCCCCGTATTACCTGGGATCTCAGATTCGTATAAAACAATTTCCATAATAATCCCTCTAATTCTAAAATCTCTATCTATTCTACCTAATTATGCGTATGTATTCAAGGCGTAATAGATTTTTTGAAAGCTTCGCCCATAGGTCTCTACCCAATGAGACTCTTCACCTATGTGTACTTCGTTATCGATTCAAATGGTATGCCCTCTAAACACATATTATGCTTCGCGCACAAAATGCCCACTTTTGCCACCTTCTTTTTCTACTAAATAGGTGGGCCCCATTATCATTCCTTTATCCATGGCCTTACACATATCGTAAATCGTGAGTAACCCTACTTGCACCGCCGTAAGGGCTTCCATTTCTACACCAGTCTTACCAATCGTTTTTGCAATAGCCCGAACTTTGATAGCTCGATTGTGACTCTCTGTAATAGTCGCGCCACAACTCGCTGTATGATCCGGCAGCACTACTTCACATTGAACCTCTACCTTTGTCAAGGCTAGGGGATGACATAAGGGAATCAATGTACTCGTCTGCTTTGCCCCCATAATGGATGCAATTTGAGCCACACTGAGCACATCGCCCTTCTTCATCGTTCCCGCTACAACGCGATCGTAAACGGCGTCAGTAACAGAAATAAATCCCTCCGCTATAGCTGTTCGTTCTGTAATATCTTTATGTCCTACATCTACCATCCAAGCATTGCCGGACTGGTCAAAATGTGTTAAATCCATTCCTATTTACCTTACTTTCATTAGAGAATATACAATACAACATAACTGCCCTACCCAATGATTGTACCTGGCATTCTATGTATCATCGCTCAATTATAGTTTTCATTTCACAACATAATTCTATTATAGTTAATCTCAATAACCAACTATAAAAAATCTATATATTATGTATTATAGCAAAAAGGTGTTTTTTTGTGTCGTATCGAATATAATAAGTACAGAATATTTCCCCAGCGGAGGTCCGCCTTTCGGTAAGCTTAATCTTGCCACTCCTCCCCATGGTATAAAAAAGAGAGGATGTATACTTATGAAAACTAAATTGACCTATTATGGCCATTCTTGCTTTATGTTAACACGTGGCGATGTGTCCATGATTTTTGATCCATTCCTAACTGGCAACACTTGGGAAAAAGCAAAACCAGAGGATATTAAATGCCAATATATTTTCGTCAGCCATGGCCATGCCGACCATTACGGTGATACTGATGCCATTGCCAAGGCCAATGATGCCCTTGTTATTTCTACCGCAGAGGTAGCCCACAAGGCCGAAGAGGCTGGTTGTCGTGCTCATGCCATGCATCTAGGCGGTAAATTCGACTTTGAATTTGGGTCTGTACGCATTGTACCTGCCTTCCATGGTGCAGGTGTTCCTGGCGGTCATGCTTGTGGTGTTATCGTTGACTTCTACGGTGATATTGTATACTTCGCTGGCGATACAGCGTTCTTTAGCGATATGAAGTTATTGAACCGCTTTGGCGATATTGATTATGCATTATTACCAATCGGTGATAACTATACCATGGGTGTTGAGGATGCTGCACTTGCTGCCTCCTATGTGAAAGCTCGTATTTCCATCCCTATCCACTATAAAACATGGCCAGTTATCGATCGTGAGCCCGGTGTATTTGCTAGTTTAGTAGAAGCAAAATATAACCAAACAGCCGTTATCGTTGAGCCTGGTAGTTCAATCGAATTAAATGTATAGAGTACATGTATAACCATGCATACAAAAGCTGAGTACCTTATGATACTCAGCTTTTTTGTATAATACACAGCTGTTACCAAGGGTCTTTCTATTATACAAAAACATTCTTTTGTGTTGTATTCAAACGCTAGGCTACTATAAATTCATAAAAACTTTACATTATTTATATCGAACTATATTGAATTCTATAGAATTGTATGATAGAATATACGTTATAATATGTATATTTATTCTTTTGTATTTATAATACTGCAACTTAAGGTGAATATCCAGTGTCACCACCAGTTGCCTGTAGGAGGTATGTGTATGTCTAGTAAAATATTAGCCGATATGCTGTATGCACTCGGCGTTCTGAGTATGTTTTTATTGTTAGGCACGTATATTCGTGCCAAAGTAGGTTTCTTGCAGGAAACCTTTATGCCAGCTTCTGTCATTGGTGGTTTTTTGATGCTTGTATTAGGTCCTATTATGCTCAATTGGTTACCATTCCCTGCAGATTGGATGAAATTATATTCACTCATTCCTGGCATCCTTATCGTACCAGTTGTAGCATCTGTGCCATTAGGTTTATCTATTAAATCTAGCGAAGGTGCCATCAAAAATGTATTACCATTAGCCCTTATCGGCATGGCTATTTCCATGTTCCAATTCACATTAGGCTTTGGCACACAAATTGCCTTTGCTGATATGTATGACTTCTACGCTACCTTCGGCTGGGAGTTGGGTCTTGGCTATGTGGGCGGTCACGGTACTGCTGGCCTATTGGGTAATATGTTACAATCTATGAACTTACCATATTGGGAAACAGCCCAAGGTGTTGCCGTTACTACAGCTACCTTTGGTATCGTAGGGGGTATCATCCTCGGTATGGTATTGATCAACTGGGCGGCTCGTAGTGGTCATACTGCCTTGTTAACAAAACCTAGCGACATTCCTGAAAGTTTCAAAGTCGGTTACATCAAAGATATTTCCAAACAGCCTTCTATGGGCCGTGAAACTACACTATCCGCATCTGTCGATTCCTATGCATTCCATACAGCCATCATCCTGGCAGTATGTGCCATTTCCTACTGGATTCTCGGACTTGCTAAAGGTGCTAAGATTCCTGTGCTTCAAGATATTTCTATTTGGGCTTACTGTATCGTGGTGATGTTCATCGTTTGGGGCGTCATGGGCAAACTCAAATTAGATTACCTCGTAGATAGCAAGGTAAAATCTAAAATTTCTGGCTCCCTTACTGAATTTGCCGTTATCGCTGCTATCGCAAGCTTACCAATTAAAGCAGTATTAACCTACCTAGTACCAATTCTTGTAATGTGCTTACTTGGTTATGTGTTAACTATCGGATTCTTATTCATTATGTGTCGTCTATTCCTCAAGGAATATTGGTTCGAGCAAATGATTGCTACTATGGGTATGTCCACTGGCGTATTCCTAACGGGCGTTCTATTGCTTCGTATCTGTGATCCAGATTTCAAAACACCAGTATTAGCAAATTACTCTTTGGCCTACACCATTGTCAGCGTGTCCTATTTCGCAGTGCTTAACATTTTCTTAAATGCACTCCTCACTGGTGGTGCCTGGTCTGGTGTATGGATTTCCCTAGGTTTAGGTGTTGTCGAAACAATTGCTGCTATTGTAATTAGTCGCGCATTATTCGGTAAAATCTCAAATTAAAAACAAAACTCGCATTGTATAGTGCTTATGAAAGCAACTTACAATGCGAGTTTTATTTTCTCTTTATGTTACGGCACATATTCCTGGTTCGCCATAGAGAATCCACTGCGGCTCGTCATGCGTACGAACTCATCAATATCTTGACGTTCATCGTCTTCCACAACGCCGAGACTCTTCACAATACCGTATGGTTCTTTTACAGACAAATCAGAATGACCACCGGACAATACCCAAAGGATTTTATAGCCCTTCGGTTTAGCACGGAGGTGGTTTTCACCCTTGCCATCGGTGAAGTACACAAGTAAATCTACCTTTTGTTCGTTCGCCAATTTGATGACAGGACTAAATTCTGTAGCCCCACGCACATCAGGTTGAGGCTGGATATCTTTCACATCGGCTACGCGATATTGACGGCGCACCGCATTATCACATTCCACAACGGTCACATGATGGCTATAGACATGGACGATTTGCAACACCTGTTCAAGGGCCTGGTGAAACTCAGCATCCGTGATACTGCCGCTCATATCGAGGGCCAACCATACATTCGCCTTATGCTGGCGAAGTGTGCCTGACAATTCCATACGTTCCGGTTGACGACGATTGCGACGCATCGTCGTTTTTTTGCGCCCACTAGCCACCTTGCCCATCAATTTTTTGAGGTAAAAATACCATGGCATGGACCGTCGCGTTTTCCGGAACGTGTCAATTAAACTCTGCAAATACCCTTCTGTATCACCCCTCTTGGACTGGTTAATGTACCGTTCTGTAAACTGATCCACCACCTCTGCATCGATAGGGTCAGATTCCTCCCAAATACTATGTTCATCAAAGGGATCAAATTCCATGGATACCGCATTGTCCGACTGCTCAATAGGAATGAACAATTCCGGTTTTTCCTTGATTACGACATCCAAGGCCTTCGCATAAAATTCGAGGGTCCTGAAACGCTTCAATTGCAATCCAAATCGTGCATTCACCCATGCCACACTCACCGCATCACGGTCAAGATACTCTAGATAATCATTCACAACCATGTCCATGGCTAAATGAATGGCTTGTTTGTGAAAGCGCCCATAGAGTTGGTTCGTCCGTGTCAAATGCGCAGAAATAACATGGAGAATTTCACGCTTAATACCATCTTTCATCACATCTGGTGGTGCATCCAACAACAAAAATGGATTGGCGTACAATACGTATTTTCCACCCTTGATATTCACGCCCCAAGGACTTGGCATATCATAGCGAATGCCATGATCCATTTGCAGGTAAAAGTACCCAAAGAACTGCTCTTCGTTTATCAATAAACCATTCACTCGATGCAGAATATCCCAAAATCGTTTTGTCATATCATCGGTCATTAACAATTCTGTATTAATGGTCGGTTTGATTACAATAACCTCTTGAGATTCCTCATGGTTCGCATTTATTTGCTCCGTTTGGATAGATAATTTTGTTTCAGCAACATCAGCCTCAGCCTTCATGGTCAATTGCTCATATCGCATGTTCAGCTCTGTCAGGAGTGTTTCCGCCATACGATGAATGCGTTCACGTTTAGCAAACCATCTATCTTCTGCTTCTACCGCTTGTTTCTGTTCCAACAGTAACACCATATCCACATCTGATTCCAGTTCATTAGGCTGCGTATCCCCCGACAATGAAGCCCTTGCATTCGCTAGGGCTTCACCTTCAAGACGCGTGTTTTCTAATGATTCTTTAGATGATGAATCTATTTGTAACAAGTTCGATTCATCGCGGATATTGTCTTTATCTAAATTACGATTACTACTCATGCTTCCTCCTTTCTTTGTTATTTAGGGTCAACCTGATACTAATGTTGCGCCTTGAAGAATGCATTTACAAAGTCATCATCCTCTAGTGCCAATTGATAGGATCTTGGACATGTATTGCGCAAGTCTTTCATCAATGCCACCATCAAATCCGTTGGATACAATTGTACATATTCTACAAAGGTATGCACGGAGTCAGGACTTGGATTATCCTCTAAGCGACGAAGAATATTTTTAGCGGATACGTAGAGACGTGTTGGACTTTCACCATTGATGCGTTCAGACAGAGACATAATGCCACCTGGTTTTTGAATAGCACTCATCATATCATCATACGTCAACAGTGGAGCCTGGTCGGATTCCACAAAGTTCACAAAGGCCTCCGCAATCAATGTACCCACGTTACCACGAATAACATTTGTAAACACCTCTCTGCTGAAAGTAGATTGCCCCATGGCATCCACGGATTCACGATAGATTTTGTATAGGCCAGACACACGTTCAAAGGAACGAGGTGTAGCATCGATATCGTCCTCATGACGTTGATTCAAATAATCTGGGTACGTGGAAATAAATTCCACAACCTTGCTTTCAATATCAGCAGATACCGCCCAATCAATCCATTGCATGTAATCAGCGTTCATGTAGAGCCACACAAAACGGTTTTGTTGCGCCGGATCCATATCGATAGTTTGGTAGTCGTAGGAATCCTCGGGATTCATGGCCGCAATGATATGTACATTATTTGCCAAGCTAAAACCATTAATCTCACGATTCAAAATCAAGTTCATCAATTCTTGTTGCACCGCATGCTCGGCACGGTTAATTTCATCGATGAACAATAGAACGGTACGCCCTGCCTCAACCGCATCAGCCACGCGTTTCAACGTATGATGAACAGCGTATACTGTCGTTTTAATAGGTATAACCAGCCCATTCTCGTCCTTATGCGTTACTGTTTCAACTGTAGGTAAACCGCCAATTTCGCCTTCCTTTAACAAGTTACCATCAATAGTCACGAGTACCCAATCATGTTGGTCGGCCACGCGAGCCGCCAAAGATGTTTTACCAATCCCCGTTTCACCCACTAGCAATGGCACTTGATTCGCAGCTAGCACGAGTTCCACGCTAGCCATTGTATCTGTAAAATTCATTATATCTCCTAATATTTCAAAAATTCATCAATCAAAATCTGTTTTGCCTGCCGGCTACCCTGCTGTTCAATGACCTGCAATAGATCAATCTGCCACGTTGCTTGTCGGCCACCAAACGTTTTATTAGTAAGTAGACCTCTTAAATATGACTCATCAATGTCATCTTGGCTGACAACGGAGATGATAGTTTGTTCCAAATCATCCTTTGTCACCCCTACTGAGCTTGAAACATAGCCTAATACATAACTATTAACGCTAAATAATTTTAGAGCTCGTTCCTTCGTCAAATTCGGTACCAATCGCATAGCCTGCGGATCTTGACGAACCGCCTCCGCCTCCACTGCATCTGTAGGGCCCTTGATATATCTGAGGGCTTGATAATTTTCGCGCACTGCCGCCAATTGTACAGCTTCCGTTGGCTCTGCAATGTACTGAATGGCATCGTAGTTCTTTTCCACCGCCTTGATTTGCACAGCTTCACTAGGCTCCTTGGCAAATTTAATGGCCCATCCCGACTGCTCAATGGCCAATGCTACCAACTCAGTCGATGGCTCCTCTATGTATTCGAGGACTGACCAATCCTTTTTCACCAACGCCGCTAGCAACTCAGCACTTGGATTCTCCACATATTGAACGGCCCGCGGTGACGCACTCAGTGCCGCCTCCACAACCGTCTCCGTAGGATTCTTAATGTAATTTAATAACATACCGTTCTGCTCCACCGCAGCCAACATCATGGCCTCCGTAGGGTTCGGTATGTTTCGTATGCCGTGAGGATTATTCCGCAAGGCCTGTATATATTTTTCTTCGTTCATACTACGCCTCTATTATGTATATCATATTATTATAGATTTCTATGGTGAAATCTTCCTTGTATTTGTGAAAGCTCACAATCTATTACGAATTTTATCGATATAACTAGTATATCACAAATTTATGGTTATAACAGATGATAGACAATATTTTGATACAATTTCTCATAACCTCCAAAATTTATCGCAAGGCTACTCAAACTTCTAAGAACAAACGCCTGTTCCCATGCAATGCTACGCCCAGCGCAGCGAGCCAGGAAATCGCAGTTGCGACTCGCTCATCAACCACAGCAGAATCAATTCGAGCATCACAAGCCTAGAGTACAGCAGTGGCTACTCGTGCAACCACATCTTCACCTCAACCGTAAGAGGAAGATGTGGATACATTCTCGCAGTGACATTCGACGTAGTCGTCAGGAACGAGAGAATATATCCACATCGCCCCTTACAACACTCTGCTTCTTCGCCTAGTTTAATTGACCGTATTCCTCTAACGCCGAACCGCTAAATTAATCCTCTTTCTCCCCCCAAGGCTCTGTGCCGTGGCCTGAGTTAAAAATAGAGTATATTAGATTAAAGTACCACCAAAACCTAATTACACCTTCACAACTACGGCAAGACTTATTTTAATTGGTCGTACTACCTTCACATCTCTGTTCATAACAATACCCCCATATATACTTGCAGCGACTTTACGCGTAAGCGTTCGGAGCCAAAGTATATATGGGGGTGTTGTTATACTAGTTCATCGATATCATGGATGCGACCAATTAAAATAAGTCGATCAGCCTCAGTGAGAGGTCTATTAGGTTTCGGTGGCACTTCTATGTCATTACCTGTTTTAACCGCCACGACACTGAGCTGATATGTTTCGCGTAGCCCTGATTCAATCAGCGTTTTCCCAACCAAAAATTCTGGCGTTTCAATTTCCACTAATCCAATATCATTGGATAACTGCAAGTAATCCAGTACATAATCACGTGTCAACGACTGTGCTAATCGCATCGCCATATCTCGTTCTGGATACAGCACCATATCGACACCAATCTTTTTGAGCATCTTGCCCTGTAGTTCACTTTCAGCTTTGGAGACAACATAAGGCACATTTAGTTCTTTCAGCATCATAGAGGTCATCAAATTCGCCTGAGTATTATCGCCAATAGCCACAATAACGATGTCATATTGCCCTAATCCCAAGGATTGTAAAACAAGCTCATCTGTAGCATCAGCCACCACCGCATGCGTTAGAAATGTTGTGGCCCGCTGCACAATATCTGCATCAATATCTACCCCTAACACCTCTTGATCTAACTCTATTAAACTCTTCGCCACAGTTGAGCCAAATTGGCCCAAACCAATGATCATAATCGATTGTCGTTTCATAGTAATATATTCCCTTCTGGATAACTGATTGGTTTAGGGGCACTCGTTTTTAATGCCCATGTCCCTACCATCGTCATAACGCCTACACGGCCTGTAAACATAACGAGCATGAGAACCCATTTGCTACTTTCACTAAGGTCGGGGGTAATCCCTGTGGAAAGCCCCACTGTACCGAATGCAGATGTGACCTCAAACAATAGATTGATAAACGGAATATTTTCATCCCAAGCCAAATAACATGTGGCCAAGAAAATCAATGTAAGGGACAGTAGAATAATGCCATGCGCCTTGAATACGGTCACCGTAGAAACGCGCCGTTCCATAACCTCTACATCAGGGCGATTATTAAACAAAGTCCGCACTGCCAAGAACGCCACCACAATAGTTGTAATCTTTACGCCCCCAGCCGTAGAGTTGGCACCGCCACCAATAAACATTAAAATAATTGTTAAAAATAACGTAATAGGATGCAACTGTCCGTAATCCACCGTTGCAATGCCCGCTGTTCTTGGTGTAATAGCTTGGAATAAAGCCGCCCCAATTTTATCGACTGCTGTCAGTGGGCCTAGGGTATTCGGATTATTCCATTCAATAGCAGCGATTAATATAGTCCCCAAAGCAATGAGACTAATCGTGCCTACTAGCATAATCTTTGTATTCAATCGCAACTCATCAAAACGCCGTTTCGAGCGATTTCTCCAAATATCAAAGGTTGCCAAATAGCCAAAACTACCGATCACAATGAGCCCTTCTGTATTCACATTGAACAACCAGTCCGATACCATCACATAAGGCAAGTTATTGTCAAAGAACACGAATCCGGCATTACAAAATGTCGATATAGCCTGCATTGGCCCAATATACCAAGCACTATCGCCAATATAGGGATAGAGCTGCACAATATACACCAATGCCCCAACGAATTCCACCGCAAATGTAAATGCACAAATGCTCTTCAGCACCCCGATAATACCGCTTTGCTGATCATTGCCCATATCCTCTTGTAAGAGCAACCGATTCCGCAATCCAATCTTGCGCCCCATCAACAAGGTCACGAGGGTTGTGAAAGTCACAATTCCCAATCCACCCAACTGTATCAATATGGTCATCACTACTTTGCCAAACAAAGACCAATGATGATATGTATCTACCGTTGCGAGCCCTGTCACCGATACACAAGACACCGCCGTAAACGCCGCATCCACTAAGTTGGTGCCTCGCCCATCCACAGTTGCAATCGGCAACATCAACAAGGCTGTGCCCACTGACATCACACCTAAAAAACTCAACGCCATCAACCGATACGGATTCTTCCCCGCCGGCTGATATGACTCATTAAAATAACCCATCAATTTATTAATCATATACGCTCCTAACGTACGATATAACTTTGGTTCCAACCATACACATATATTTCATATGTCTAAGCATACTACATTTTTGGTAAAAGTAAACAAAAATCCCAAGTTCATCGATACTATTTTCAGTATCAATGCACTCAGGACTTTGTCATCTCGGACTAACCACAAGATTCAACAAGCAGTTCCAAGTCTCGTTCCCAGACCTCCATAGTTTGACCAGGCAAACCAAAGATCAAGTCGATAACGAGAGAACATTGAGCGTAAGCTTTCACATCGGCTAGACGTTGCAATACGGTTTTTTGTGTATCAAGGCGCCCTACCATTTGGCGAACATTCGTATTAAAGGATTGCACGCCAATGGACATACGGTTCACCCCGTGATTCATCCACACCTCAAGATTCTCTAGCACCAAATCATGTATCGCGTTTACCAGTACTCTTGGCATCGAATGTATAGAATGCTTCTAGCAATAAATCCTTTTTAGGTACATACCCTGAACCAAATGTAAAGCTACGGATACCATCAAGGTATCGATCAGGCACAGCGCCTGTACCATTGCCACCAAAGAATGAACCATGTTGGAAGTATTTGTAATCCACAAATGCATTCCAAGAACCTGGTACATCCACATCCGATTTACCAATATCCAAACGAGCTGTCCAGAAGTGAGGTGTACCACCATCCTCATATATTGACCAATCTCTTTAACTACATCAACCTGTTGCTTTTTAAAGGATGCTCTCGGAGAATCCACCTCCGTAAACATAACACTGAGGAGTAAAAATATTTCTAATACTTTCACTCGGTAAAAGTTCAATTGAATTCGCTCTGGCACCTCATATAAACTAGAGAATATTTATTTCAACGAATCCGTTTCCTCTATGAGCATGCCAAAATCGGAACTTTCACAAAACCGGTTTGCAATATCTGTTAGATGAATCTGTGAATCCGGTGCCAGTAGATCCATAACCGGCTGCGCCTTATCTACATTGACAATGAGATTGACACCTCTAAATTGTTTCGTCGGGAAAAAACTATCGTGCTGGTAATTATCATGAATGCGCCAGCCCACAGACATATCACCAGGGCCCATGTACAAATATTCACCTGAATCAAATTTACACTCAATCCGACCGTCCTCATAGTGGTTAATAGCAAATACGCCTGCATTCGGCTTAGAATGAAATTGTAGAAACTCCTGTTTAACCTCTAAAAATAGTAACTCAATACCATCGTAGACTTCATAGCGTTTCATCGATATAGTATCCATATTCATCATTGCAGGCATACCTTTTGGCATGTCCATAGGCATGTCCATAGGCAACTCCATCGGCATTTTGCCAGGATGTTTAGATCTCATAGCATCCACTCCATCATTAACAACTCTTATCAATTCATACTATCGTTATTGAAAGTAATTATCAAATACCCAAATGAAATAAGCCTATCAATTGAATTGTATAATCTTCTGCATATAGAAAAAACAGGCTCTCTAGACAAGAGAACCTGTATCAAAATTTTAAATCTATACAGAGCTTTTAGGCTCATCAGACGGTTTTGTTTTCACCACAAAGGTCAATGCAATGATATGCGCAATCCACACGATGCCCATAATAACCCGAGCCACGACCATATGGGACATAAAATATGCGCCTGTCCCCATAATTACAGTTACCCCGGCCATAATCGTCAACTTGTGGCGCAGCGTTAAGGCTTTTTCACGATTGAAAGGCTCTAAATATAAGCGATTAAATTTAGACTCCATAAACATACGATGAAATCGTTCTGATCCACGAGCCAATGCGAATACAGTGAGCATATAAAATGGCACTGTCGGCAACAATGGCAAAACGATACCGGCTGTACCAAGAACAAAGCTAATGGCCCCAATGGTAATCCAAAAGTAACGAATGATACCGTCTTTCTGTCGTACCCGATTATCTATTTGTTGTCCCTTTTGTTGATTCATACTAGTATCCTACACACAAAATTCAATTGAAAAATACAATCACATTACTATGCATTTTACTATGTTAGAACTCGGCCATCAAATAAAAATTATATATTCGCTAGTTGCTTGGCCTCATCTAATGTAGGCAATCCACTGCGACCGCCCAGTTGACGAGTATTCAACGCACCCACTGCTGATGCTAATTTGGCACATGCTTCTAATACCTCATTAGGTGTATATTGCAGATCTAATATGCCTTGTTCGTCAATCGTGCCCCATTGCGTAAGTCCATACAAAAATGCACCATGAAAGCTATCGCCACAGCCGGTTGTATCTACAATGGTGTCCTGTGAATACGCTGCACAACGATATTCTGTGCCATCAGGCCATACAAAATAACTGCCATTGGCCCCATCTGTGACACCTGCTATAAGGGCTCCTTTTTCATGTATGCTATAGCAAGCCTTCATCAAATCAGTTTCACCAGTATATTTTTCACCAAAATCACGAGCTACAATACAAATATCAATATGAGCCATAATCTCATCTAGACTCGATTCATAGCGATTGGCTCCGCCATCAAAGGATACCAATGTATGGGCCTTTTTCGCACTCTTGATAGCTGGCAATAACGCTTGCCGATGGCGACCATTGATGTGAAGGATTTTTGAATCTGTGATTAAATCTCTTACTAAATCTGACTCGCCATACTCTGGTGCCGTGCTGCGCTCAAAAAATATAGCTCGTTTACCAGATTCAGCCTCCACCAATATAGTGGCACAACCAGAAATAGTTCCTCCTACAACCTCTACGCCATCGGTATGTACATTATAGATTTTAAAATCCTCAAGGATAGTCCGTCCAGTCATGTCATCACCAATTCGATCTAGCATGACTACATTAGCCCCAAATTTTCCGGCCACGGCAAGGGCTGTCGACACAGGTCCGCCCCCATCATTAGCGGATTCTACTACCTCTTGTACTTCACGACCCGTAGGGAATTTACGAACTTTAATAAGGTGAAAGTTAATCATTAGCAATTATCACGTATAAACGGATTACTAGAATTCAAGCTAATACTTACCTTGCACTATTCATACAACGTGTCACTTAAATAATATTGTTAACGTACTCTAATACGTCATCAATACTTTCAAAATGAGCCGCTGCATCCAAGAAATCATCATCATCAATGATGGTGGTAATATCCGTTAATAATTGAATGTGCTCATCCTTATTCGGCGCGCATAAAAATACCGCTACCTTCACAGGGTCATTCGCTGGACTGCCAAAATTAACTGGTTTATCTAATGTCACCAATGCAGTACCCACACGTTTAGCCCCCGCCTCTGGTCGTGCGTGTGGCATGGCTACGCCTGGGGCCAACACGATGTATGGGCCCATTTCATGAACGGAATTCACCATAGCATCAACATAGCTAGGCTCAACAAGCCCTGCATCTACCATTAACTGTCCTCCATGACGAATGACATCCTCCCACGTTTCCGCAGGATAATGAAAGGACACATTATCTTCGGCCAATAATTCTTGAATCAAACTAAACACCTCCTTGGGTTATATACGTGATAGGTATATTATACACTGAAAGTATCTAAAATTGTGGTAAATCTTACACAAACAAGTCTTCTTCTTCCTCAAGCAAATAATCCTTTGCCATCCACCGTTTTGTGGCAGTAAATGTTATGGTCAACCATTTTTCAGATGCAGGTCCTCCGATAGCATCGTCGATTTCATTGCGAATTCTGTCAAAGCTTTCAATAGATTGTTCTGGATAATCCGTAGGAATGAGAATATCAATTTCGATAATTTTTACATTACCGTAGGCCTGCACGCTACTAACATAGTCCTCGAATTTATATCGTTTCATAAAGTCCCCCATAACAATTTGGATTCTATTATGATAAAGTTTTGGGGCTACCCCAAGAATTTGTTTCAATGATGGAATCAAGATTTTCAACGATGTTGGCAACATTTGAATAGACAACACAATTAATACCACTGGATCTATATACCGAGCATAAGGTGCCCAATCCGTAAAGGACAATCCCCAAGCTAATAGGAAACTCACTAAAATTGCTGCTTCAAGCATTACATCGACAGACCAACTCATATTATCAAACTTAACCAAATTAGATTTCAGTTTCTTATTAATTCGTCTAACGTAGATGATGTAAAATGTATCAGCTAATGTAAAGAACAATGCATACCCAATAGCTAATCCGACGTTAATAATACGCCCGCCCGCCAGCAAATCCGTAATACCCGATGACAATGCATAAATAACAATGAGTAATGTAAAGCTGCCTTCTAAGACGAGAACTAGTGGCTCAAATTGGAAATACCCAAACTGGAATCGTTTACTCGTTTCGTGGGCAATCAGTTTGGAGGTGCCGATCATCATCATTTTTATAATCACACCGATGAATGCAGTCATCCCATCCAGCAAAATCGCGCTAGATCCGGTGATAATCCCCATTATAGTACCACTTATGGCCAAGAGTCCCATCAGTCCAGCCGATTGCATTAATAATCGCTGTTCCAAGCCCTTCTTATCTAGCATATGAGCCTCCTTATTTTGGTTCAAACTCTGTTTTTAATACATATCCGTAGGCCCTTTTTATCCCCCGATCATCAGTAGAGATATATACACCTTGAATTTCTGGTGCAAATCCAGGCAATTGGTTAATGCCCTCCTCTAGGGCCAAGAAATAATCCCGTGCTGTTTCAGACCACCGTTCACCTGGTTGCACACATAATACACCTGGCGGATATGGCAAGGACCCTTCAAGGGCGATACGCCCTACCGCTTCAGAAATTGGCACTAGTTCACCTTCGCTACGAACAAACCGGTAATTGGCCTCTTGCGGGGTCATTACAAATTCTGGTAAATATTCATTGAGGAATAAACGTTTTTGTAATTCGCTCACATTTCTCTCTTTGTAAAAGTCATGCATCTCCTGACATAGACGTTTAATATGGTATCCCTTATATTTTTCTTCATAAGCATAGAAGATACTTGGCAACACCTCTTCCATCGGTGCATTCCGGTCGATGAGCGCCTCAAAAGCCTCTAGTTGTTGAACTAGATGTTCCATTTTCGCATGAGATTCTGCTGGTGTCATTAGGAATAAAATCGTATTTAAATCGCATTTTTCAGGAATGATACGGTTTTCCCGTAAATAATTGGCCAAGATATTCGCATGAATACCAAAACTTTCATACGCCCCAGTTTCGAGATTAATACCCGGTGTGGTGAGCTGGAATTTACAAGGATCAATAAAATATTGACCTTTACCATAGCCTTCAAAGGAATGCCATTTAGCATTCGGTTCAAATTCAAAATAGGCCACATCATTCACCATCTCACTGGTGTTGCCTTCTTGCCATGGTTTGCCATGCACCACTGGTGGAATGAGTGGTTTTAGATAATGGCAACGGTCTAGCACAGATTTGCGAGCGTCAATACCAATTTCTACACACTCCTTCCATAACTCAAGACCCGCCGGTCCTTCATGGATTTTTGCATTCACATCGAGGGATGCAAATAATGGGTAGAACGGAGATGTGGATGCATGCATCATGAACGCATTGTTAACACGTTTATGTGGTACGTAGCGTTCCTGCCCTTTGATATGTCCATCCTTTTTATGAATTTGAGATGTCTGAGAGAATCCAGCTAATTGCTTATGCACAGATTGTGTCACAAATAAACCTGGGGCATTGGGCCC
This sequence comes from Veillonella absiana, assembly GCF_032970865.1. Lineage (NCBI taxonomy): Bacteria > Bacillati > Bacillota > Negativicutes > Veillonellales > Veillonellaceae > Veillonella > Veillonella absiana. The sequence goes on along the minus strand of NZ_JAWJZB010000011.1, from coordinate 41,022 downwards.
TAGTTCTAACAATAGAGGACTACAGTCTTTCATCATAGGGATGAATTGTTCATACCCCACCCAGGCAGAGTCAAACAAAATATAATCACAAAGGTGACCGATTTTGTCAACCACCTGACGAGCATTATAAATAGTACCATCATAAGTACCTAATTGAATCACTGCTAAGCGTATGGGACGCGGGGATTGTGCTTTCACAGAATCCTTGGCGGCCACAAGATTACGAATATAGGCCTCATCAAAACAATGTTCTAAAATCCCACCGATGGAACCAAAAGGATTACGCGCCGTTTCCAAATACACTGGCGTCGCCCCAGCCTGTACCAACGCACCATGGGAAATAGATTTGTGATTGTTACGATCGTACAACACGATATCCCCAGGCGCAAGCACCGCATTGAGGACCACCTTATTAGACGCAGATGTGCCATTCAACACAAAATACGTTTTGTCTGCATTAAATACACGCGCCGCATGCTCTTGTGCATCAAAGGCCGGGCCCTCATGAATCAAGAGGTCCCCTAATTTTACGTCCGCATTACATAAATCACTGCGGAACACATTGTCACCATAAAAATCGTACATCGCACGACCCGCAGGATGTTTGGCAAAGAACTGACCGCCTTGATGTCCAGGACAATCGAACTGGGCATTATCCGCCTCAACGTACTCGGAAAGAGCACGGAAAAATGGCGGTAATACCTGGGATTCATAAATATCACAGGCTCTAATAATTTCTTGGCGTACGGCATCTACACCTATACTAGTATTTGTCGTTACGGTATCCTCATCAACGATAATAACTGGAATTTGTAAGGATACGACCATTGGATTCTTTAAAATACGCTGTCCAATGGGAGACTCCACATCGGCCTTTGTCATAACAATGACGCCAACAGTAGCAAAATCCACATTGGGTAAGGTAATAATTTCACGATGTTCAAATGAGCCAATAATAACTTTGGCTGCACTGGAACAAGCAATTCTTAAATGGGTCATGGGGGCTCCTATATTACATCTACATACTTCTTCAAGTATGTTTTTAAATCATCATCACATACATATAAATATGTGCCTTTAATACCACGTGTCATTAATACATAGTATATATTCTTTATATATTGCGTGAGTTCTTCTGGTGTGGCAGATTTCTTACCATTTACATCAAAATACTTGTTTTTATCGGCATAGATACATTTCTTTTCCACATCATACTTTATATCTGGCCCAAGAATGACAAACCCATAGTTCAGATCATAGCCTTGGATACAGTGAATACTGCCTATCTCATTAATAGAACTTTCACTATTTACCCAATCTGTAGGTGTCGTATTCCATTGGCGCCCAATTCCATCAATAATGATATCTACTTGTTGCTTGTCTTTTTTGCTAATCCATTTCCAGGCAAATCCAGCAAGCATCCTAGCAAGACCGGTATCTCTCTCCTTAATATTTAATAATTCATTAAATGTGCTATACGCCTCAACGAGTTTGAATTCATAATTCTGTACTTCTTTTTTATGAGTTGCTTTACCATCTAAAATCTCTTTGATATACGTTAAGTACGTATCACCAGCGCGAACACGCATCTGAGTTTTCAATTCAAACCGTTGTAGTGGCCTATGGCATCGGGATTCTAAGGTTTCATAGAAGTTACTTTCACCAAGACCTGATGGGCCTATAGTTTGATCTGCATCAAAAAATAATACTGGTGTATCAACAGTAGCCAACACCCAATCTAATTCAGTCGCATTCTCATCAAGATGCAATACCTCATTATTGTTCTTATGCGCCTTATAATTCACAATATTTTTTCGTTGTCGCAAGCGATGAGCCTCATCAACAAACACAATATCATAATGATTTTTAACCAGTTCAGACGGGCCAATCACATCGCTGGGACTCAAATTGTATATCCCCTTAAACAATTTCTTCAAGGTAGTACGTAATGATACCTGAGGAATAACTAATGCCATTTTTGTAGTCATATCATGCTTTTCTACACAACGATCTCGCAATAGCTTAAACATGTATATAGCAATAATCGTCTTACCCGAACCAGGCATCCCATTGATAACGATGGGTTCTTTCGTCTGTGCCTCAATAGCTGACAAAATGGCATTCGCCGCCAATTCCTGATATGCATTAAGGGATTTATATGGAGAGTATTTATAAAAATCAGAATTACGAATCTCATTCATCGTTTTAGACACGATTTTGTCATCTAACAATCGTGTCCACAATGCATAAAACCCTTGATCATAGTACTCTTTGTTATAGTAATCCTTATCTTGTAACCCACTATTACCATTTGTTAGGGCATAGGTACCTTCAGCAGAGAACAGCTGTATCAGTTTAGATTCATAATCAAATGTCACCGACTGATTAAACTCTTTGGAATAAATAAAATTCACCATCGTAAACATTTGCTTATCTTCACTTTTACGGTGTTCTTCCATTCGTCGTAATCCGCCTGTCGTTTGACCAATATACGCAAAGGGCTTGTGAGCACGTTTCTTAGCTATTTTCTTTTTTGATGCATCTACGCACTGTGCTTGTCTTAATATGTATAAAATAGGCCAATTACTCCAATACTTATTTGATTTTTCAGATGTCGGATCAATTCTCTCTAAAAAATTTAGTTGATCAACATTATATTCATAGGATATTTTTTCTGGTGAAAGCAACTCTTCATCCAGCTTTGTACCAACTATAAATTTCATATAATCCCCCATGTATCTTATGTACTTTATGTATCTAATTCATTGTACTTTAAATTCGACCCCTTTGTTTTCTCCATAGGGTATCGAAGTTCATTATATGCCATTTTATCCTCTAAGCACTTCGCCAAATCAAAACCATTCATTTGTGCAAATCTAAGGAGAAAAAAAAATATATCCGCCAATTCGCCACTCATTTCAGCACGCTTATGGTCATCATGCATCATGGTTTCCATTTGTTCTGTTGTTTTGAATCTAAACAAATCTACTGTATCCATATATAGCCTCATATAATTCTTATTGTTATACCTATTCTTTCATTATACAAGACAATCCTTAATTCTTCTATTTCAATTAACAATTCTTGCTATATAGCTATTACATGCGGCAAACAAAAAAAGAGCCACCTGCCCCCATCGCCTCGTATCACAACGAAGACTCTGGGGTAATGCAAGTGACTCTTAAATTATGGCAAAGGTGCTTTTAGTACCTAATGGCTATCGCCTCTTCCCGAAGCAAGTAAGGTCAATAATTACGTGTAAAACAAATGACGTTGAGCCTATTCACACTCTAGGATCAAGCTTAATATTCCGCTACTATATATTCTCGATAGTTAGTACTATATATTGTGTTTGCTATTTTCTTTTTGCACTATATTTTGTATTTTTATTCTGTATATTCCATCATTTCCATGATTTTTTTAAGAATTTTGCTGACAAAATGACGACATTACTCAAACATCTCTAAATTTGATTCATCTTCTATATCTGATTCAATAAGTCCATGTTTTGCTAAATAGCTTTCCCTTTCATACATTACCATTTCCATATAATCTGATTGATCTTCCCATTTAGCAAACGATGATATATCTTTTTGAACCATATCTGGTATTTCTTTAAATAACTTATTCGCATTGAATGCTTTAACTGCATCTGAAAACAAAGTTATTGTATCTTGGCAATATCCTGTGACATACTTAATAATTTTCTTCTTATAATTCTTTTCGATCGAATCAATATATGCAATATACCCTCTTATTTGCTCATTTTTTGTATAATCACCTGTTATAATTTGATAATGAATCATTGCTCTTACACTTCTTTTTAAATCTTTTGAAGCTTTGAGCATGCCATCATTTATTGTAACTCCTACCACTTTTTTATGTCCTTTAGGTGTTAAAAATTGTGTTTTCTTTTGATTTAGGGTAAATCCTTCATCTTCGACTATCTTTTTTATCATTCCATAAATTTTATGCAATTCATCACGATTATCACAAGAGAATGTTAAGTCATCCGCATAACGAGTATATACAATATCTCTTTTATTACAATATGCTGCAATTCGTACATCCATTTTATAGCATACTAAACTTGCTAAATATGGAGAAGTTACAGCACCTTGTGGTAATTTCCCATCTAATATACATATATTTGTAATTAAATTTGCTGCATACGTATTATATCCTAGTTGTAAAAATTGATTATATACTTTAGCTCTACATATTGACGGATAAAAATCTTTCAAATCCATTTTCAATATATATAAATTGTTTTTATGTCTTTCAGCACATAAAACCAAGGGTGAACCCTTTCCATTTTTTATAAATCCTATACTATATTGCGAAACTCTTACTTTATACAGTATATTTTGCAATATCCATCTTTGCATTATTTTCAATGAAGCACAGGGAGCATTTATTTCTCGTAAATTTCCATCTTTCTTTTTAATTTTAAAAGAAACATATCTACCTTCTGCGTTTTCTTTAGATAAAAAATAAAGTAATTTTTCTGTTAATCGAGTAACTTCTGCTAATGTGGAAATGTCCTGAAACATTGGTAGTCCCAATGATTCTAAAACCATTTTATTATTGTATTCTTTCAAATTATTAGCACCACTTTCTTACCTTAAATATTTTGTGTCAAAACCATGGGGGTATTTCACTGTCGTGGAATAGCACCATGGTTTTGACCAACTCTGGTTATGTTAATTTACTCAGGAAGACGAACCATCTCCCATAGACTTCTACATAAATATGTATCTGCAACGTTCTAAGATTATGGCGCTAATAATATTGAGCATTAATAATATCTAGCCTTATTCCATTTAATATATGATCCCTGTTCTCTATTACAACATCTTTCAATAATGCTTTTACATTGTAATAACCTTTTTGTGTCAGTTCGTAATAATTCAACTCATCTTCAACATTTTTAACAAGCATCCCTTCTTTATATAATCGTTTTAGAGCGGCTGTATATATCACTTCGAAACGGCTAGATTCAAATTTCTTATCATGATAAATTCCTTTTATTGTCTCACTCATTTCTTTAATTTCAATTCGATTATAAAAAAATAACAATAATAGTATAAAATAGAATTGCCCCGATATCAAGTCAATTTCTTTCGTATATTTCCCATATTTTCTTGTATATTTCTTATTTCCATAAAACCAATATTTTGATTTAAGATATGCATTAACCTCTTTTACCATATCATCCATATCATTATTGAAAAAAATAACGTTTCTTTTATTATGAGTAGAAATATATTGAACTGGACCTTGCATAATAAAACTTTTATCATTTTTATATTTCTTCTGAATTAGCACCACCAATTTGTCTAACGTTTTTTTATTGCTAGTAAATGCGCCCAATTCTGTATAAGAGCCTGGACTCTCGCATACAATTATAATTAAATCACTATTTTCAGCTAAAAAGTTTTCCAATGTAAATAAATCATATTTCTTTCTACTTAAAAGTTCCATAAACATATCCTCTGGATAAAATATGGACAACTTTTTATCTTTTTCTAACCTGTTTCTAAGCTGATCTCTGCTAGAAATATATTTTTTACTACTTGCACCACCACATAAAAATAAGTCAATATTACTATGTTGTATTTGTAAAAATACTTCTTCATATATTCGTTTAACAATTAATTCTTCCATAGTTTTCCTCTAAAAATAAGTTTTATTGTCGTGTTTATACTATTTAAGCTTCTTGTGCTAATATTTCTATACTAGTCCAAGCTCAAGTCCTCTATTTTCATGCTTTTTAGATGTTTATTAAACTACTCAACATATTTTTAGTCCAAGATTAGTCCAACGATTATTTCTCAACTAAATACCATCTTGCAGCATGTCCAGTTCCTTCTACATCAGCCATACCTTCACGCTTCATAGCCTGCAAGATATTAGATACTTTTTTGGACTGCTGTTTATCATCCAATATTGCAGGTAGGGCTCCTACTAGAACTTGTTTAAGTTCTGTCACGCTTGCTTTATCCATCGTTTCCAGTGCATTAGTAATAATCTGCTTATACACATCTATACTTAATCCTTTATTTCTAACATACTCTGTCTTCTGTCCTACCATATCTGCAATTTTAAATGAAACATATATATTAGGATATCTACCCTCTACAAGTCCAAGCTTCTTTATCTCGTTATAGCTTTCCTTCGAGATTGTTTCATGTTTCTGGATTTTATCAAGTAATAATACAGTCTGTAAATCCAAATCTCCATTTGATTTTAATAACTGAGTATAGTTCTTATCTAAAATCTTTCCATACAATGTAACCATTACCCTACTTGGATTCTCTAGGTCATACGTAGGTAACGGGAAACATTTTTCCCTTTGAATCTGATACATCATTGGTATTCCCATTGCATTTGTATCAATCATATACAGATTTACCATCGCCCTGCATAGAAAAGTATTTCTATAATATGGTGGTTTATATCCCTCTTCTAGCGCTTGTTCCACAGTTTCAGGAATGAAATTTCCTTCATTAATAAAAACAAGCCTATCTTCAAATTCCTCTACATTGATTTTACCGCGTAGCTGATAATTTGAATGTGCAATACAGTTATTTAGTATTTCTTTTACAACATCCTGGTCATATTGATATGTTTCATCTGGGAAAAGAGTTTGCTGTCCTGCAATATAGCGGTATTTCTCATTACGGATCTTTGCATATGTTTTATCCACTGCTAAAAGTAAGGGCATATCGAAATGTTCATATGCTTTCGCTGTTCCACTTCCGCTATATAAAGTCCATGTAATCCTTGGAATAAATCCATCAAATAAGTACGAGGATTCCTCTTTTCCTAATAAAATTAAAGCAGCATTCGTTACTTTTCCTTTTATTAAAAGACCCGCCTTGTTAAGGATCTCAATATCACTCATTTTCTCAAGCATTTCTGTAGATTTTCGTGATGATTTTTGTTTTTTTATAAACAGTTCTCTTGCATAAGCAACAGCCTCTTCATCTAAATCAGATAAATCAGCATTTTCAATTATTTCCTTCGACCAATCAACACCTATTTGACTACGAATCAAATCCATCTTATCCATTGGTAACGGACACGTATTTTCATCTTCCCGTGCATATGCAGCTCCATTCCAGGTTGCAGGAATTCCTCTAGTTGCTGGTGGAATCTGAAATGCTACAATCCTATGATTATCTATTTTCAAGTCATAGATTTCCATAAAAGTCGCTCTTTCGTTTGTACCTCCAACTATTTCCTTTTTTAAGTTTTGCAAGTTTCCATCCTGACGATAAGCTGTCCCGAGTATATTTTTTTTATTATCAACACCAAAGATTAACCATGCTTCCTTCTTTCCTCTAATATTGGCTTCATTTCCTAATGCCGAAAAATATTTTCCGATATCTTTAAAGGAATAGCTTGTGCGCGCTTCCTTAAACTCAACTACCTCATCTTCGAATGTAATAATCATTTGTTTAATTTTTTCAATAAGTTGTTCATCCGTATATATCATCTATATTCCTTTCCACTAGACTAATCTTGAGCTAAATCTTGGACTAATCTTGAGCTAAATCTTGGACTAATCTTGAGCTATTTTAGACTTTTCTTGGACTAAAATTTTTACTCCAACGACATCTTTTTCAATACTTCATTCCCTTTATCGGTTACCACATATCTGCCCTTTGTATGAAGCATCCTAACATATCCTTGTTCAACCAATTCTTTTATCATCTGATTTGCTTTGAATTTTCCACAAGGTACTAAATCTGCAATCTCTTGCTGATTTAATGGGCAAATATTATTCCCATCAATCTCCAATTGATTTTCTCTAAGAATCATTAATACTTTTGCCTTTTCATTTACAAATCCTAATATTTCATTCATTTTTGTTGTTCCTCATTTTTTAACTATTAGATTATTATAGTTCGATTTTAAAACCATTCTACCACATTACAAATTATTTCTCCACAATAAAATAATTTGTAATTTATTTTACCAAAGTTCCAAACTATCTTCTGCATCTACCCACATCTGCATCTCTCCATCCAAGGCTAGCCTTGCATATTCCAACGGTTCATCAATTGCCAATGCATTTAACGCACATTGGGAACCAGGTGTTGTCCTGGTTCCCTCTTCTGCTTTATTGTACTCAATTCTAAGTAAAATATTATCAAATGTCGTTATATCTATACTGTTACAATTTGAATTATAACGTGCGTAAATAAGTCTCATATCATCAATCCCTTCCATCATCCTGTAATTTAATCTTACTGGTGCATTGACCATTTCATGAACCAATAGACTGCTACGAAAACAATAATTGTAAATACCACTGCTAATATCACATGAAATAGTTTCTCCATAAAATCATAAAATTTTCTTTTTCTGTTGTATTGTCTCCACTTCGACTTTGGTTTCAAATCATCCAAAATCTGCTTCCACAGAGGACGATTTTTTAATCTAGCGACTTCGCCCTCTAGTTCTCGTATACGTCTGCTCATCCAGTTTCCGTTCTTCTTCTCGCTTTCCAGCCTCTTGCTGACATACTCCAAGTCTTTCCTTGAGAGATATTCTTTCTCCATCAAAATTTTCTTTTCCTTCTCCAAATTCTGATTTAAAGTCTGTTGCTCCTTTAATTTTTCCTTGAATAATTTCCTGTCCTCTGCCTGAGTCTTTAGCAAATCGTCCCTCTCCGCTGTCATTGTTTGAAGTGCCTGTAGTGCTTCCTGCAATAGCTGCTTTAACTTCTCTATAGTATTCTTCGAGTTCTCTATCTGTTGTTCCCATTGCTTCCTCAAACTGGGATTCTCCACTATTGGCTCTTTTTCTTCTAGCGGCATGCTCTCTGATTTCTGCCTGTCTTTCAAATTCATTCAATAATCCCTCCTTTGATACATCCATCTGAAAGGTCTTGGAAATATTGGAATCACGCACTTTTTTCCCATATTCGTTCTCAAACGTAATATTCTTTCTACTATCCGTCCAGGTGGTGCGCCACCCTCTTATTGCCATTCCTTTCACAAATTCCTCTTTGCTACAACTTTGTTCTCTCGTTTCCATAACTGCCAAGGCACATTCTGCAACATGACTTTTCTTTTGGTCATTCAGCAGGAGATGATATTTATCCTTGCTCCAAGCTCTAACATGACCTTCTTCCAAATCATTTCCATGAAAATCTTTCCCCTTCTGTGCTACTGTCAATCCACGTTCTACACACATCTGATTAGTCATTTCTTTCATCCGCTCCAAATCTTTTTTGGAATTATGCAGCTTATGACCATCCTCATAGCTCACTGTATTGGTGACCAGATGTAGGTGCACATGATCCCGATCCTTATGCACCCCAATCAATGTCTGAAATCCATCAAACCATTTCTCTACAAATTCTTTTCCAAATGCAAATGCCTGCTGTAACGTAAGATTTTCCTCTTTATGCCAAGAGATAATATTGTGGGCATACATTCTTCCTGAATCCTTACCCCACAATTTCTTTTCTTCTAAAAAGGATTGATAGACTGAATCATACGTAATTTCATCAGCTGAAAATGGTCCAGTTACATATACGAGTCCCCGATTTGTTTTGTCCTCACGAAGCACATATTCGATACAATTTCTCATTGCCCCATGTGATTTTGTTGACTTATTAATCGTCTTATTGATTGCCACATTTCTTCACACTCCTTCTTAAAATAGTTGTTTTGATCTGCAATGTCTTCCAATTTGTCTATTGTTGCCAGCACTCCAGTTCCATTTGCAATATGCGCCATCTGATTTACATTAGTTGCCATTCCTCTAATCTGGCGAAGCAGATCATCAAAATTCTTGTTTATATTCTTAAGTACATCAATTTCTTCTCTTGGAGCAATCACTACTCCAGCAAGAGCATTGATGATAAATGACCGCTGTGTCTGTCCTGAAGCTATCACTTTTTCCTGTAGTCGTTCGTACTCTTCTTGATTCATTCGAAACTTGACTTGGTATTCTCTTTTTCGCACTTTGTATTACACTCCTTTCGTGGTTTTTGTCTTTTGGGGTGCAGGGGCGGGCTCATCATTATAGTTTCAAGAATAGTGTACAATTCTCATTTATTATATAATTCTCATTTATATAACTTTCAAGTTATGCAAACGAAAAAGCCAGCGACTAAGCACTGGCTTCTGTAAAGAGCTGGTATTCCTGTTTTAAAACTATCAGTTTGCTATATAATACATCCCATTACCATAAATTTGAATTTCTTTGTAATCGTTGTATTAATTCCTTTATGATATGTGGATTATTGACAAGCTGTATCTCCTCGGTCAAACGACGGAGAAAATTAATGTGATGCTTTCTTGCAGTCCTTAATTTTTTCTCAACTATATTTGAAGAATGTAGTATCAAAATAGGTTCTTCCTGTTCATCCCTACATAAGTGACAAGATGATTTAGAAATGCTAGACAACTCATACTCGGTGTTGGAAATAGCCATATTGATATATCCATAAGCTGAGTCTTTGCCAATAGGATTACGACATTTAAGTAAGGCAAAGACAATGTTAGGTCCTAAAATCAAGGGTTCCGATGCAGTACGTTTTTCCCCATAACAATTACGTACATTTTTTAGTCCCAACCCTTTACGCTCTGCCATATCTCTTAAAATATTACGCACGGTTCTTGTAACGACACACCGCTCACCATTGTCATAAATAATCAATGTACTATCGCCGCTATCATACACTGGTATCATCGCCCAAATTTGGTTAATTCGATCATATACTTGCTCAAAGTCATTCGCTACTGCGCTTTTCGGTTCACATGCTGTCCCCTTCATTATATCAGTTACCTCCTGTTCTTACAGTGTGACAACTTGCTAGCGAGTAATATACACTCACGACACTTTTTCACGAATTTAGCACACACAGGTCTACCAGTCTTCTATGACTCCATTCTATAAAACTAGTTAATCTCTGTAAAGTTAATAAATATACTAACTCTATATTTATTTAATGCAGTTACATATCAACAAAGTTTCTGATTTCAATCATCTAACAAAGTAGATGCTAGCTATATCATTTATCCCATATAGCAATAAAAGAAGAGATGCATTATAGCACCTCTTCTTTTATTATCATATTAATTTCTATGGGCCCTAAACAGTAAAAGTATACAAAATCAGTTAGATATACTAATCAAGATACCTATTAACGGCCTAATTGACCACCCACAACTAAACGTTGGATTTCATTTGTTCCTTCATAGATTTGCATGATTTTCGCATCGCGCAATAATTTTTCTACTGGGAAATCACGAGAATAACCATAGCCTCCAAGCACCTGAATAGCGTCTAAAGCACACTCTACGGCGATGTCCGCAGCATAGCATTTAGCAATCGCCGCTTCACGAGAGAAGTTTTTACCAGTGTAGTATACGTTAAGTGCATTAATAACACCAGCACGAGCCATTTCTGTTTTAATATCCATATCAGCTAATTTAAAATTCAATGCTTGATGTTGGAAAATTGGTTTGCCAAATGTTACACGTTGTTTTGCATAGGCAACGGCTTCATCAAGAGCGCGTTGTGCAATACCAACAGCCATAGCACCTACCATTGGGCGTGCCAAATCGAGTGTTTGCATAGCATAGATAAAGCCACGACCTTCTTTACCTAGCAAATGGCTAGCAGGAATGCGTACGTTATCAAAACGAACATCCGCTGTATCGGACAAACGAATGCCCATTTTATCTTCTTTTTTACCAATGGATACACCTTCACGGTCGCGTTCCACGATGAAAGCAGAAATACCACGAGTACCTTTGTATTTATCAGTTAAAGCAAATACCACAAAGATTTGTGCAAGGCTAGCATTAGTAATGAAACATTTTGTACCATTCAATACATATTCATCGCCATCTTTCACAGCCACAGTGCTACCATTACCTGCATCAGAACCAGCATCAGGTTCTGTTAGGCAGAATGCTGCAAAACCATTGCCCTTCGCACCTGTCAAGTAATCTGCAAAGTATTGTTTTTGTTCATCTGTACCATTCATCAATACTGGTTTCAATGCCAATCCGCTAGCCGCAATACCTGTAGCAAAACCAGCATCAACTTTAGCTAATTCTTCATATACTGCTGCAACTGCATAGTAGGATTGTTCATTCCCGCCGTAACCATCTGGGATTTCCAATGCTGCAAATCCAAGATCAATAGCTTCTTGATATACGTCCATAGGTAATTTACCTGTACGATCACATTCAGCTACAACAGGTTTTAATTTTTGCTCAGCAAAATCTTTTGCTAGATTTACTAATAATTGTTGCTCTTCTTCTAAGATATAACCCATTTGCAAGTCCTCCAACTACTACTTTAAACTTTGTACATGACTATGTCTGGTACTTATACTAATTATCTTATTATATCATTTTTAAAAGTATCATTCATAGATTTTCTTATTTCCCTTGAAACTCTGCTTTGCGTTTTTCTACGAATGCCTTAACCCCTTCGATAAAATCCTCTGTAGCTGCGCATTCACGTTGTGTAGTCGCCTCTACATCACGAAGGAATGTACTATATTGTTCAAAAGCAGCACCATAAATTTGCTTTTTAATATTTTTATATGCCACTAATGGACCCGCAGCGATTTTACTAGCTAGTTTGTTTGTTTCCTCCTCTAGTGCCTCTATTGGTACGACTCTAGTGATAAGGCCCCAGTTCTTAGCATCCTCTGCACCAATTGGTGTACCTGTAGCACAATATTCAAAGGCCCGTTTTTCACCTAACTGTTTAACTAATAAATAGGTAGATCCTGTATCTGGAGCTAATCCTAAATTTACAAAGGCCATGATAATTTTTGTATTTTCCGTAGCGATAACAAAATCAGCAGATAAAGCTAATGATACACCAGCACCAGCTGCCGCCCCACTTACACTAGAAATCACAATTTTATCTAGTGTTTTAATCTTTTGAGCAATAATACCCACCTTTTCAATGAGACTATCCATATTTACGGATTCCCCGGATGTAGCTAGTTTATAGAAATAACCTACATCACCACCAGCAGAAAAGGCTTTTTCTCCACCTTTTAACACGATTACCTTCACTGCCGGATCTTCATTAGCCGCATCAAAGGCCCAAATAAGCTCATCTGCCATACTTTCATCAACAGCATTTAAATTTTTAGGATAATTCATCGTGATGGTAGCCGCCCCATCCTTTACTTCATAGATTAATTTTTGTAAATCCATAGGAAACCTCCGCCCTGTAGACTCGAAATATAATTACTACTATTCTCGTTCTATATTCGCTATGAATACTTAAAACTCCTGCCAATTTATGTATATATACCATACCAATTTCTATAAATCTGTAGACATACATACCTTTTCCTCTAACGATCTCGTTCTACTATTTGCCTCAACATTCCCATTGCCTTATCGTGATAATACTTGATATTCTGCCGAGAGCATCCCTCTTCTCGTGCCATATCAGCCATCGTTTTCCCCTTTCCATATAGGTCACAAATAATTCGTCTCTCCTTATTATTCATATTAGCCAACGCCTCCATACACCGATTCAGTTGTTCGTCCTCAACAATACGACTCACTACCTCATCGGCCACATCCTCATCACTAGGAAAATCATCTATGGACTCATCATCCTCACTCTCTTTGTGGTAACTAGTCAATAAACTAGCCTCGTGCTCCCAATTGCGTTTTAATTTCTTGTAGTAATTCCAATGACCAAATTTAATACGACTCTTTACAAACCCCGCAAAAGGAATACCTCCAGATGAATCATACTCTTGAATAGCCTCTAATAATACCATCCACAAGTGCGCTTCCACGTCTTCACGCATGGTGAGCGTATGCGATATGTTAGCATACTTGTGAATCAGTGGCGTATATCGGCGGCATAATTCTGATTTTGCTAATTCTCTGTTGCGATGCCACACTCTTTTTTCATAAGGTGTCAAAGCCCCTACACATACGGCCCGACCATGTAGCATAATCATTTCCTTATCTAGATGCAAAGCAAACTCTTGTTGGCAATACTCCACCAACTCTCCATCACTTAACGAACCTAATACTAATGTATCAAAGCATTCTTTTTCTAAATAGTCCTTGTCTAAACGTACCTTGTCTTGCATAGTTTCTCCTTTGGGAGAAATGCATTTCTCAATGTATTAGCGCTGACTACACTGTAAAAGGAATTTAAATATTTGACAAATCAGTAGATTGATCATTTTAGATGCGTTATTGCCGCACTTTTTACTGTTTTAGCACAGAAAAAGCGTGCAAATCCGCAGAATTTTGAAATGGCCCCCTAATGTTGTATCCCCACAAACTATTTCATCCAATAACTACCCGAATCTAGGCGAATAATTCAAGCCTGATTACAGCGACATTTGTTCACTCTCACAGGATTTACATTGCATTATGCACTACAAACTATATTGTATTTATCTAATCTATAGAATAATTATTCACTATTTCATCTATAAAGAACTTGAGTTAATGTATCGTGCTGAGTGTACATTGTGATTAGTAAAAAGGAGGATTATTATGCCTACCAAGAAAAATCTGACTTGGCAAGCTCTCACATTAATGGCGTTCACCGCCGTATGGGGATTTGGTAACGTTGTAAATGGTTACGCCAATCAAGGTCTACACATCGTTGTATCTTGGATACTCATGTTTAGGGTATCGCTTAACTATGATTATCGTAGGTCTATTAATCAGCATCCCAGCCTTTGGTATTGGTGACATACCAATTCACCAAAAACCGTACTATCGGATTTGGCTTTGGTGCCTGGTGTTTCTTCTTCACGGCCTTTGCCTGTGTAATGGGTATCTTCCCTCTTGATGTAGAAGTATTCTCTTCTGGCTGGAATTTCCAATTTGCCATGAATATTTTGACACCACTCATTCTTATCGGCTCAGGACTCTTATTACCGTGTTTAGCGAATAAGGATAAATAAATTATCGGTAACGATACAGACTCAAACTCGAGCTATTATTATAGAAATACCCATAATAAAATCCCAAATGATGAAAGCCCCGTTCGCAGGCATTACGCCAACGAACGGGGCTTTCATCATTTGGGATTTTATTTTGTCATTTTTTAAGATTTTATTTTGTCATTTGAGAATTTATTTTATTATGTAAGGGATTACTTTATCACTAGAGGTGTTCTAAATCTAACTAGGTACAGAACTTAACTATAAATGTTATTTATGTTTATATCCACATTTTGGACATACACCATTTTCATCTAAAGCAATACCACATAATGGGCAACGCGCCTTAGTACCTGTTGGTGTATATTCTTCGCTAGCTTTATTTACACCACTAGAGAATGTAATCTTAGAGATATTAAGTTTATCTTTCAAAAGATCATATACAATTTTAATCATAGCTTCTACAGTCATAGTTTCCTTAGTCACAACAAGGCGACACTCTGGATATGCTGTAGCTAGTTCAGTTTTAAATGCAGGACCAGTCATAATATTAGATGGATGACCATTACGGATGCCTTGCTTTTCATAAACATCAAGAATAGCTGGCAACAATGGATCATCTTCACGAAGAACTAAGGCTTGGTACCATAACGTCTAATTTGTTAATGAATTATTCTCTCATTATAGATAACAAAAACTAACAAATAATAATTATCTTCTTATAGTGTAACAAGAATTATTATTTTTGGCAAGATATCTTAATCATATATACAAAATAGAAAAATCCAGATACAAAGGTACCTGGATTTTAATTGTATCAGTTTAATTACTGATTCTATTCTTTCTAATGATTAATATGGTATTAGTTTTATTCTTTCACTACTACAATGCGAGCCTTTTCAACGAGCATCTCTGGTGTCATCAATCCAATCGCATCATGTAAATATCTACCGAAGGACCCTATCCACTCTCCATGTTGTAATTTTGAATATGCTATTTCACCAGCCACACTCATCGTTGTAATGCCAGCTATTGCTGCGGTCATTGGACTAACAACACTTGCAAAAGCGCCTACAATAGCCGTGGTCATACACCCCGTTCCGGTGAGCATAGGCAACAGATCTACACCATTATGTAATTCCACAACTATAGTCCCATCTGTAATGATATCTACCGCACCGGTAACTGCGACTACAGAATTATATTTCTTCGCGATGGTAGTGGCCGCTTGTGTTATAGGGAGACTTTCATCTGTCGCATCTACGCCACCAGCGGTATAGGAGATTTCATAAAGAGCCATAATTTCAGAAGCATTACCACGAATAATAGCAACCTCAAGTTGAGAGGGTAAATGTGTCGCCACACGACGACGCAACAGTGTAGCCCCAGCACCTACAGGATCAATCACAATGGGGATCTGTAATGTATTAGCTTGTTTACCGGCTAACAGCATAGACGTTGCTGTCCCCTCCTCAATCGTTCCAATGTTTAACACTAAAGACTGACTAAGAGTTGTAATCTCCTGTACCTCACCTGGATGAGATGCCATAATAGGGGATCCACCAATAGCTAATAAAACATTAGCACATTCGTGAGCTGTCACATAATTTGTAATATTATGAACAATTGGTTTTTTCCTTCTTAAGGCTGCCAAGGCCTCTCCAATTGCAGTAGTATAGTTTGTCATATGTACCTCATTAATTGCAAAATACAACTTACGTTCAAAGTACTCATTCAACTCGAACTCGTGCTCTATTCTAAAAAATAAAAGATGATCCATGTCCATTATACAGCAAAACGGCGACGTATGATAACTCACAATATCATACGTCGCCATTTCGCTCGTCATACTCTTCATCTGTAAATCGTTTATACTCAACACTTCGCCTTATCTACGCACTAGAAAAGGCTTGGACTCACACCTCTAAGCATATGTCGAGCTCTCACCCTCAAACATATTTTAAATGTTAGTATAAACACTCCAGCTTAAAAAGCATGATTAATACTTGTAGTTTAAAAAGTACTGTCATAGCTCTTCACATATTGACCTCCACCCTCGAGATCAAACTATACCAAGTTCATATACTTTTTATACTCAAAGTATACCATTTGTGTTTACTATTGTAAAGACTTTTCCACCTTTTTATTCTAAATAATTGTATATTTAATTTTTTCAACATAATAAATAAAAAATAATCCACTTTAACATATAAGATTATATTTCTATCCACCTCTACCCCAACTAATTTTATCGATATAGTATATATCGGATTTATTAGAACTTTATTTTGCTAAATTGAAATAATTACTTGACTATTGATTATCAAAATAATCTCTATTCAAAATATTATTTTATATTTTATTTACCTTGACTAGTATATTTATACATCTACTCTGTATGGTATTTCAATATATAAACATACTATCATTTCCCTATAGTAACCAATATAGTATACGATTACATCCTCTATAATAATCCACAAAAGTTCAGTACAGCTATTATATTTGAATAAAAAAACCTTTCTTGCTCATTAGAACAAGAAAGGCTCTTTGTAATGTATATCTATTATTTTGCTGCTTCTGCTGCCGCTTTTGCTGCATCAGCTGCTTTTTTCAAGTTTGGTACAGATGTAGGACATGTAACAGGTGTACAAGCACCATTAGGTCCTAAATCTGCTACGCGGCTTACAAAGTGATGGGAATGAAGCATTTTATGAGCTTTATCACTCAATGGTTTACCATCAAAGAACTCATTGTACAATGCTTGAATTTGTGGATTATCACAAGCTGTTTTTACTTTCACTTCGCTATCACGAGTATACAAGGATGCAATACGTGCTTCACGAGCTTTATCAGCTTGAGGTAATTTAACGCGTGGTTGACCACCACCACCGATACAGCCACCACGACATGCCATTACTTCGATGAAGTCATAATGGATGTTTTCAGCACGCATATGATCGATGAATTTACGCAAGTTGCCAGTACCATGTACAGCCGCTACGTGCAATGTTTTATCGCCGATTACAACGTCAGCTTCACGAGCGCCTTCCATGCCACGAATTTCTTGAAATGGAATCAATGTATTAGGAGCATCCTCATTTGTTACCATTTCATAAGCAGCACGCATAGCAGATTCCATAACACCACCAGTGTTACCGAAGATGATACCGCCACCAGATGCTTCGCCCATCAATGGATCAAATGTGGAGTCTTCTAATTCATCAAAGCTAATTTCTTCTGCACGAATCCATTTAGCCAATTCACGAGTTGTAATACAGTAATCTGTATCGCGCATATCTGGTTTGTTCCAGTATTCAGCAGATGCATTCATTTCTTCACGACGAATTTCAAATTTCTTAGCCGTACATGGAGTTACACATACAGCCACGATTTGTTTCGCATCGATACCCATTTTTTCTGCAAAGTATGTTTTTTGCGTTGGTGCTTGCATTGCAATTGGGCTCTTAGCTGTAGACAAGTTTGGCAAAAACTCAGGATAGAATGTTTCTGCAAACTTAACCCATGCTGGGCAGCAACTAGTGAACTGTGGCAATGTACCATCGCCATGCAATACACGTTCAATTAATTCGGATGCTTCTTCCATGATAGTCATGTCAGCACCGAAGTTTGTATCTAATACATAGTCCCCTCCTAATTTGCGAAGGGCAGATACCATTTTGCCTTCTACGAAAGTACCCGCTTCCATGCCGAATTCTTCACCTAAACCAACGCGTACGGCTGGTGCAGTTTGGAATACAACAATTTTGTTTGGATCAGCAATAGCTGCTTTTACTTCGTCGATTTCAGAACGTTCGTTAATGGAATCGAATGGACAAATGGATGCACATTGACCACAATGAATACAGATTGGCACATCCCCATTTGTAGTCAAATCATAGTAGTCAAATACGCCCATATCTACCGCACAGGCTTTACGGCAAAGGGAACAGTTTTTACATTTAGATAAATCTTGCACTAATGCAATATTGCCGTCTTCAATTGGAACACGACGATCTAAAAATTGGTACTTCCTCATAGGTCCTCCTACTTAGGTAACGTAGTTATCGTTATACTTTGAGAATTATATCATAGTTAAAGTCGCTCTTCAAGAGACATCCATCGCTCTGTAAGCTCATCAGCCCGCTGTTGTGCGGAATTTCTCTCAACCATCAATTCTTGCATTTTTTGAAAGTCTGTTGCACATTGTGCAATCATCACATCTAGGCCTTTTATGAGGTGTTCTAGCTTTGGTAATTCCTCTAAAATAGCTTCATATTCTTGCTCTTCAAATTTATTAAGGGGTTTCTTATCCTCTGAACCCTCCGTAGATGTTTTCTCAGGCTCATTTATATGTTCAACCAACTTATTGTCACCTTTGTAAAAGCCCCGACTACTTGAGCTATTGCTTTTATGACCACTACCTTGGCTTTCACCATTGATAGAATCTTTATAATCAGAGTAAGATCCATGCACGATTTCGATATCACCATCACCTTGGAATACAAAGAGTTTATCCACTACACGGTCCAAGAAATAACGATCATGACAGACCGTAACGATAACACCACCAAATCCATCAAGGAATTCCTCTAGCACTTCTAGCGTGGGAATATCTAAATCATTTGTAGGTTCATCCAAAAGCAGTACATTGGGGGCACTCATCAAGAGCTTCAATAGATACAAACGTCGACGTTCCCCACCAGATAATTTTCGGATAGGAACCCCATGCAGCTCTGGGGTAAAGAGGAATCGCTCTAAGATTTGGCCTGCACTTAAGGTACTACCATCGCCAAGTACCATGTACGCATGGTCCTCACGAATGTAATCTAATACGCGCATGTCCTCATCAAAGTGGGGTAATTCTTGCTTAAAATGGGCTATACGGACCGTTTCACCGCGACCTGTTGTACCACTAGCTGGGGTAAGTGTACCGTCTAGAAGCTTCATAAACGTAGATTTACCAACACCATTTGGTCCTACGATACCAATGCGATCATGACGCACCACGTGATACGTAAAATCACGAACCATAGGGCGACCATCAAAGTCAAAGCTCAAATGGTCAATGTCAAAGATAGTTTTGCCGAGACGAGTTTTCAAAGCTATCGGATCCATCGTATCTACACGTCGTGTAGTTTCCATGGCTTTGAGGTTTTCAAACCGTTGTAAACGAGCCTTTTGTTTTGTGCTACGAGCCTGGGCGCCACGACGTACCCATTCGATTTCACGCTTTAGAAATTGGCGCCGTTTTTCCTCGGTCGCTGCTTGACGAGCCTCTCGGTCCGCCTTAAGTTCCAAAAATTTCCCGTAATTACCATCATATTGATACATATGGCGATTAGATAATTCCAAAATACCATCACACACCGTATCTAAGAAATAACGGTCATGCGTACTGATTAACAAACCACCTTGCCGATTTGCTAAGTATGTTTCCAACCACTCAATACTATCCTCATCCAAATGGTTCGTCGGTTCATCCAATAGGAGCAAATCACAAGGATATAATAATGCTTGGCCCAAGGCCAAGCGGCGACGTTGACCACCAGATAAATATTGTACCTCTTGATTCACATCAGGGAATCCCAATTTATTGAGGATAATGCGAGCCTGTTGCTCCACTTGCCAACCTTCCTCTCGATCCATCCGTTCCAGGAGGTCCATGTATTGGCGAGTAATTTTTGTTGTGTTGGCACTTGAAGTCTCAACTGTTGATGCACTCGCACTATTAGCTGTTACGGAATCATCGACTGTTGCGGAGCTTTCACCAGAACCTACAGTACCATCAGTACTTGACTCAGACAGAGCATTATAGGCGCGACTGGCCCGTTCAAAATCGCGTACCAATTGGAGTTGCGGATGAGACCCCTCTAGGATAGTTTCCAAAAGTGTGGCATTATCGTCAAAATCAGGCATTTGTGCCATGTAATACACACTAGCCTTGCCATTACGGTCGATAGTGCCCTTATCGGCCTCCATTTGGCCCGCCAAAATTTTAAGGAACGTGGATTTCCCAGTCCCATTGATACCTACGAGACCTAGGCGATGTTCATTGGTAAATGTAATATTTACATCCCGGAACAAGAGGCGCGTACCATAGGATTTTTCTATATTTTGTAAACTAACTACATTCATTGTAGGACTCCTATATCTTGACAGTGTGGACCCACGTCAGTAGAATAAAATTAAAGTAATTCATTAAGTAATGTTCATGTTTTAGGAGGCACTCATGGGACCCGACACGGTTGAATCATTGTATGAAAAAATGGACTTTGGTATTTTAGATTTTGACAACACGGATGTATTGTACACCGATTTATTGGATGATGGATCATATGCAACGATCACAGATAACGATGGTCATATGCCAGAAACATTGGAAACAGAAATTGTATTTTCTGTATACGACGACAACGATTCATTCCAATGGAGTGTAACCCTAGAGGATTCCCTCTACTTTCAGGAACTGTACAGCGCTGCTGAAAGCACCGAAGCTCTGCTCGCTACATTGCAAGATATTCGCCAAGAACATATCGAACTCTACGATTCATTATAATTAATGTGCTAGTTTCTAGATATGGATTACCTATTCTATTAGAAATATCGCACACATAATTACATTTGAAAGGCACCGCCCATAGGCGATGCCTTTTTTTATTGTCATATTCTATTATATGTTACTATAAGGGCGAAACCAATAGTATATTTGCTCAATAGTTTGGCACATAATCAAATACTCTTATTTTTCACTGGCCAACTCTAAATTCGACATATAGTCACCAGTATATTTAGGAAGGTCCTTTTTATCCAACATGGCGATGATATCACCTACGATATTCGCAGCCCCATCTACATGCCAGGCACGACATTGAATAGACATGTGTTGTAATCGATGTGGATTAATTAATAATGCAGTGACTACATCCTCCAAATTATGGATATCTCGTGTCCAACGAGCACAGCCACGACGTTCTAAGAGTTCTGCATTAGCATCTTCTTGTCCAGGGATAGCATTAAAGAATACCATAGGTATTCCCATAGTAACAGCCTCCATACAAGTTAAGGCGCCTGGTTTAGTCACAAGCAAAGTAGCATCTCGCATCAATTCAGACACATTGCTCACATAACCGTACACGGTTGTCTTTGTTTTCATATTGCGGCTCAAGCTAAGCAATGATTCATAGAGTGAAGTATTTTGGCCCGCTAGTACAACGAGTTCATCTATGGATTCAATATCATCTAATCGTTTAAGGGCTGACTCTAAGGACCCCATTCCAAGGCCACCACCCATGACTAAAACTTTCACAGGAGCGCCCATACGATAATCTGTAATGGCATCATCAAAGAAAGCGCGACGCACGGGAATCCCTGATACGTGAATCCGTGATTCCTCGATGCCACAGGAGGTCATCTCCTGCACCATTCCCTCAGTGGCCACAAAATAAGTATCCACCTGTTGGTACATCCAGAATTGGTGGCTACTGAAATCCGTTAAAATTGCCATGATAGGTACATTAATCTGCCCTTGGCGTTTTAAAATACACGCAGCACCACACGGAAACGGATGCGTAAACACCAACACATCTGGTTTAATTTTGTTAATCAATTTGGACATACGGTTCTTCAATACCCAAGACAATGCCGTTTGCAACAATCCACCGCGATGCTCCCCTTTGGACAATTTATAAATCAAATCATACAGCATAGGAAATACGTCGATCATCTTGATGTATGTATCCTTCAAGATATTATCGATGGATAATGTATCGGTATCCAAAAAATCCACATGCGTAATCTCTGCATCTGGCTCTTGTTGCACCCAATATTCTTCTATGGCTCTAGCGGCCTGCATGTGTCCGGTCCCGATAGACGCGGAGACAATGAGTACCTTTCTTGGTGTTTCTGAACTCATACTATGCCCCTTTCTCTACGCAATTATACCATATATTAGGGCTATTAGAGAAATACCATAACGTTGTATATGACTTGTGATAGTTGCATTATCTAAGACCTGTCAATTTTAAGTAAAAAAAGAGACCCCGAAGGATCTCCTTTTACTTAAACTGTCAGTGACAATTATTTTTTACGTTTTTTAGCAGCTTCAGTAAGGTTAACTTGTTCTTTCAAACCTTTACCAGCTTTGAATGCAGGGGATTTGGAAGCTGCAATTGTGATAGTTTTGCCATTTTGTGGGTTGCGGCCTTCACGAGCTGCGCGTTCGCGAACTTCGAAAGTACCGAAGCCGATTACTTGAACTTTGCCACCTTCTGCTAATTCTTCAGCAACTGTGTCGAATACAGCTTTTACTGCTTTTTCAGCATCTTTTTTAGTTAATTCAGTTTTTGTAGCAACGCTTGCGATTAATTCTGTTTTGTTCATGACAGAACCTCCTTAAAATACAAACTATTCCCGTGTTCTCAAACGCCACGACGAATGTTATTTTTCTTGCACCTTAGCCTCATCCCAAAAAGCGTCCAGCTCAGACAAACTAAAAGTTCCCCAGGCACGACCACTTTGGTTCACACGTCTCTCCACATGAGCAAAACGCCGATGGAACTTAGTGTTTGTGCGAATCAGTGCATTTTCACCGCTTATTTTATACCATCTAAACAGATTAATCAAGGAAAAAAGTACGTCACCCGCCTCATTTTCCATGTTTTCTTGATTATTTTCTTGAATAGCCTCTTTAAATTCGGCCATTTCCTCATCGACTTTCGCCCACACCGGATCTTCTTCAGTCCAGTCAAAACCTACCTTTGCGGCCTTTTCTTGCAACTTTTGAGCTCGTAATAGTGCTGGCAATCCCACACTTATGCCATCTAAAATATTTTTCCGCTCTTCCCCATGTTCTTGGGCCTTTAATTCGTCCCATGTTAGAGCCATTTGTACACTTTTACTGGTATCCCCCGCCTCCGAAGCACTCGAGTCCAACTTTTGATTTCCGCTCTCACTTAGCGAGTCTGTCTCTCCTCCGCGGACAGGGAATACATGAGGATGCCGTCTAATCATCTTATTAGTCACATCATCAATAACATCTTGCATGGTAAAAGCCCCACGCTCTGTTGCTAATTGTGCATGGAATACAATTTGTAACAATACGTCACCTAATTCTTCACGAAGATTAGCGACATCTTTATTATCGATGGCTTCCATTACTTCATAGACCTCTTCAATAAAGTATCGTCTAAGTGATTCATGTGTCTGTTTTCGATCCCAAGGGCAACCATTGGGAGCACGGAGCTCTGACACCACATCAACTAAAGGTTGGATGTTAATATTCTTCGTCATATAGTTCAACCTCCTCTTGTTTTTTCTTCGCCAATAATCGTTTTCCTATGATTGGCATATTATATAGATCACCACGAGTTATCGCCCGTGTGAGCCACAAGGTAGCACCATAGGTCACGATGGCTCCCACTATAGTAAATCCTACTGCTAAAGCATTACCAACAAGGGTCAAAAGAAAACTATACATCACGCTAGCCATACCGCCCATCGCCATAGCTGATAGGATGATTTTAATCAACTCTACCTTTGGTACGATGGAACCAATATAGCGTTTAACAAATATAAAGTTAAGTATGGCGGCAAGACCGAAGAATATATTCGTCGCCCATGCGGCACCATTGATACCAAGTTCTGGGATAGCTGTTAATTCATAGTCTAGGAATACTTTCACCAAGAGACCAATAAAGATTGTCACCATGGGAATCACCGTGCGACCTAAGCCTTGTAAAATAGCCGCTGTAATTTGTTGTGCCCCTAAAAGGACAATACTAAGACTCATGACAGCAATAGCAGGCCCAGCATGAGGTGTATTATAAATCATCTGAGATACGGGTGTAGCCAAAACAGATAGCCCTACACAAGCAGGGATAGTAAATAAATTAGCGATTTTCATAGCCATTTTCGACCGATGATTAATATCGTCTAATTTATGAAGTGCTGCTGATTCAGATACAGCTGGTACCAAACTAGCTGCAAGAGATGTGGTCAAAATGATAGGTAACCCCACAAGAGACGTTGCCATACCTGTGAGATAACCAAATTGTGTGGTCGCCTCATTCATATAATAGCCAATATCCATCAGGCGACGTGGCACGATGGCCATGTCGATGAGCATTACAATAGGCATAACAATATTAGCCATGGATACCGGTATAGCTAATGCAATAAGGCGCTTTACCACAGTAGAAGTTGATTCCTCTATGGATTCAGAATTCTGTGTAGCTCGCAACTCATGACGTACATGCCTCTGCCGATAATAGAAATAGCCGAGTACAACCACCCCAGCTAGTACGCCAGGAAAGGTAGCAAAGGTAGCCCCCGCAGCAGCCCAATGTAGACCTCGATCAATGAGTAGGTAGGCCAGCCCTACCATCGTTACGACCCGGAATGTTTGCTCAAAGACCTGGCTAGTCCCTGTTGGTACCATGTATTGGAAACCTTGGAAATAGCCTCTGAAACAGCTCAATAAGGTCACCACAAAAATAGCTGGCGCCAATGCCTTGATACCTAAGAGTGCCCTCGGGTCTGTAATAATCCCCCATTCCACAAGGTAATCAGCCAGTACAAACATACCGATGCCGAAAATAGCACCTACTGTCGTAAGTAGCATCAACGACACCTTAAAGGTCTTATCAATGCCCCGCATATCCTCATTGGCCAGTTTTTCCGCAATCATAATGGAGATAGCCACCGGTATTCCGGACACAGCAATACTTACAATCATTTGATAAATGGGATAAGCCATCTGATAGAGACCGATGCCCTCACCGCCTAAAATACGAGCAATGAAAACCTTACTGAATGCACCGATGACCTTTACGATAATGCCAGCGATGGTCAAAATCATAGCACCTTTTAAGAATCGATTCATAGGCCCTCCTTCGTATGTACCATAGATGCCTTGTTGGCGCCACTTGCTTCATTAGCTGTCGTAGTAGCGGCCACAGCGCTAGTTGAGCCTGGCACCTTACGGCTCAATTCCTTGAGCAAGGTTTCGGTAATGGTCAAAATATTGCCTTTCACGCCATTCAGAGACATGTACAAGGTCGCTGGTTTTGTATCAGCTAATTTAATTTTTTTCCAAATACTTTCAGTAACGGCACCCATATCCCAATCGGCCATTTTGCTGTCATCATGCCAATGGATGATAATTTGTTGCTCCCGAAGCACAAGGCTCTTGATCCCGATGAGACGGGCCTGTTCCTTGAGTTGTGCCAAGCGCAACAAACGGTCCACAGGGTCAGTCGGCGTACCAAAACGGTCGATTAATTCGTCCGTCAAATCATCCAATTGTTCCTTGGATTTGACATGCAATAGACGTTGGTATACAGAAATTTTACGCGCGCTATCCTTGATGTACGGGTCATCGATAAACGCATCCACTCCCAAATCAATAGCTGGATCTGGCGTAATATCCACGTGAATTTCCTTGTTTTGGGCCTTTGCAATAGCCTCTTCGAGCATCGTACAATACATGCCAAAACCGACGGAGGCGATATTGCCATGTTGCTGGGAACCCAACAGATTCCCGGCCCCACGAATTTCAAGGTCACGCATAGCGAGTTTAAACCCAGCCCCTAATTCAGTGAATTCTTCGATGGCTTTCAACCGTTTTTCAGCGGCCTCACTCAAAATTTTATCAGGACGATACATGAAATACGCGTACGCACGGCGTCTGGAACGACCTACACGTCCACGCATTTGGTACAACTGTGAAAGCCCCAAATGGTCCGCATCATAAATGATGATGGTATTTGCATTTGGAATGTCGAGGCCTGTTTCAATGATGCTCGTACATAATAACAAATCATATTGACCTTCGTAGAAATCGGCCATGATTTCCTCAGTTTGGCGCCCCGTCATTTGACCATGCGCAATAGCATAGCGAAGTTCCGGCATCGCCGCCTCAAGGAGTTCCCCCATATGTTCAATGGATGCTACTCGATTATATACGAAGTAAACTTGGCCTCCTCGTTGAATTTCACGACGCACCGCATCAGCGATGAGATTCATATCGTATTCCACCACATAGGTTTGGACTGGCAAACGGTCCTCTGGTGGGGTGTTGATAACAGACATTTCACGCACGCCTACCAGGGACATGTGCAAAGTCCGCGGAATTGGCGTAGCACTCAATGTGAGTACATCGATGTTGGAGGCCCAGCTCTTCCATTTTTCCTTTTGAGCCACCCCAAATCGTTGTTCTTCATCGACGACAAGCATGCCTAAATCCTTAAATTTGATTTTCTTGTTTAGCAAGGAATGGGTGCCAATCAATACATCTATGGAACCTTCTTCTACCCCCTTTACAATTTGCTTTTTCTCAGCGGTAGTACGGAAACGATTCAATACCTCCACCTTAACGCCAAAGCTATTAAATCGATTTAAGAACGTTTGGTAATGTTGCTGCGCCAACACCGTTGTCGGTACTAGCACAGCCACTTGTTTACCACTCATAACGGCCTTGAAAATAGCACGCATGGCCACCTCTGTTTTACCAAAGCCTACGTCACCGCAAAGCAATCGATCCATTGGGGCAGGTCGTTCCATGGATTCCTTAATTTCTGCCGTGGCCTGCAATTGGTCCTGCGTTTCCTCGTATGGGAATGTATCTTCAAACTCTTGCTGCCATGGTTGATCTGGTAAAAATGCAAAACCCGGTGTAATTTCCCGTTCTGCATAGAGGGCTACTAACTTGTCGGCCAAATCATCAATGGATTTTTGTGCCTTCGCCTTAACCTTGCGCCAATCGCCACCACCCATTTTATGGATGCGCGGTGCATCGCCTTCGTTGCCGATATATTTTTGCAATTGATCAAGATTACCCGCCGGTAAGAATAAACGATCCGTTCCTGCATAGGCAATTTCAATATAATCCTTATGAATCCCTTCCGTTTCAATGGTCTTGAGGCCTACATATTTACCAATACCATGAACGCTGTGTACGACATAATCGCCGATACTGAGGTCCGTGAAATACGTAATATCCTGACCTTTTGGCGTCTTTTGGCGCAACTTTTTCTTTTGTTGTCCGTAAATATTGCCTTCCGTAACGACCACGAAATGGCTATGTGGCAATTCAAACCCGTCCGTTAATAAACCTTGTAAAATCTGCACCGTACCTGGTTTATGTTCTAGTACCGACGTCTGTTCATAGGGAATGCCGTCCTCGATGAAAGCTCGTTCAATGCCTTCGCGCCGTTGTTGATTATTTAACACTAGTACCACTTGATGATTCAATCGGTGCCATTGTTTAATTTCATCCGTCAACAATGGAATTTGACGTTCAAAACTCGTCATCGCCTTGCCTTGAATACCCACTGGATTAAATCCAGTGAGACCAATAGATCGTTGTTGCATAAAGGTAAAGGCAATTTGTGTATATCCATTAACACTGCGTTGTAATGTATTCCAATCGCAATGATCCGCGCGATGCGTAGTATCTTCTTTTAAAAATTTCTTGAGCGATTCCTGAATACGGCCCGGCTCATCATAAATGGTAATACCGTTATTTCCATAGGATAATAACGTCGTCGCATCATCACCAATATCCAAATGAAGTGGTGTAATGGTGCAGTTTTCAATGGTTTCAATAGAACGCTGTGTATCGATGGTGAAATAGCGCATCGTATCGATTTCATCACCAAAAAACTCAATGCGCACAGGGTCTTCATTGTTCACAGGGAATACGTCCAAAATATCGCCACGCACGGCAAAATGACCACGTTGTTCCACCTGGTCTACTCGTTCATATCCAATTGTTACTAATTGTTCTAGCACTTTTTCACGTTCGTATTCCACACCGTTTTCAAAGTGAATACTTTGGCGCGCCAATCGCTCTGGGCTCACCACATATTGTGAGACCTCCTCCGCATTGGCTAGCACCACTACTGGCTGTTTCCAAGCCAATAAACTGAGCGCTCGCATTTGATTCGCCTGATTTTCTAGGCTACGTGCTACCGGCGTGAAATCCACTTTATCCGTTATGGGGAATGGTACCACCGGCACATTAGGCAAGAAAAATGCCAAATCTCGTTCCCATAATTCCTTGTGCTCTTTGTCGTGCACGATAATAATAGTTGGTGGGATTTTGATGGCAGAATTTGATTTCCCCTGTTTAGAGCCACTAGTTGCACCGACCTCATTGTTAGCACTAGCTTCTGTATCCATGCTGTCAGTTGTACTAAAATGAACCGCCATGGCCCGACTGAACAAAAATGATTTCTGCGAGCTGCTGAGCCCATATATCACTGTTTTTCCCTTGCCGCTAAACGCGTTTAGCCCGTCCTGGAAGGGCGGGTTCTGGGATAACATAGTATCTATTTGTTGCATAATTACCTCGTATATTCTTTACCAATCAACCTCGGTTGACTGTACGGTACTATTATATCATATGTATATGACGAGACTATAAATAATAAAAATGGTGAAAGCCCATTTACAGCTTTCACCATTGCAAGTAATATATTTAATTATTGATTCCGATCATGGCGCATATCACGCCCACCGAGATAACCAACTAGCCCGGAACTAATGCTCATAGCGAGTTCCGACCAACCGTAGAGCACGGCCATAATATTCACGATACCTAGCATGACTAGTGCTAAAATTTCACGGATACTAATTTTTTCAAATGTCATAGGAATAACCTCACCTTCTACAATAAATACCCTAGCAGAACAGTATCTACTAGGGTATATTCAACCAATATAAGATTGTAAAAAATGAGTCAACATTTTATAGAAATAAAATTGATAAAACTGTTGACTCTGATAGCCGTAGTATGATATTATTATTTCAGTCGGTATGCGGGAGTGGCGGAATTGGCAGACGCACCAGACTTAGGATCTGGCGCCTTACGGCGTGGGGGTTCAAGTCCCTTCTCCCGCACCACTATTTTATTACACCTATAGAGGTGTATTTTTTTTGCCCATTTTACAATTATCTGCCATAATTTAATACTATCCTTTCCCTCATATCGTCCTCCACCATCTATATTATGGTTCTGTATAACTAATAAATTAAAAGAGGCTGACACAAACTTCGTATGCTCGAAACCTGTGTCAGCCTCTTTTAGGATGATGATGAATAAATGCATGCCCTACATTTACTACAAAAATATATTACAACCACAAAAAAATCATGGTTGGTAATACCAATGGTATTATTCACCATGACTACAGTGTTTAGATCATCGAATGGCTGCTACTGTAAGACTTGTTTAACCACTTATCAGTACCTTGTCCATTGAAACTATTTCGGCCAATAAAAAAATTCTTTTTTACCATGCGCGAAAAAAGAATCAATCTTCTCCTCCCTATCGCTCGTAGGTCAACTGGTGAATGTTGAATAGGTAGTTCTCCTGACTCGGTGTCATCGCTCCTTTTGCCTTCCCAGTTTCCCAGTGACTTAATAAAATTCGCTCGACCATACAGTGGCGGGACCGTGCTGGCTTTGAACCAGCTTTTCTGTTATGCATTTCTGCACCTATTCCCAAATATGTATTTGTATGTGTTTATAATAGCATGTTGATTGTTCGGAGTCAAACAAATTTCATTCTACTTTTACAATAAGAATAGACAAATTCAAATTCACTGTATATATGCATTAAACTCATATCGGTTGACAATTAAACTGTAATTTCTGATTGACAGATACCGCCCTATTTGTTATTATTATCTAGTATCAAGTCACACTTGATGTACATAGGGGTATAGCTCAATTGGTAGAGTTACGGTCTCCAAAACCGTCGGTTGTGGGTTCAAGTCCTACTGCCCCTGCCATTATAGAAAGCGACCATTTATTGGTCGCTTATTCTATGACAAATATTTGTAAAGAAATATTTGAAAAAGTACTTGCATTGTAAAGCGCAATATGTTAATATAATCAAGTACCAAGTACATGACTCAGTAGCTCAGCTGGATAGAGCGTTTGACTACGAATCAAAAGGCCAGGGGTTCGAATCCCTTCTGGGTCACCACTTAAACCGCACTAATAGTGCGGTTTTTTATTTTTGACATCATATTATAAAACTCCCTCTATAAACACAAAATAGCGCCCTTTGTGGGTGCGTCTTAGGGATTTATAATCCCTGAAAATTTCGGCATAGTCGTGAGTATCGGCTATGCCGTTTTTTCATGCTTGCTCGGAATTTCTACTGCTCCGATGCAGTTGTAAATGATTTGAATTCGCTGCACTCTATGACCATCAACTTTTTCTGCCTTGAACACGATGATCTTTTCCACAAACTTCCGAATGATTTCGGCATCCAATTCCTTGATGTCCGTGTACTTCTGTACCAGTTGCAGGAAGTATTCGGCATTGAGGGATTTTTCTTTTGCTGTGGTAATGAACTCATCCAGTTCAGCAATCCGGCTTTCCAAGGCTTTCTGCTCTGCCTCATAGGTAGCGGACATCTTGGCAAAACGCTCATCGCTGATTTTGCCGACCACGTTGTCCTCGTAAAGCCGTTGGATAATTTTATCAAGGGCGGTAATGCGGGCTTTCGCTTGTTCGTATTCCTTCTAACTGCTGCGGAGTTCTCGGTTCAGTGCCTTTTCCGATGTGTTGGTCACAAGCTGAATGAACTTGGCTTCATGTTCTCTGGCATAAGCGGTCACTCTGCGCAGGTCATCCAAGAGAAGCTGTTCTATGACCACATTGCGAATCTGGTGGGAAGTACAGTTGCTCTTACCACGCTTACGGTAGGTAGAGCAGACCAGATGCTCTTTCTCATGTTCCCAGCCCCTTGCACGGACTTGGTACATCTTGCTGCCACAATCGGCACAATAGTTGTCCATTTGTAAAGGTCATCCGTCTGTTTGACAGCAGGAGCATTTCTGCCGTTGCTTTTTGCATAATCCACAGGGGTCAGTACCTTGCGCTTTTTGAGTTCCTTGGCAATCTGTGTCGGGCCGTAGCCGGAAATACACAGGTGGAAGATTTCCTTTACCACCACAGCAGCATCTTCGTCTACAATCCAGTGGTTCTTGTCCTCAGGGTCTTTCTTGTATCCGTAGGGTGTATTGGTGCAGAGCGGCTTGCCAGCCTGTCCCTTTGCCTTGAACACCGCACGAATTTTCTTGCTCGTGTCCTTGGCATACCATTCATTGATGATATTGAGGAATGGCGTAAAATCGCTGTCCTGCTGACTGTCACTGTCGACCCCGTTATTGATGGCAATAAAGCGGATATCCGATTCCGGGAACACCATCTCGGTATAGTAACCGACCTTTAGATAATCTCTTCCGAGTCGGCTCATATCCTTGACAATGATGATGCCCACAGCACCTTCATCCACCTCAGAAAAAAGAATGGATTCACGCAGGGAACACTTGCGGAAGAACTGAAAGTAGCAAAGGGAACGGTATCTGCATGGGAAATCGGCAGTCGCAGACCCAGCTTTGAGATGCTCGATACCATGTGCGAATTGTTTCATGTACGCATGGACTATCTGATTGCACAGTCAGACGATGACAGCTTTGTGTGTGCGGTCAATATAAAGGCGGTCACAAAATAAGCATTTTACCTGAGAATCTGACCTGTTTTTATATAATAATGCGGACAAATACGCAAAAGAAAACCACGCAGGGAACATTGTCCTTCTGCGTGGTCATACTCATCACTTATTTGTGTTCATCACTACCATATGGTGTCTTCGGTTCTGCCACCATAGACAGGTTGTCCTGTGGATGCAGTTCATATATGGTCGCTGGGTGTTCCGGCTCAGTAAAGGTTGCCGAGCCACCGATGCCAAAATACTTCTCAAAGAATGTCTTCAGTTTATCAATGACACCTTGCTTTTTCTTGGCTCTGCCACCACCGCCAAAGCGAGAAACAGGAGGCATGATTTTATCGATGTCTGTACCGGCGGTTTTGATTTCACCATCACGGAAAGCATTCTCCAAGAATTTACGGGTGTCCTCCGGCTTTAACTTTTCCTCTGTAATGATGGTCTGCAATTCAGCCTCACGCTGTTTGACCACATAATCATGCCACTCGCTCATGATGTCATCTGCATCGTTGACCCCTGCGATAAAGGTTTCAATCAACTGTTTCTTGCTGCGTAGTTCCGGGCTGGCATCAATGGCTTTATTGATGGTAATCAGAACTTCTTTATCCTCACAATGGGTATCGTGGTATTTCTTTACAAGCATCAGAATATAATCAATGTTGATTTCTATCTGCTTGATCAGTTCCACCTCAAACACAATATCGTCTGTGATATCTGTGCTTTCTCCGGCTTCACGTCTGCGTTTCCATTCATCACGCAGGTCTTGGTATCTGCCAAGGTAGTCCTGTAGGTCACGCTCGGTAATAAGTTCATTACCCTTAAATTCATCAAAGGATACGAGCAGGTTACGCATACGCAGAATTGCACCAAACAAAGAAATAAAATCCTTCTGATTCTGCTCGCCAATAATCTGTGGTTCTTCCAGAGGGAACTTCTCGTTCAATTCCTCCATCATATCCACATAGCAGGGCATTGGCTTTCCGTCTACGGACTCATAACCATAGTAGTAAT
This sequence comes from Veillonella absiana, assembly GCF_032970865.1. Lineage (NCBI taxonomy): Bacteria > Bacillati > Bacillota > Negativicutes > Veillonellales > Veillonellaceae > Veillonella > Veillonella absiana. Next base: position 7,564 of record NZ_JAWJZB010000011.1, on the reverse strand, counting down.
CCTTAAAACTGTTCAAAAGCACAATACCGCCAGCGTTCTTGTCTCCAAACAGAGAAATTGCGCTATCTACACGCTTTTGCAGATTGCGAAAACAAACAATGTTACCGAAAGTCTTGATAGAATTGAGGATACGGTTGGTACGTGAAAACGCCTGTATCAAACCGTGCATCTTCAGGTTCTTATCCACCCACAGCGTGTTCATAGTAGTGGCATCAAAACCAGTAAGGAACATATTAACTACGATGAGCAAGTCCAGTTCCTTGTTTTTCATGCGTAGGGATACATCCTTATAGTAGTTCTGGAACTTATCGCTGGAAGTATCATAAGTTGTATGGAACATTCCATTATAATCACGGATAGCAGATTCCAGAAAATCACGGGAGTTCTGGTCGAGGGCAGAAGTGTCCTCGGAGTTCTCCTCATCCAGAATACCGTCAGCTTCTTCCTCATTTGCGCCGTAACTGAAAATCGTTGCAACACGCAGTTTCTTGGTTGGGTCTGCTGCCATCTGCTTCTGAAATTCTTGATAATATAGTTTTGCCATTGGCACAGATGCCACAGCAAAAATAGAATTAAATCCGCTAAGACGTTGTTGCTGCTTGATTTCTTCTACTGTGCCACGCTCGGCGGATGCCACTTCTTCAATATTCGTGAGAGTATTGAAAATATATGTCTTATCCCCACGGTAGGTTTTTTGGTCGAAATGTTCCAAAATATACCGTGTCACCAATTCAACACGCTTAGGCGCCATCATTGCTTTTTCACGATTGATGTCCCATACCATTTCATCGGTAATTTCTTCGTCCGTATCCATCGTTTTAATATAGTCCACACGGAACGGCAGAACATTTTTATCGTTGATGGCATCCACAATGGTATAGGTATGTAACTGGTCACCAAAGGTCTGCCCCGTTGTAAAGAACTCCGGGTTCTTAGATGCGCCAGAATTAGCTGCGAATATCGGTGTCCCTGTAAAACCAAACAGGTGGTAGTTCTTGAAGTTTTTTATAATAGCCGTGTGCATATCACCAAATTGGCTACGGTGGCATTCGTCAAAGATAATAACGATATGCTTATTGTAAACCTCATGATTAGGATTCTTCTTTATGAAAGTAGCCAGTTTTTGAATCGTAGTAATAATAATACGACATTCTTTTGGACGTCCTTTTGAATCTTTGTCACTTAACTGCTGTTCTAAAATTCTGGTAGAAGTATTGCTGTTGGCAGCACCTTTTTCAAAGCGGTCATACTCCTTCATGGTCTGGTAGTCCAAGTCCTTACGGTCAACCACAAACAGCACCTTATCAATATAAGGCAGCTGTGATGCCAGACGTGCCGTCTTGAAAGAGGTGAGCGTTTTGCCGGAGCCTGTTGTGTGCCAGATATATCCGCCACCTGCCACGCTGCCGTATTTTTTATAGTTGTTGGCAATCTCTATACGATTCAAGATGCGCTCGGTTGCCGTGATCTGGTACGGGCGCATAACCATAAGCATATTTTCTGATGTGAAAATACAATACTTGGTCAGCACATTCAGCAGAGAATGCTTTGCAAAGAAAGTCTTTGTGAAGTCAATCAAATCCGTGATAACACGGTTATTGGCATCTGCCCAGAAGCAGGTAAATTCAAAGCTGTTGCTTGTTTTTCCCTTTTTCGTCTTGCCAGAAACCGCATCCTTGATAGCATTAAAGCGAGTGCTATTGGAGTAGTATTTCGTATTTGTTCCATTGGAAATAACGAAAATCTGCACATATTCAAACAGTCCGCAACCTGCCCAAAAAGAATCCCGCTGATAACGGTTTATCTGATTGAATGCCTCTCGGATAGGGACTCCTCTGCGCTTCAGTTCAATATGCACCAAGGGTAGACCGTTGACCAGTACCGTCACATCGTAACGATTATCGTACTTTGCGCCGTCCTCTTTACCAAGCACATGGCCCAGGCCACCCTCTCTGCCGCTTGTAGCGGCATTCACCTTGTACTGGTTGATGACCTGCAAACTGTTATTATGGATATTTTTCTTATCCATGAGTGTGATGTTCTTCGTAGAGCCATCGTCCCGTTTCAACACTTGGACAAAGTCCTCCTGTATCTTGCGGGTCTTTTCCACGATATGCTCGTTGGGATTCGCAACAGAATCCACAAAAAACTGTTGCCACTCTGTATCAGAGAACCGATAGTGGTTCAGTGCCTCCAAGCGGTCGCGGAGGTTGCGGATTAAATCCTTTTCTGTATGGATTTGCAGATATTCATAGCCCTGCTCACAGAGCAGACGAATAAATTCTTGCTCCAGAGCAGCCTCGCTCTGGTAGCTGTCCGAACGTGCCTTCACAGGCTCATATTCTGTGACTACGGTGTTTTCTGTTGTCTGTGCGACAATGTTAAAATAAGGCACGGTGGCTTCACCTTCTTTCTTTTTTATAGTTCCTTGAATGACAGTAATCTGTCACGATAGTATTCATATTGTTTTTTTCGTGCTTCGATCTCTGCTGGCAGACCGATGTTTAGGTCGGAGCAGATTGATTCAAAATTATCCAAGACATTAGCAAAGCGTTCCTGTACTTCTAATGAAGGAAGTGGAATTTCAATACTTTCTATCGATGGAACATTGGAATGAACCACCTTGCTTTTTATCTTACCTTTGCTTTTTTGCTGTCTGGCGTCATAAGTAGAAAGCACATATGATAGATACTTAGGATTCTGCTTGTGTTTCATTACCACAATATCTCCGCCTGCTAAGCACTTATCATGCCCCACATAAGCAATAGATTTTGCTATATCTTCAACGCTTTCTCCTGTTATAGCAAACAAAATATCGCCATGTTCAAAATACTTTGGAGATGGTACATACTCAAGTTGTGTATGAGATACGCACTCATCAAACCAAGTATTATAGGTTGTATAGATTTCGCCATATCTGACGCATGGGATTCCATCTTGTGTTACTTGGTCACGCTTTATTCCTGCACCTCGATAGATATCTGTTGCGATATCTTTCAGTTTGACCATTGGAATCTCTTTATTGCATGAAAGCATTGCATCCCTATAATATTCATACTGTTTTTTCCTCGCTGTAAGCTCCGCTGTAAGCTCCGCTGTAAGCTCCGCCGTAAGCTCCGTGAAATTGTCCAGAATACGGACAATTTCCTCCTGTACAGGTAGAGGGGGGACGGGAATTCTAAAATCTTGCAATGTTGAAAGTACAATATAAACCATCGCAGCCTCATTCTTGTGACTGTCCAAATATACTTTAAGATTATTGCTAAGTGAATAATACAAAAATTTTACTGAAACAGATGAATCAAAATCAGTTAGCACATAGGTACGTTGATAAGCCTCAAATTTACCAATATAATACTTAACATTACCAATATTTGCATTTCCTGCTATAAGTAAAGCTTCTGTGTCCCATCTGTATTGATTAATACGGCTCGGTTCTTTTGCTGTTGTAAAAAACAAATATTCCCCATCTTCGACAGCAGCATTTGCATTAAGTCTTCCTGTTTCTATTTTGCAAACTTTTCCAAGTAGCCTATACTTTACCCCATTGGGACATAACTCTTTGATTAATTCATCTAATTTGTTCATAGTTATGCCTCAATCTCTTTGATAATTTTATCTATTTCTTTACGTAATTTATCTTCTTTAGCAACTATCTCTTTGATATCAGCATTTAAATGTTTAATATCAACCTTTTCCCGTGTATCCTCTGCCTCTACATAGGTGGAGACCGAAAGGTTATAATCATTTTTGACTACTTCATCATAACCTGCCAAATGAGAGAAATACGCCACTTCCGCACGCTTTGCAAATATATCAACGATTCGGTCAATATTTTCAGGTGTTAGTTTATTGTTGTTTGTGACCTTGATGCACTCATTGGACGCATCAATAAACAGCGTTTTGTTATCGTTCTTATTTTTCTTCATCACCATAATACAAGTGGCAATGGATGTACCGAAGAATAGATTGCTTGGTAACTGAATGATGCAATCTACATAGTTATTGTCTACCAGATATTTACGTATTTTCTGTTCCGCACCGCCACGATACATAATACCCGGAAAGCATACGATAGCAGCAGTACCATTGGATGCCAGCCATGAAAGACTGTGCATAATAAATGCCATATCTGCTTTACTCTTAGGTGCCAGAACTCCGGCTGGAGAAAAGCGGGGGTCATTGATGAGCAGTGGATTTTCGTCACCCGCCCATTTAATAGAGTAGGGAGGATTAGACACGATAAGTTCAAATGGTTCATCATCCCAGTGCTGTGGGCTGATAAGCGTATCCTCACAGGCTACATTAAATTTATCAAACCCCACATCGTGCAGGAACATATTGATTCTGCACAGGTTGTAAGTGGTGATATTGATTTCCTGTCCATAGAATCCATTGCGGATGGCATCCTTACCAAGAACTTTTTCAGCCTTGAGCAATAGACTTCCGGAACCACACGCAGGGTCATATACCTTATTGATTTCAGTTTTTCCTACCGTACCAAGCCTTGTCAGCAGTTCTGATACATCGGCAGGCGTATAGAACTCACCGCCGGATTTACCCGCATTAGAGGCATACATGGACATAAGGTATTCGTAGGCATCGCCAAAAGCATCGAAGGTGTGGTCTTTCACAGCACCGAGGTTCATTTCACCCACGCCATTTAACAGCTTGACCAGTTTCTCATTGCGCTTGGCAACCGTAGAACCCAATTTATTGCTGTTAACATCATAATCATCAAACAGTCCGGCAAAGTCGCTTTCTGCCTCGCTGCCTTTCGCAGATTCCTCTATATGGCGGAATACGCTTTCCAGTGTCTCATTCAAATTTTCATCGTTTGCAGCCTTTGCTCTGACGTTGCAGAACAGTTCACTTGGCAATATGAAAAAGCCTTTTTCTTCCACCAGACCGTCCCGTGCTTCTTCGGCTTCGTCATCTGACATTGTTGCAAAATTAAAATCGGTATTTCCGGCTTTGATTTCACCGTCATTGATGTAGCTGCACAGGTTCTCGGAAATATAGCGATAGAACATTGTGCCGAGGACATAGTTCTTAAAATCCCATCCGTCTACTGCACCACGCAGTTCATCCGCTATTGCCCAGATTGCACGATGGAGTTCATCACGCTCTTGTTCCTTTTTAGTATCAACCATTTTCTTTTCCTCCGTCTTCGTCTGGAATAAATTCCAAAATATCATCTACGCCACAGTGCAGCACACGGCAAATACTCTCCACACTGTCAAGGGAGATATATCCGCCTCGTTTTAGCCGTGTGATGATGTTGGCAGAGAACCCTGCCTCCTGCATCAACTGGCCATTTGTCATATCTTTTTCAATCAATAAATGAAACAGTTTTTTATAACTGACTGCCATATCACACCTCCATTAATCCTGTTAGCCGATATGCTTAAAGTATATCACGCAAAAGTGAATTTTTCATCTTTATATAAATCTATTTACAAAAAGAAAGCGACCACACAGGAGCATTTCTGCTCTTGCGTAGTCGCTATTCTCTTTGCACCGTTTGGGGAGACGTACTATAAAACTTCCTCTATAAACACAAAATAGCGCCCTTAAAGGCGCTATTTTTTGCATTTATAATTATTCCTATTATGATTTCATCTATACACTCACATCAGGATAGATAGATTTCGCTTCTTTAATAAGCTCTACCATAATTTCTTCGTTCTTCTCACGAATCATACCTGGGATCCGGAATAGGTCAATAACAGCCCATACACCAAAACCACCACCAGTTACCCAATATAAAATATTGATAATAGGTTTACTTAAATAGAAATAATGAACACCAAAGAGGAACCATAAAATATATGCAGTACTCTTTTGTTTTAATTCAGATTGACGAGACAACACATAACTGCGTTGCTGCTCTGGCAAAGTTTGTAATAATAGTAATAATTTTGCGTCCATAATATCTCCTTACGTTTTAGGCTCAAAAAATTATTCAATGTATCTATGTGAGCTATGGATGCTATAGATAATATAGCACCTAATATAATACTAACGAATTGATACCACAAGTATGTGATATCTAATGTAAGAGCCTTAGCCCTATTTTACATGTATATACCAGTTGAATCTCTATTTTGCATGTGGTTGATCGGATTCAGCCACTACATTCACGACCACTGGCTGATCATTGCCTAATTGGACCATAACAGCCCCCATAGGCTGATTCATAGCCTCTGCGATAGCTTTCACCTGACGCATCGCCACAGGAACAGGATTCGTAGTTCCTGGTATATATAAATTTTCCAATGTCTCAATATCTGCCACGGACAATCCTGCAGTTGCTGCAAAGTCCTGGACACTGATATTGTTACTTTCACGATATTGTTTAATGATGTCTCCGATATACATAGTTGATACACAGTGCCACATGTTTATAAACCATCCCGCTAGTGAAATCCGGGCCATCTACGTTTACATTGGACCGTGGTCTCCTTCCTTAAATTTACTCATACGTTCAGTTTTATTGTATAAAATCAAGTATGATTAATTATAGCATGAACTCCTTCCATTTACCAAAAAAGAGCCCTCTTGTAAGGGCTCTTCTTTCGTCTCTGATTGTTTACCTTATATATACGGGGAGACGTATATATGTAATTTGTTGTTGTATGTTTGTGTTGTATGTATTGTTGTTGTATGCATTGTATGTTTTTGTAAAGAGAGTGTTTCAGGTAAACGTTTCAGCAGACCTCCGATTTCAATTTTCTAGTTGACTAGGTGTAATACCTCTATCAACTATACTCAGTATAAATGGAACCAATGAAAGTTACATGAAAGTGGGATGAACGTTACATGAAGTTTATTTTGTTCCTTTGGTACGAACTATTTGAGTTGTTTTTTTAGTACCGCTTTATCTACCCACATCACAGGACGAACACCAATGATAGTTTCGTTAACTTGATGATTACGGCTACCTAAATCCCCCCAAACGAGCTTACGGTGCCTATCACCCGCCGTTCGCTTCGCTCACTGTGGGAAAGTGATGCAATGACTCAATGCGTCACTTCGTTCCAAGTAGCCTAATGACATAGCGACAACTTGGTATGTTCCTCGCTGTGGATTTTGCATCGCAAAATCTTACGTTCGTGACTAAGCGATGCATGGGTCTAGTACGTCGCTATGCTCCTCCTAGCCCTCAAGCCCTGCTTATCCCAGGTACACCTGCTCGATAGGAAACTGCCGAGCAGAGAAATAAAAAAGCCCACCCATAAGGGTGAGCTTTTTTATTTCTTCAATCAGCAGCTTCCTATCACACTCGCTAACTTCGTTAGCTTCGTCGAACCTGATGCAATACAATTTGTGCGTCACTTCGTTCCTTCAAATTGTTTGCCCTAGGTTTCCCAGGCCAAGGCCTGGTCGGCTCAATATAATAGATATGCAAAACGAGGTCAACGTTGTTGACCTCGCTTCTTTTCAATCAGCAGCTTCCTATCCTCCCAGGCCGTCGCCAGCCAAGTACTTTCGGCGTTTACGAGCTTAACTACTGTGTTCGAGATGGGAACAGGTGGAGCCTCGTAGCTATCGCCACTGAATC
>NZ_JAWJZB010000010.1:0-112025 GCF_032970865.1 Veillonella absiana | reverse complement strand
TTACCTAGAAAGTCCCTTGGGTATGATACGCCTGATGATTTATTTGAAGCTTATTTAGATACCGTCTATGCAGCTTAAATTATTTGGTTAAAGGTGTTCAATTTGAACTTGCAATTTTAGTACAAAAATCTGGTGAAGTATTTGTGCTAGATGAACCAAGTAGTGGATTACATGATAAAGATATTGTTCTTATTTTAAAACTTTTACGTCGTTTGGTTAATCAAGGTAATACCGTAATTATTATTGAGCATCGATTAGAGTTAATTGCTAAAGCTGATTGGATTATTGATTTAGGTCCTGAAGGTGGCTCTAATGGTGGACGTATTGTATTTGAAGGGATTCCATCAGATATAATATATAATGACAAGTCTCTAACAGGCAAGTATTTGAAAGCAGGTATGTAACATGTCCTACTGCACAGTAGCTAATGACTATGAACTAGATAAAATCTACCACGACACAGAATGGGGGATTCCCGTTCATGACGATCAGAAACAATTTGAATTTCTCATGATGGAGGTCATGCAATGTGGCCTCAATTGGCGTATGATGCTCAATAAACGAGAGATCTTTCGTGAATGCTTTGCTAATTTTGATTATAAGGAGGTTGCAAACTTTGGTGACAGCGATATAGAACGTATCATGGATACACCAGGTATGATTCGGTCTCGTCGTAAAATCGAAGCCGTTATTTCTAATGCCCAAAGATTTATTGAGGTAAGCCGTGAATTTGGTACATTCTCTGAATTTTTGTGGGCTTTCACAGAGGGAAAAACAGCATTATATATTAATCATGAAAAGGGTATTATTCCAGCTAGCAACGGATTATCTACAAAGGTTAGCAAGATTTTGAAAAAGCGCGGGTTTAAATATCTTGGTCCTGTGACGGTATATTCCCACATGCAAGCGGCGGGTATGATTAATGATCACTCTCATGATTGTGTACGCTATGAATTGATAAATAGTAACTATCCGACAATAGAAATGCCTTGCGATGATGAACAAGGGGTAGTCGATTTTAGTGAATAAATAGAATAGTAATTTCTAAACAAAGGAGATACTTGTACTTCAGTTTATATGAACTGACTCCAAGTATCTCCTTTACTGTGTGCGCCCAGCATGGGCGCAGTCTCAAGGGTGAAAGTCCCAAACGCGGGTTAATCGTGCCAAGCGTATAGCCGAAGGCAAGGGTGTCCATCGTGAGGTGGAATCTGAAGGAAGCCGGATACTGAAAAAAAATCAGTGGTCAAATCTCTGGTCCGACGGATAGAAATCACATATAAGGCAGGAGTAACTGGGTGAGGTTGCACTTCAAACTGAAGCCCGAAACGATTCGAAGCCAATCCTGTAAATGTGGCGGATAGATGGAGAGAAAGACTGTGCTCTTACCTGGGGAGATCTCATAGGTGGGGAAAAAAATCCATAGTAACAACGAACTATGAAAAGTCAGCAGACGTCATAGTACTGGGGGAAAAATTTTTTTTCAGGAAGGACTGAACAATCTTAATTCTAAGTACAGAAAGCGAGGGTAGTACATAATGACAACAGAAAATAACAAGACAGTTAGCTGTCTGCAAAGAGATACTGTGGAACAGGAAGGGTATGCAGAAGCGTTGAGTGATACTACTACACAACTAGAGGAACAGAATGGCGTAATGTTATTGAAACGAATACTTCATCGAGACAGTCTTAATGAAGCATTTAAGCGTGTTAAACGCAACAAAGGTGGTGCTGGAGTTGATGATAGAACCAATCTTTTCAGATTGCAGTTATGGGTACAGACCGAACCGAAGCGCACAACAAGCCGTTAAGCGGGTACAACAGTACGCTGAGGAAGGTTATACCTATGCGGTCTCACTCGATTTGTCTAAATACTTCGACACCATGAACCAACACATGTTGCTTAACATGGTACGAGTGCATGTGAAAGATAAGAGAGTGATTCAACTGATTAAGAAGTTTCTAAGAAGTGGATTGATGGACAACAATAGATTTGTTAAGACTACAGAAGGGACACCACAAGGTGGGAACCTATCTCCGATATTAGCGAATCTATATCTCGATGCATTCGATAAAGAATTTGAACGCATCGGTGGTGTGAGAGGTCGGCTATTCAACTAATGGGTAGCCTCCTACTCGATTTTAAGTTATACGATATACTATTTTGTTTGTTTTGTTACCAAATCGATAATGGTTAAAATCATTTCACATGATTTCACAAATGATTTTATTGGTAAGAACTCAGCATTCGAATGGAAGTTATGCCACAACAATCTAATGTATAGGCAAAATCTACAGGAAATTTCTCAAAGTTCATGTGTTTGGCACCGACCAAGCCAATTTCTTCGTCGGGTACAAAGGCTACATGAATATCACCATGTTGTACATCAGGATGTTGTTGTAAATAATGTAGGGCAGTCATGATAGATGCTACGCTGGCTTTATCATCAGCACCTAAAACAGAATGACCATCACTAACAAAAATATCATCGTTGATATAGGCTTCGAGTTCAGGATGTTCTGCTAAACGAATATAGATTTGATCCGCTTCATTTAGGCATATATCACCGCCTGTATAATGTACTAGTTGAGCAGTTATGTTTGGATTTAGATTGACATCAACAGTATCTAGATGAGCACAGAATCCAATAGCTGGTAATTGTTTATCCGTATTGCTAGGTAGTTTAGCTGTTAATACACAGTATTCACTGAGTTCTATATCAACTAGTCCAAGATTAGACAATTCAGATTGTAAGGTTTTGGCCATATCCCATTGACCAGGTGTACTTGGAACAACACCTGCGGATGCATCACTTTGACTCGTAATGGCTACATATCGTAAAAATCGTTCTGTTAGTTCTTGTTCAAAAGGAAAACTCATAGAACCTCCTCAAGTAAAATTTTTGTTATATGAAAGCTTTCACAATAGCGAATCTCATATAACAAAAATAGGATACAATAAAACAGGATATAAAATGTAAAACACGTTACATTATGGACGTGGGTATAAATAATCGGCTTGTAATCCCAATGGGATATCAAGGAACCACATACCGTAAAGTACTACTGTTAATACGATTAATAGTGCAACAGTGTATGGTAACATCATGGAACTCAATGTGCCGATACCGCTTTCTTTCACATATTTTTGACAGTATGTAATAATCAATGGATAGAATGCAAACATTGGGGTTACTACGTTTACGGAGTTGTCAGAGATACGGAAGGAGGCTTGTGTTAATTCTGGTGAAATACCAACACCCATGAGCATTGGTATGAAGATTGGAGCAAGAATAGCCCATTTTGCAGACGCAGAAGTAATGATTAAGTTAAGCAAGGCAACAAAGAAGATGATACCGAAGATTGTTAATTGAGGTGGTAATGCCAAGGAACGTAAGAATTCTGCGCCAGATACAGCGAGAAGAGCACCGATTTGAGAGGCATTGAAAGCATATAAAAATTGAGCAGCAAAGAAATAAAATACAACTAATTGAACAAGTGTATGGGTCATATCTTCCATGGATTTAGTGAAGTCTTTTGGCAATTTGAATTTGCCAGATGCCACGCCATATACAACACCAACACCGCCAGTAAAGATGAAGATTAATGCGACGATACTTTGCATAATTGGGGCTTTAAAGCTTGCCAATGTGCCATCTGGGGCACGTAATAAGCTATCTTCTGGTAATAAGGCTAATACCAAACCTACAGTCATGAGTAATAAAACAAAAGAGGCAAAGTAAAAGGCTTTATTTTCACGAGAAGAAATTTCAGTATTTACATCATTTTCAATTTCTAGATTTTCATCTAGTGGATACATATTCCAGAGCCATGGTTCTACAATTTTATCTGTTACATACCAACATGCTGGAATAACAAAGAATGTAGCAATGAATGCATAGTAATAGTTTGCTAATACATTTTAGCAATTTTTTGAGGGCCATATTCAAATAACCAGATCCGTCTGCAATAGCAACGCCAAGTGTGGCAACAATTACCATGCCCAAAGGTGGGAATCCTGAATAATTAGTTACCATTTTACTCATTAAGGTAACTAATGACTGTGCACTTAACATATTGATTACAGTCAATGGTTTACCCGTAGCCGGATTGACCTAGTCAAACGTCATTGTTGAAAGTATAGCGGAAATCACACATACAATCAAAAATGCACCAATAAATAAAATAGTAATGTCCGGAATCTTATTACCTATGCGTTCAATAAAGGCAAGAATTCCTGTGTTCTTTCTTGGTTCAGTTTGTACACTCATACAATACCTCCCAGATAAAAAGTAGAAATAAAAATGATACAACTTACTCTTTCAATATACATTTTGATAGTATAATTGTCTATTGAAAGTTGTGCAGAAATAATGACTATATTCCATACAATATATTGCAGTAAATCTAGTTATATATCGATAAATATGGTAAAATATATCAATAGAAGTCTAATGATATACTGCGTGTCAGTATGTAAATATATTTTTGTCATTCAAGAACTATGAGGCATGCCTTGTAGTTCTTCATTATTTGTGTTTAGGAGGCGAAAAATGAGTAAAAAGCTAACACCGATGATGGAACAATATATGGACATAAAATCTCGTCATCCAGAGGAGCTATTATTCTTTCGTCTTGGGGATTTTTATGAAATGTTCAACGAAGATGCCATCACTGCATCTCGTGAATTAAATATTACGCTTACTGGACGTCCTACAGGGGATGAGGAAAAAACACCGATGTGCGGTGTTCCATTCCATGCAGCAGAAAGCTACATCGAAACACTTGTAAAAAAAGGTTACAAAGTAGCGATTTGTGAACAACTAGAAAATCCTCGTGCTGTGAAAGGGATAGTAAAGCGTGATGTTATCAAGGTTATTACACCAGGTACGGTGATGACTGAAAATGGTAATGATGCGCGAAGCAATAACTTCCTATCATTGTTTTATGTCGTTAAAGATGCGTGGGTTCTGGTATTCTGTGATGTATCTACTGGCGAAGTCATTTGGGACCGTATTTTGCCAAACGAAAAACGCACAGATATCTTTGATGCCTTAGCCATGTATCGACCTGCGGAAATCATTTTGGCTAATGAAGTAAGTTTGCCTCAAGATGTTCAGGACTTTGTAGATAATCAATTCTCTAATTTGGTGCTTTCACCCTATACGGCTCATGAAACGAATCGTGAATTGAGCGATTTAGGGGCGAAACATTTTTCCGATATGGGCCTCATGGAAGAGGACGTATTGGAAGCATTAGGCTACATGCTGACGTATTTGCATGACGTAATCAAAACGGAAACGTCTCATATCAGCTATGTCCATAAATTGAGCGTAGGCAATCGCATGATTTTAGATACCGCATCGCTACGCCATTTGGAAATCACCCATAATTTGCGAGATGGTGGTACGAAGGGCACATTATTAGATGTCCTCGATCGTACATTGACGCCAATGGGGGCACGTTTATTAAAGCAATGGCTAGAAAGTCCATTAACAGATGTGGCTCAAATTCAACGTCGTCAAGCGGCCATTGCAGAAATCATTAGTCGTGGGGCGGAACGCGAACAATTGCGTTCTTACCTCGATACGATTTATGATTTTGAACGTATCGTTGGCCGTATAGAAACAGGTTCCGTATCACCGCGCGATTTTACTTCCTTGCGTGAATCATTGCAGTGTTTGCCACATATAAAAAAAACCTTATCAGAATGCCAAAGTATTGCGTTACAAACATTAAATCAAAATGTATATAGTCATACTGATTTATATGAATTGTTGAAAGATGCCATTGCTGAGCAACCAGCATTGACATTAAAGGATGGTCGTGTTATTCGTGATGGCTATAACGCTGAACTTGATGAACTTCGTTCCTTAGCAACTAATAGCCAGGAGTGGTTAGAACGTCTAGAAAGCGAAGTAAAAGACGCCACAGGTATCAAATTAAAAACTGGTTATAACAAGGTATTTGGTTATTATTTTGAAGTGACTCATGCGAACGCGGCACAAGTGCCAGCGTATTTTATTCGTAAACAAACGTTGGCGAATGCAGAGCGCTATATTACGCCTGAACTAAAAGAATTTGAAATTAAAATCCTTAGTGCGAAGGAAAAAATTGTAGCCTTAGAGCAACAATTATATCAAGATTTGCGTATGCAAGTGAAACAGGTGGTCCGTGATGTGCAAGAAACAGCTCGTGCACTAGCTGAACTCGATGTGTTGGCATCCTTAGCGGTGGTGGGATATGAGGAAAACTATATTTGTCCTACTATCGTGATGAATGGGCAAATCAATATTCGTGACGGTCGCCATCCGGTGATTGAAAAATTCCTAAAACGTGAGGTATTCGTGCCGAATGATATCATGTTAAATCATGATGAAGAGGAATTCTTACTCATTACGGGGCCGAATATGGCTGGTAAATCTACGTATATGCGACAAGCAGCTATCTTGATGGTAATGGCACAAATTGGTTCGTTCATTCCTGCTAGAGAGGCTAGTATTTCCCCTGTAGACCGTGTATTTACCCGTGTAGGCGCTAGTGATGATATCTCCACTGGTCAAAGTACATTCATGGTAGAAATGAAGGAAGTTGCGTACATTCTTGAAAATGCTACATCCAATAGTCTTGTCATCCTTGATGAGATCGGTCGTGGCACGAGCACCTTTGATGGTTTGAGTATTGCTCAAGCCGTGGTGGAGCATATTTGTAAACATATTCATGCAAAAACATTATTTGCTACGCATTATCATGAACTCATCCCATTAGAGGAAACCTATCCTAAGTTGAAAAACTATACGGTAGCCGTTAAGGAAAAGGGCAAGGACGTAGCATTCCTTCGACGTATTATTCGCGGTGGTGCCGATCGTAGTTATGGTATCCATGTAGCAAAACTGGCTGGTTTACCGCAAAGTGTATTAAAACGGGCTGAGGTGATTTTACAATCCCTTGAAACGGATCATCCTGGTTCTGATGATTTGAGTCAACGCGTAGGTAATGTAGAACTTCAAGTAGGCAGTTCCACAAATGCTGGCCGCATGGTTATGAATAATAAACCAACTATGGACTCTATGGATGTGGGTAATTTATTCACCCATTCTGTTGTAGATAGCTTGTTAGCCGTCGATGTGATGAGCATGACGCCTATCGAAGCATTAAATACGTTATATCAATTACAAGAAGAAGCACGTAAAGGTGGTGGCAAATAATGGCCATTATTCATGTATTAGATGAAACAACTATAAATAAAATCGCCGCTGGTGAGGTCGTTGAACGCCCTGCCTCTGTTATCAAGGAATTAATTGAAAACTCCATTGATGCTGGTTCAAAATCTATCGACGTGGAAATTGCAGAGGGAGGTATCGCCTATATGCGCATCACTGATGATGGTGTGGGTATGACCGAGGAGGATGCACGTCTTGCTGTGCTCCGCCATGCGACGAGCAAAATTCAAGCCGTAGAGGACCTCTTTGATATTGCATCTTTAGGTTTCCGTGGTGAGGCCTTGGCAAGTATTGCATCGGTATCTCATTTTTCATTGACTACCCGCAAACAGGACTCTGATCTAGGGACGCGTATTACCATTGATGGTGGGTCTTTCACTGATTGCATTCCCTATGGGGCGGCACCGGGTACGACTATTGAGGTGCGTGAGTTGTTTTATAACACCCCAGCACGTCGTAAATTTTTAAAAACCGACCGTACTGAAAGCTCGAAAATTCAGGATATTGTGGGTAAATTAGCATTGAGCAATCCACATATTTCCTTTAAATTGACCGTGGATGACAAGGTGAGCATCATTACCCCAGGTAATGGTACTGTCACAGATACGGTGACGGCCTTGTACGGCTATAAAACGCGAGAGGATTTATTTCCTATCGCTTATGAAAGTGAAAGTATCGTCATTGACGGTGTGGTGAGTAAACCAACACTCCTCAAGAGTACTCGTGGTTGGCAGACGATTATCGTGAATAACCGCGTTATTTCAGATCGTACTATTGCCAAGGCCATCGATAATGCCTACCATGCATTATTGCCTAAGAATGGACATCCTCTTGTGGTGCTGAATATTATCGTGCCGGCTGAGATGGTGGATATTAATGTTCATCCTCGTAAAAGTGAGGTTAAATTCTCTGACGATAAAATCATTTTCAAGGCTGTGTACCATGGTATTTTAAATGCCTTGGATAATCCATTGCATCAACGCTATGAACGAGAGTCATCACAGTACTTGGAGTCTACTAATAACAGTAGTGGTATAACTGGTGGTACAGCGGACAATGGATTTACGGAACTACATAATCAGCCAGACACCATTGCCACAGCAGTCAATGTAGATAAAGTATATGGTGGCCGTCATAAGCCTGGCTATGAAGTCATTCGCGATGATACGAATGAGTTTATACGTCGATTAAAAACAGAAGGGTTTACACCGGCACCGAAATGTTCCTTTGAACAGGAATCCTTCATGAATGATAGCTCATTCCATGAAGTGCCTACGGAATATCGTAGTTATACAGAAGAAGATAAGGCTAAATTTAAGAGCCTCTATCAAACGAATCCGAGTGTATCGGAATCTACAGGTTTCAATAATTCTCTTATATCTACAGATTCTAATGGCTCTATCGATTCTACTGGTTCTATAGATTCTACGAATTTAGCTAGTTCTACTGATTCCACCGATTCGCATCGCATTATTCATAACAGTGGGCTCTTACCGATGGGACAAGTGGCATCCTGCTATATTTTGGCAAAAAAAGGTGATGATTTATTTATCATCGATCAACATGCAGCGCATGAACGCGTTCGCTATGATAGACTTTGCAAATCTGCCGAGGCCATTCCTATGCAAGTTGCGTTAATGCCAACCTATATGAATGCTACAGATGAGGACATGACGCTGGTTGAAGAAGAACGAGACGCATTACTTGATTTGGGTTTTGACGTGGAACTCGGTGGACCAACACAAATTAAGGTTGTGGGTAGTCCAGTAGATATTTTAGAGAGTAAGGTAGAGGAAATTTTACAATACGTTTTCACCTATCTTCATGATCATCAACAGCCAACGAAGTCTCAACTTCGTCATGAAATGTTGGCCTATGCGTCTTGTCGTGGTGCCATAAAATCTGGTCACAATCTCAATATGTATCAAATGTTCGTATTGATTGAGGATCTATTTACTACAGACAAACCATATGTGTGCCCACATGGTCGTCCAACGATTATTAAATTTACACCAGATGAACTAGGTAAATTATTCCTACGTTCCTAAGGGAAAATTAAATAATAGTTTGCATTGACTATGTTAATGCATCAGAATACTGATGCATCCTATATTGGTGTTAAGGTTGTAACAAATTATTAATACGATTGTGTAATTGCTAGCTTAGCTGAAAGGAGACAATATGAATATCGTCACTGTCTCACAGAAGGCTAAGGAAGCATTAAAATCACATGCAAAGCAGGAAGCACAAGTGTTAGGCTGGCCCTATGTGGTAAGAAAAGGACAATCTCTGCCTAAGCTGCAGGAACAGTACAAGGCTGATAGTATTTTGAATTTTCAAAATACAGGACCATCACTCTATACAGGTCCCGGCAAAGAACATCATTTTCATCTGTCTATGGCGCAGTTACGCATACTTCGTTTAGAACGAGGCGAACAAGATCATCTAGTGGAGGCCGTTAAAATTGAATCTCCAGAGCAATTTTCCATTTTAGATTGCACATTAGGTCTTGCTAGTGATTCTATTATTATGACCTACGCCTATCCAGAGGCTCGTATAACGGGCCTCGAAGCTGCTTTACCACTATGGTATATAACAAAGTATGGATTGCAGCATTTTGTGCATGATAATAAGGAAGTGACGAATGCACTTCGGCGCATAGAGGCTATCCACGGAAATTATATAGATTACCTTGCTCAAGCGGACAATGATTCCTTTGAGGTGGTCTATTTTGATCCCATGTTTGAAAAGCCCATCGAGGAAAGCCCTCAATTTTTGAGTCTTCGTGGCCATATTCATGAAGAACCACTATCTATAGATAGCTTTCACCAAGCCTGCCGTGTGGCAAAGTACAAGGTTGTCATTAAAGAACGACCATTTGCCAGTATATTTAAGATATTACAGCCTCATGAATGGGTGGGCGGCAAATATAGTCGCATTGGCTATGGTGTGTATTACGTGGAGCGCATATAAATTCCCACAATGTAAGTCCGATTACATGATATTCTAGTAAGAAATTGTAGTAAAAAAATATCAAGAATTTATTTGATAAGAGGTACCAGTGAATCGATTAATTACCATTGTAGGACCTACGGCGGTAGGCAAGACGGAATTAACATTGCGATTGGCCCATGAGTTTCAATCGCCTATTATTTCTGGTGATGCCTACCAGGTCTATAAACAACTAAATATTGGGACGGCAAAGCCTACCGCTGAGGAATTGGCTAGCGCTCAACATTATTTAATCGACATTCTTGAGCCCGATGATTCCTATAGCGTTAGTGTGTTCCAAGAACAAGCGAAACAATTGATTTCAGAATGCAATGACCGTAGTGAGATTCCTATTTTATCTGGTGGTACTGGATTATATGTGCAATCACTACTGGAAAATTATGGATTTAATGATACCAAGCCAAATCCCGAATTACGCGAACAATTAGATGAACTCTATGATACAGAGGGCATTGAAGGTTTGCGTACCTATGCAGAGCATTTAGCGAAACAAGATGAAATTACTCTAGTATTGCAGGATAAACATCGTTTATATCGAGCAATTGAACTCATGAGTGCAGGGGATTATGATGCACTTCGTCATCAGACAAAGGATGGTCTCAGTTTTGAAGGCCCTGTCATCGGCCTCATACGCAATCGTGATGAGCTATATGAACGCATTAATTTGCGAGTAGACCTCATGTTTGAGGATGGGCTAGTAGCAGAAGTAGAACAAATCCTCGCGAATGGTGTGTCGCCCAATTGCCAAGCTTTCAAAGGCATTGGTTATAAAGAAGTGGTACAACATTTGTATGGGGACATCAGTCTCGATGAATGCCGTGAGTTAATTCAAAAAAATACACGACATTTCGCAAAACGTCAAATCACTTGGTACAAGCGGATGCCGTATATTCAATGGATTCATATTGAAAGGGGCATGACGGGCAACGATGTGTATACATCGGCTCGACAATTGTGTCAATTCAGTAATTAGTTTACATAGAATTTGAAATATTATTTTAAAAGGTTTAGTGATGATAAACCTGAAACTATATAGTTAGGAATGTAACATGACATTAGAAGAAATACGTGAACAGGCCTTAGCCTTGGCAGAGCCACAATTTAAGAAATTTGAACCTATCGCCTTGGCCAATACGAAAAAGGTATTGCAAGCATTTAAGGCATGCCAAGTGTCTGATTACCATTTCAATGGTTCCTCTGGGTATGGTTATAACGATAGCGGGCGTGAAAAATTGGACGAAGTATTCGCCCATGTATTTAAGGGGGAAAAAGCACTTATTCGTGCACATTTCGTATCTGGTACACACGCATTGGCCACTACGTTAATGGCACTATTAGGTAATGGCAAGGACGGCAATGAATTTGTCTATGCTGTTGGGGCGCCATACGATACGATGCAATCTGTTATCGGTTCCACTCGTGAGGTTCGCGGATCCTTGATTGAAAAAGGCTTCATCTATCACGAGGTACCATTGGTAGATAGCACATACGATTTAGAGGGCATTGTGGACGCGGTCAATGAAAATACACGCGTCGTTGTAATCCAACGTTCCCGTGGTTACAGCACTCGTGAACCATTATCTATCGCCGATATTCGTACAATTTGCGACGTGGTGAAAGCTAAAAATCCTAACACCATTTGCTTTGTAGATAACTGTTATGGTGAATTTACAGAATTAGAGGAACCATTAGAAGGCGGTGCCGATATTATGGCTGGCTCCTTGATTAAAAATGCTGGCGGTGGCATTGCCCCAACAGGTGGGTATGTAGTTGGTCGTGAAGATCTCGTTGAGGACGTAGCGTACCAATTAACTGCACCAGGTCTCGGTAATCACATGGGTTCCTATGCTCCGGGTTATCGTTTGTTCTTCCAAGGTTTATTCCTAGCACCACATGTAGTGTTACAAGCCTTAAAGGGGGCTGTATACACCGCAGCAGTAGGTCAATTATTGGGCTATGAAGTATTCCCCAATGTGGATGCAGAACGCTTTGATTTAATTCAAGCCATTAATTTGCATAATGCAGACGAAATGGAACAATTCTGCCGTGGCATGCAAGCCTATTCTCCAGTAGATGCGCATGTACGTCCTGTACCTGGCGATATGCCTGGTTATGAAGATCAAATCATCATGGCTGGTGGTACCTTTGTACAAGGTTCCAGTATTGAATTGAGTGCCGATGGTCCAGTCCGCCCGCCATATACAATCTTTATGCAAGGCGGTTTAGTATTCGAACATTCTATGCTAGGTATTCTTGGCGCTGCTGAAGAAATTTTGGCGAATAGAAAGTAGTATTTCGAAAATTTTCAAAATACCTATTCAACTAGTGGTGTAATAGGATATAATATAAGTTGGTTTATTGCACAGTCAGACTTTTACTCTGATATGATGTAGTTTTTTTATACTCATTCGGACTTTCACTCTGTTTTGATGTATTAGTAACGTACATATTCAGACTTTCACTCTGTTTTAATGTATGAGTTAGAAGTGGCTAAGTAGTCGTTTCTTTCAGAAGGAGAAAGCATGGAAAAAGTTGTTGCCGTAGCAATGAGTGGTGGCGTAGATAGCTCACTCACTGCAGCAATGTTGTTAAAGCAAGGTTACAAAGTATTTGGCATTACCTTGTGGTTATGGGTTAGTGGCACGGATTATGATTCTGTTCCATTGGCGGTAACGGATGCCAAAAAGATGTGTGATTTCTTAGGGATAGAACATCACGTCATTGACGCACGCGATGTATTCTACGAAAATGTAGTAGATTATTTCGTGAAAGAATACTCTTATGGTCGTACACCGAATCCTTGTGTATTCTGTAATAAAAACATCAAATTTGATTTGATGTTGGAACGTGCTATTGAATTAGGTGCCACACATATGGTCACTGGTCACTACGCACAAGTTAACTATAATGAAGAAGCAAAACGTTATGAATTACATAAAGGCACGGATTCTACAAAGGATCAAAGCTATGTTATGTACAACATGAACCAACGTATTTTGAGTCATTTGATGTTCCCATTGGGTAACCAATGCAAAACGGAAACGCGCAAAATGGCGGCGGAATACAATTTGCCTGTAGCTAATAAACCAGATAGCGAAGATATTTGTTTCTTACCAAATGGTAACTACCAAAAATTAATTACCGAGGAAATGGATTCCAAACCAAAACCTGGTAATATTGTATTAGAGTCCGGTGAAGTGTTGGGTAAACATAATGGTTTATTCAATTACACCATTGGCCAACGTAAAGGTCTAGGTATCGCCTACAAAACACCATTATATGTAATCCGTCTTGACGGTGAACGCAATGAAGTAGTGGTAGGAACTGATGAAGGATTATTCACAAATCGTATGATTTGTAAATTCTATAATCACTTGGATGGGGAATTCCCTAAAGAATTACGTGCAGAAGGTAAAATCCGTTATGCTGCCAATCCATCCCCATGTGTAGCACGCATTTTAGCAGACGACACAATGGAAGTTGTCTTTGAAGAAGCGCAACGTGCTATCACACCAGGCCAATCCGTGGCCTTTTACGACGGTACCCGTTTATTGGGTGGTGCCGTAATCGACAAAGTTTGTTAGTGAGGTAATTATGTCAACAGAACGTATTCGCAATTTTTGTATCATTGCTCATATCGACCATGGTAAATCAACAATTGCAGACCGATTAATTGAATATACTGGAACGCTTCAAAAACGTGAGATGGAGGCCCAAGTATTGGACTCCATGGATTTAGAGCGGGAACGTGGTATCACCATCAAGGCACAATCCGTGCGCATTTTGCACACAGCTAAGGATGGGGAACAATACACATTAAATTTAATTGATACTCCAGGTCATGTTGACTTTAGTTACGAAGTATCTCGTTCTTTGGCTGCTTGTGAAGGCGCTTTGCTCGTTGTCGATGCAGCCCAAGGCGTAGAGGCACAAACTTTGGCCAATGTATATTTGGCATTAGAACATGATTTGGAAATCATTCCTGTCATCAATAAAATTGATTTGCCATCTGCAGATCCTGAACGCGTGAAAAAGGAAATCGAAGATATCATCGGATTAGATGCATCTGAAGCAGTTCTTTGTAGCGCTAAATCTGGTATTGGTATCCCTGAAATTTTAGAGGCTATTGTTGAAAAAATTCCAGCACCACCAGATAAATCTGCTGAACCAACACGTGCTCTTATTTTTGACTCTCGTTTTGACTCTTACAAGGGTGCTATTGCCTACGTTCGTGTAAAGGAAGGTTCTTTGAAAGTAAAAGATACCATTCGCATGATGCACGATAGCAAGGATTTTGAGGTCACAGAGCTAGGTGTATTTACACCAAATCTCGTGCCTGTAAGAGAATTGCCATGTGGCTCTGTAGGTTGTATTGCGGCGAGTATCAAAAACGTACGCGATTGTCACGTAGGTGATACTGTAACATTAGCGGAACGCCCTGCAGCGGAACCATTGCCTGGTTATCGCAAGGCTGTATCCATGGTATATTGCGGTTTGTATCCAACAGAATCTAAGGATTATGAAAATCTACGGGATGCGTTAGAAAAATTAAACCTTAACGATGCTGCTCTTGAATACGAACCAGAAACATCGTTGGCGTTGGGATTTGGTTTCCGTTGTGGTTTCCTTGGTCTATTGCACATGGATGTTATCCAAGAACGTTTGGAACGGGAATACAATTTAACATTGATTACGACGGCACCATCTGTAAACTATAAGGTTTTCAAAACAAATGGCGAAATGCTAGAGGTCGATAATCCTGCTAAATTACCACCACCAACAGAAATCGAACACATTGAGGAACCATATGTGAAAGCTACGACTATCGTACCGAAAGACTATGTAGGTACTATTATGGAACTTTCACAAGATAAACGTGGGGAATACCAACACATGGAATACCTCGACGAAACTCGTGTATCCGTGATTTATCATTTACCATTGAGCGAAATCATTTACGATTATTTCGATAAATTGAAATCTGCTACAAAAGGCTATGCATCCCTTGATTATGAACTCATCGGATACCAAACGTCCCCAATGGTAAAAATGGATATCTTGTTAAATGGCGAACCAGTGGATGCGTTGTCCATCATCGTTCATAAGGATCGCGCTGCTATGCGTGGTCGAGCACTAGCTGAAAAATTGAAAGAACTCATTCCTCGTCAGATGTTTGAAATTCCAATTCAAGCTGCAGTAGGTACGAAAATCGTAGCTCGTGAAACGGTAAAAGCATGGCGTAAAGACGTATTAGCCAAATGTTACGGTGGTGACATCAGCCGTAAACGTAAACTTCTAGAAAAACAAAAAGAAGGTAAAAAACGTATGAAAGCCGTTGGTAGCGTTGAAATTCCACAAGAAGCATTCATGGCTATCTTGAAGGTTGAAGACTAAATGACAACAAATCAAACAGCACAAACTCGGGATATGGGGATTTATCTTCATATCCCGTTTTGTAAACAAAAATGTATATACTGTGATTTTCCTGCCTATCAGGGACTCACGGCGTATTACGATGATTATGTAGAGGCCCTTATCAAGGAAATCGATCTTTGGTGCGCACAGCAACCAGAGTCCACCACATGCCCGGTGGATACGATTTATTTTGGTGGAGGCACCCCAACAGAATTATCTAATTCACACATCGAACTTATTATGGAGCGATTGGCTCATCATTTTACATTCAAACCCAATGTGCAAATCTCTATTGAAGCAAATCCAGGCGAAACAACACATGCCCAGTTGTCTGGACTGCACAATATGGGATTTAATCGAATAAGTTTTGGTGTGCAAACCTTTGATGATGAGGCGTTGCGATTTTTACATCGTAGCCACACTTCTCGTGAGGCGATAGAACAAATTACAGAGGCCTACGATATAGGTTTTACTGATATTAATCTTGATTTGATTTATGCATTGCCTAATCAAACCATTGAAGATATCGAGCGCAATCTCGCCATTGTTAATACATTGCCAATCAACCATATTTCTACCTATGGATTGCAGGTAGAGGAAGGAACGTATTTAGAACATCTAGTTCGTCGTGAATCTCTTTCGCTGCCAGATGAGGATATTGAAGATGACATGTATGATGCCATGATGGATGGTATTGAGGCTTTAGGCTTTGAACGTTATGAAATATCTAATTTTGCTAAACATGAGGCCTACAGTCGACATAACTTGCGATATTGGCAATACAAGGATTACCTTGGATTTGGCGCTGGTGCCCATTCCTTCTATAATGGTATTCGTCGTGGCAATAATCGTTACGTAGTACCTTATTTGCAAATGCTAGGTCGTGATGTACTGCCCGCAATGGAACGCGACCCCATTTCTACTGAACGAGCCCAAGAGGATTATTGCTTCCTCGCATTGCGTACAAAAGGGGGTATCAATGAACAACATTTCTTCGATGCCTTTGGCGTACATCTCATGGATGAGTTCGGTACGATTATTGATTCCTTGGTGAAAGATAATTTGCTCATTTCAGATAATGGTTCCTATAGATTGAACTCGGTG
This sequence comes from Veillonella absiana, assembly GCF_032970865.1. NCBI lineage: Bacteria > Bacillati > Bacillota > Negativicutes > Veillonellales > Veillonellaceae > Veillonella > Veillonella absiana. The sequence goes on along the minus strand of NZ_JAWJZB010000010.1, from coordinate 95,271 downwards.
GGGGCCAAACATGGGAACTATGTGTTCTCGCAGTTTTTGAGATAAAGCATAGATTAAATTTTGATGATTATAATTGGCACATATCTTGTTATTTAAAGTAGTGTTGAAATTGACAGATATTTATACGTTGGTTATAATACATATAGATAGATATCAATGTTTTGGAGCTGAAGTTTTGGAGCTGAATATGAATAAGAATTATGAAATACATTCAGGAAAATTAAAAGCATTATCTGATACTAACAGACTTATGATAATTGATATGTTATCATGCGGAGAATTGTGTGCTTGCGAAATACTTGAAAAGTTCAATATCACGCAACCAACCTTATCACATCATATGAAAATCTTATGTGAATGTGGTTTAGTTTTAAGTAGAAAAGATGGAAAGAACAATTTTTATCGTTTGAATGAGTTAGAAATTAAAGGGTTTAAAGCTTTCCTAAGTGATCTATTTCAAGATAGTGATGATTGTATTTGTAAGTAAATATGTAAAAATATAATGTATATTGGTTTATACATTATATTTTTTAGCATGATATATAGATGGATATCTATGTGAGTTTCATTATCAAACTCTATAAGCTATTAAAAAAATTTTCTTAATTTTCTTTAAAACAATTTAATAATCCACTAAAGGGGGGGGATGTTTATGAAACCTAAAGTTGCTTTTATATGTGTTCATAACTCATGTAGAAGTCAAATAGCAGAAGCTTTAGGAACATTATTTGCATCAGATACTTTTGAAAGCTATTCAGCTGGAACTGAGCAAGTTCCATTTATTAATCCAGACGCTATCAAAACTGTATTGGAGGTATATCAATATGATATGACCAATCAATATTCTAAAACATTAGATAAGATTCCTGATGTAGATATTGTGATTACAATGGGATGTAATGTTATTTGTCCATTTTTACCATGTCGTTATCGTGAGGATTGGGGAATCGAAGATCCTACTGGAAAAAGCGCTATTGATTTTATTGATACAGCTAATATAATTTATAAAAAAATATTAGATCTTAAGTTTCGCATTGAGACAGGAATAATAACTTAAAGTGAAAAGTATGATGGTTATAAATTCTTATCTATAGATGAAGTCTATTTAGTAACATAATATATTTGCCTATTTAAATTTTATTAAGCAAGGAGATGTTAATATGAAAAAAATGACTATTTTTGAACCAGCCTTATGTTGTGAAACTGGTGTATGCGGTGTTAGTATTGATTCAGAGTTATTGAGAATTTCAACTATATTAAATTCACTAAAAAAACATAATGTAATAGTTGATCGCTTTAATTTAAATGTTGCGCCTATAAAATTTATTAACAATAAAACAATTAATGACTATATAAATGTGCATGGTGCTGATGGATTACCTGTCGTATTAATTGATGATGTAATTAGTATTACTGGTAGATATCCTACCAATGAGGAGTTTGTTTCTTTATTATCTATCCCCTCAGATTTGTTATATAATTGTGAGAATATCAATCCAAATGAGTGTAACTGTGCAGATAACGTAGAAAATACCTCTTGTTGTGGAAATGATGAATCTTGTTAAAGGAGATAGCATATGAAACTCTTTAATACACAAAGTATAAATGTAACAAAATATCTTTTTTTTACAGGTAAAGGTGGTGTTGGTAAAACATCGACTGCTTGTGCAACAGCAGTAGCATTAGCCGATGGAGGGAAAAAAGTATTATTAATTAGTACAGATCCAGCATCAAACTTACAAGATGTATTTGCTACTGAACTAAGCAGCAAAGGGACACCTATAGACGAGGTAAAAGGTCTTGTGGTTGCAAATTTAGACCCTATTAGAGCAGCTTACGAGTATAAAGAAAGTGTTATTGCACCTTTTAGAGGTAAATTACCAGATTCTATTATCACAAATATGGAAGAACAGTTATCGGGTTCTTGTACAGTGGAAATTGCTGCTTTTAATGAGTTTTCTAATTTTATTACCAATAAAACTATTGCTGAAGAATACGACCATATAATTTTTGATACAGCACCTACAGGTCACACATTAAGAATGCTTCAACTCCCGTCTGCTTGGAGTAATTTTATTAGTGAAAATACACACGGAGCATCTTGTCTTGGTCAGTTAGCAGGTCTAGAAGATAAAAAAGATATGTATAAAAAGGCTGTAGAAACTTTAGCGGATGATAGACAAACAACCTTAATATTGGTATCTAGACCAGATGTAGCACCACTGAAAGAAGCAGAAAGAGCTTCCCAAGAATTATTCAATATAGGTATTAAAAATCAGCTATTAATAATCAATGGTGTTATGGACACATATGATGATAGTGTTTCAAAACACTTATATGATAAGCAACATACAGCTTTATCAAATATAGCGATATCTTTATCAGAATTACAAAAATATTATATTCCTTTAAGAGCTTATAATATTACGGGAATTACTAATGTAAGAGCCTTGCTTAAAGAGGATCATTATATTGCTAATAAAGAACAGCTTCATGATACAAATATAATAAGGCTACAAGCGATTATAGATAGACTTTTTACAGAAAATAAAAGAGTAATTTTTACAATGGGGAAAGGTGGTGTCGGCAAAACAACAATTGCAGCAGCGATAGCATTAGGGCTTTCAGATAAAGGTAAAGAAGTTCATTTAGCAACAACTGACCCAGCGGCACATTTAAAATTTGTTCTAGATGAAAATAGCCATATAACAATGAGTTATATTGATGAAGAAAAAGAGTTAAAGAAGTATCAAGAAGCTGTTATAAATAAAGCACGAGATACGATGTCCGAGGAAGATATTGCATATGTTACAGAAGATCTTCGTTCACCTTGTACACAAGAAATAGCCGTTTTTAGAGCATTTGCTGAAATTGTTGATAAAGCGGATGAACAAATTGTTGTAATTGATACAGCTCCTACAGGTCATACATTGTTATTATTAGATGCTACCCAAAGTTATCATAAGGAAATAGCACGTTCACAAGGTGAAGTACCTGTAAGTGTCAAAAAATTATTACCAAGGTTACGTAATAATAAAGAAACTGAAGTTATCATCGTAACGTTAGCAGAAGCAACACCTGTATATGAGGCTACTCGTCTTGAGGAGGACCTTAAGCGCGCAGGCATTCCATGTAATTGGTGGGTAATTAATTCGTCTCTTTACCTATCTGGAACTACAAATAAGTTATTACTGGCTAAAGCTAGTAATGAGATAAACTGGATAAATAAGATAGATGAACACACTAATCATCATTATGCATTAATTGGATGGAATGAAAACAATGTTAAAGGTGATAATTTAAGAAATCTATAATATGAGATGAGTACCTGTAAATTTAATCATAGCTAAACTAGAAAAATTTTGATATAGTACTACTGGATGATGATGAATACATGCAAGCATAGTCTTAAAAATAGGAGAGAAATATGAAAACATCTGTAATTATACATGGTACTCATAATGAATTTACCTTGGAACAAATGAAAGCTTGCATTGATTTAGCAGAAAAATATGGTGGTTCCTTCCGTCACGTTGTGACAGGATTGCAAATCACTGGCATTGAAAAGGATGATAAGCCAGCACTCATTGCTGAATTACCAGACGGCGTTCGCCCCGTTGTACATCGTGGTGTGAATTCCCTGATTGCTTGCGTAGGTAAAGATGGCTGTAAAAATGGTCAAATGGAAACGATGGAGCTCGCTGATCATATTGAACGTTCCCATTATGGCCGTTCTATGGCACATAAGTGTAAAATCGGCATTTCTGGTTGCGGCCGTAATTGTCCCGACTCTATGATTAAGGATATTGCCTTTGTAGGCACTACAAATGGTTTTTTGCTTGTCGTAGGTGGTCAATCTTTTCACACGCCTGCTAAAGGTCAAATTTTGGCGAAAAATCTCACTATTGAACAGGCAAAGAAGGCTAGTGATGTCATTATTGAGTGGTATGCCAGTGAGGCGAAGCCGAAAGAACGTTTAGGAGGACTGCTTAAAAGAGTTGGGAATCCATTAGAAAATATAACTCTATAAAATTTATAGAACATACACAAGCCCTAAAAGACAGCAATTGAAAATCAATTGCTGTCTTTGTCTTTTTGACTAAATAAATCAAATCTTTGAATTGTCTTTTTGACTAAATAGATTTTTTCTGACTTTATATGGAATTTTTTACTTGACAATTTTCTTGACTGTGATAATATTATACATGCGATTAGCACTCGAATTAGATGAGTGCTAACAAGTGAGGTGTCATTATGGATGAACGTAAACAGCGCATCTTACGAGCGATTATAGAAGATTATGTTAAGTCAGCTGAACCGGTGGGTTCACGGACGATTGCCAAGAATTATAATCTTGGTATTAGCCCGGCCACGGTTCGCAATGAAATGTCTGATTTAGAAGAATTAGGGTATTTAGAACAGCCACATACATCGGCTGGACGGATACCATCCGCTAAGGGGTATCGTCTCTATGTAGATTCCATGATGAATCAACAGGACGTACCTGCAGAGGATGCGAAACGAATCCAAACGATTTACCATGACACAACAGGTTCTAGCAGCGAACTATTCCTGAATATGGCGAAATTGATTTCCCAAGTGAGTCATAGTATGAGTTTATTCCTAGCACCTGCACATGATCGGGCGCTACTCAAATTTATTCATGTATTACCGCTAGATACACATCAAGCCGTCATGGTGGTCATCACAGAAACGGGCGCTCTCGATAATGAGTTAATGTACTTTAAAGAGGCGGTGTCCATAGATGTGTTGCAGGTGACAGCCGTTAAATTTAGTAATGCCTTGCAAGATACTTTCATTCAAGATATAATACCTGAAAAACTGGCATCCTTGATTACACAAATCGAGGGACCACGACAGTTGTTATTGATTTTCTGTGAAACCTTACACCGAGCTATTACTAAAAAAAAATTGTTCTATTCCGTAGGGGCCACTGAGTTATTAAATCAACCAGAATTTAAAAACGTTGAAAAGGTGCAGCCTATACTTTCATTAGTGGAGGAACAAAATCAATTAACACGGTTGTTAGTGGATGGTTCTCCAACGCCTGTGAAAGTAAAAATCGGTACGGAAAATCCTGTGGAATCTTTACATGATATGAGTGTCATTCAAGCTGATTTTTCTACACCTGAAAAGCAAGTGGGTACCTTGGCAATTTTAGGGCCTACGCGTATGGAATATAGTCGAATCATTGGGATGCTAACCTATATGAAACAATTGATGGATACAATGGCTAACAACCAAAATAAATAGAAAGGTGGCAAGTATGTCTGAAGAAGTTAAACAAGATGTAGTTGATGAAACTACGGAAAACACTGTAAATGACGCTGAGAATACTGTAGATGTCGGTGCTGAGGCTGTAGAGGCTGAGGTCGTGGAGGATACAGAGGAGGCTGTTGTTGATGCAGCACAAGTGCTAGAGGAACTAAAAAACGAATTCGATAATCGCTACAAGCGTTTACAAGCGGATTTCGATAATTTTAGACGCCGCACAAATCAAGAGAAAGAACAATTATCTGGATTTGTAAAAGGTAATGTGCTTGCTGACTTATTGCCAGTGCTCGACAATTTTGAAAGAGCCGTTCAATCTCCTGCAGAAGGCGATGCGAAAACATTCCTTGATGGTTTTGTGATGATCCATCAAAACTTAATGGCAACATTACAAAAACATGGTTTGGCACCAATTGAAGCAGTGGGACAACCATTCGATCCAAATCTTCACCAAGCAATTATGCGTGTTGAAACTGATGAATATCCAGAGGATACAGTGGTAGAAGTATTACAAACTGGTTACACTGTTGACGGTCGGTGCATTCGACCAGCAATGGTGAAAGTATCTGGAAATTAATTTACAATTTACACATTAATCGATATACAAAAACATTAATTTAGGAGGTCATTTAACATGGCAAAAGTAATTGGTATTGACTTAGGTACTACAAATTCTTGCGTAGCGGTTATGGAAGGCGGCGAAGCAGTCGTTATTACTAATCAAGAAGGCGCGCGTACAACCCCATCCGTTGTTGGTTTCGCAAAAAATGGGGAACGTTTAGTTGGTCAATTGGCAAAACGTCAAGCTGTATCCAACCCTGAAAACACAATCGCATCCATCAAACGTCACATGGGTTCTGATTACAAAGTAACTGTAGAAGGTAAAGCATACACACCTCAAGAAATCTCTGCAATGGTATTGCAAAAAATTAAAGCAGACGCAGAAGCATACTTAGGTGAAACTGTATCCCAAGCAGTTATCACTGTTCCTGCATACTTCACTGATGCTCAACGTCAAGCAACAAAAGACGCTGGTGCTATTGCTGGTCTTGAAGTTCTTCGTATCATCAACGAACCAACTGCAGCCGCATTGGCATACGGTGTAGATAAAGACGAAGATGGCAAAATCCTTGTATTCGACCTTGGTGGTGGTACATTCGACGTTTCCATCCTTGAATTAGGCGATGGCGTATTCGAAGTAAAAGCTACAAGTGGTAATAACCATCTTGGTGGTGATGACTTTGACCAACGTATCATGAACTGGTTGATCGACGAATTCAAAAAAGATTCCGGTATCGACTTGTCCAATGATAAAATGGCTGACCAACGTTTGAAAGAAGCTGCTGAAAAAGCAAAAATTGAATTGTCTGGCGTAGCTAGCACAAACATCAACTTGCCATTCATCACAGCTGATGCAACAGGTCCTAAACATTTAGACTTGACTTTGACTCGTGCTAAATTTGAAGAATTAACACATGACTTAGTAGAAGCAACTATCGAACCAACCCGTAAAGCATTGGCTGACTCTGGTTTGTCCGCTTCTGAAATCGATAAAGTATTATTGGTTGGTGGTTCCTCTCGTATTCCAGCTGTTCAAGAAGCTATCAAACGCGTTCTTGGCAAAGAACCAACTAAAAACGTTAACCCTGATGAATGTGTAGCTATCGGTGCTGCTATCCAAGGTGGCGTACTTGTTGGTGAAGTAAAAGACGTATTGTTACTTGATGTAACTCCATTGTCTTTGGGGATCGAAACTATGGGTGGTGTATTCACTCGTATTATCGACCGCAACACAACTATTCCTACATCTAAATCCCAAGTGTTCTCCACTGCAGCAGATAATCAACCATCCGTTGATATCCATGTATTGCAAGGTGAACGTGAATTCGCAGCAGATAACAAAACATTAGGTCGTTTCAACCTTGATGGCATTCCTGCAGCTCCTCGTGGGGTTCCTCAAATCGAAGTTACTTTCGACATCGATGCTAACGGTATCGTACACGTAAAAGCTAAAGATTTAGGTACAGGCAAAGAACAAAAAATCACTATCACTTCTTCCAGCGGTTTGCAACAAGAAGAAATCGATCGCATGGTGAAAGAAGCAGAAGCTCATGCAGCAGAAGATAAAGTGAAAAAAGAAGAATTAGACGTTAAAAATAACGCTGATTCCCTTGTATACCAAGCTGAAAAAGCATTGAAAGACCTTGAAGGTAAAGGCGATGCTGCATTGATGAAAGAAGTTGAAGAAGCGAAAGATAAATTGAAAAAATCTATCGAATCTGGCAATATCGAAGACATCAAAAAAGACAGCGAAGCATTAACTGCTCCATTACACAAAATTGCGGAACAAATGTATGCACAAGCACAACAAGCTCAAGAAGCTGCTGGCGCTCAAGGTGCTGAAGGTTCTGTAAAAGCAGACGACAATGTAGTAGATGCTGATTACACAGTAGTTGATGACGAAAAGAAAAACAACTAAGAAGGGCTGGTAACAAATAGATGGCTAGAGACTATTATGAAGTCCTAGGGGTCGACAGAAATGCGTCCCAAGACGAAATCAAAAAGGCCTTTCGTAAAAAGGCACGTCAATACCATCCCGATGTGAACCGAGACAATCCTAAAGAGGCAGAAGAAAAGTTTAAAGAAGCTAATGAAGCCTATGAAGTGTTATCGGATGACACAAAAAAAGCTCAATATGACCAATACGGACACGACGCTTTTACCCAAGGTGGAGGCGCCAGTGCCGGTGGTTTCCAAGGCGGCTTTGGCGGGCAAGCTGGTGGATTTGGTGATATATTCGATATGTTCTTTGGTGGTGGCGGTCGTCAACAACAAGGACCACAAAAAGGTAACGATCTTCGAGAAGATATTGATATTTCCTTTGAAGATGCAGCCTTTGGTAAATCCATGGACATCACTGTACATCGTCATGAAGAATGTGATCATTGTCATGGCACAGGCGGTGAACCTGGTTCAAAAGTGGATACATGTCCTAACTGTCGTGGTACAGGTCAAGAATCTGTGGTACAAAATACACCATTTGGTCAAATGCGTACACAACGAACTTGTTCTAAATGTCATGGCTCTGGGAAAATTATCGAAAAGAAATGTTCTAAATGTCGTGGTGAAGGACAAGTTATTGCGAAACGTAAAATCGCTATTAAAGTTCCACCAGGGGTGGATAATGGTTCCCGTTTGCGCGTAGCTAACGAAGGTGAACCAGGTATTTTAGGCGGTCCTAAAGGTGATTTGTACGTATACATTTACGTACGTCCACATAAAGAATTTGAACGTAATGGCAATGATGTTGTGAGCCGTGTAAATATTAGTTTTGCACAAGCTGCATTGGGTGCTACTGTACAAGTGAATACTTTAGATGGTAAAGTAGACTTGAAGATTCCGGAAGGTACTCAAACAGGTACAGCATTCAGAATTAAAGGCAAAGGCATTCCATACCTTAGAAACCCGAACCAACGTGGGGATCAACACATTATCGTAACGGTTCAAACACCTAAAAAATTGACTGAAAAACAACGTGAACTCTTACTTCGCTTTGCAAATGAAAGTGACGAAGATGTAAACGTATTACAAGTTAGCAAAGGCTTGTTTGATAAATTAAAAGATGCTTTTAAATGAATGCTACATACTGTTACTAGTGTAAACACAACAAGGAGCATACATGAAATGGATTGAACTATCCATTATTTGCGAAAGAGTAGCCACCGATGAGGTGACTACTCTTTTTAGCGATTATGCAGATAATGGAATTATAGAAGAAGATATAGAAGATACCCCAGAACACGTTAAAATTACCCTCTATGGACCAGAAGGAATGAGTGGCGAGGATTTTACCGCAATTGTTACAGAACGTCTTAATGCAGCGAAAATTAACGTTATTGATATGGTAACCAATGAGGTGGATGATTCCACGTGGCTCAATAGTTGGCAACAATACATTGAACCTACAGAAATTTTGCCTCATATTATCATTAACCCAGCTTGGCAGGACTATGACGCGAAACCAGATGATCAAATCATAGAAATCGATTCTGAATTATCCTTTGGTACAGGCGCTCACGAAACAACTCGTTCATGTGCGAAACTGTTGGCAAAATACAGTGAGGGTAAGGAACATAAAGAATGCCTAGATATTGGCACTGGTACAGGTATTTTATTACTTGTGGCCGCTAAATTAGGCTTTCATACATTAACGGGCATTGATATTGATGAAAGTGCGGCCAAACAAGCTCAAATCAACTGTGATAACAACCGTGTACAGGCCACTATCATTCATGGTGACTTAGATGTAGACTATCATGGTGTAGCCGATGTGGTATTAGCGAATTTAACGGTGGATCCATTGAAAATGCTATTGCCTGTAATAGACCGAAAAATTACTGATACAGGTATTTTAATTATTAGTGGTATCATTGATGATAGATATGATGAAATCATGCCATATATCACTGAGCATTGGTCCATTGTAGAAGAAGTCGTAGAAGGCCCTTGGCATACCTTTGCTCTACAAAAAATATAAATACATAATGTACAGAGAATTGTTGGAAAACTAATATGCTCTCATCGATGTATAGATTTCAAAATTTTCATGGTACATATTACATAGAGGATAGTATGAAAAAAATATTTATTCCTACACCATTAACTGACAATATCATAATTCCTAAAGATATTACGCATCATATTTTGCATGTATTTCGGCATGATATGAGAAAACCAGTTACTGTATCTGGTTCTGATGGACAAACGGGATCTTATTTAATTACTGCAGAAATTGATGGGGCGGCTTATGCTCAGTTATGTGAGTTATTACCTAGTCAAACACAGATGAGTCGGGTTATACTAGTGCAATCCCTATTAAAAGGGGAAAAACTTGAATGGGTATTACAAAAGGCTACGGAGCTTAATGTGGATGCGGTATATCTCGTGGCTACGGCTAATAATGTAGTCAAATACGATGATAAAAAACTCATGTCCAAGGCCAGCCGTTGGGAAAAAATTATGCAAGAAGCATCCCAACAATGTGGTCGTAATCAATTGCCTACATTAGTGGTAGATCAAACGTTACCGCAAGTATTAGACATTGAATCTGATGCATTACAATTAGTAGCCTATGAAAATGAAACAGGTAGAACCTTAAAGGATGCCTTAGTGGATTTTAAACAGAAAACCCTAAGTGATTTTAATCAAACCACTGTGGAAAATTCAAATAATAGTAATGGTGTAATAATAGCACCAACTCAACCAACTGTACTTATCTGTATTGGTCCTGAAGGGGGCTTTCAGCAGAAGGAAATTGATGCTATGTCTGAACGTGGCGTTGAGTCCGTTACATTAGGCAATACCATTTTGCGTGCAGAAACGGCAGCCATAAGTTCTATCGCTATGATTAATTACGAATTAGAGTTATAATATATAAATTGATAGTTTTCGATTAACATCACATTTCGATTAATGATGAATCTCGATTACTGACGAATTTTGATGATAGATTTCGAATACTAATATTTCGATAATAGATCTGCGAATCTATCGATTTCGATTAGGAGGTGCAATGAAAAGCGTTGCTTTCACAACCCTTGGTTGTCGTGTTAACCAATATGACACGGATGCCATGAAGGGTCTATTTTTACAAAAGAATTATGAAGCCGTAGATTTTGATGAAAAAGCAGATATCTACGTTATTAATACATGTTCCGTTACGAATATGGGGGAGAAAAAATCTCGTCAGTTGATCCGCAAGGCAAAACGTCAAAACGAGGATGCCTATATTATCGTAACTGGTTGTTATGCGCAGTTGGCGCCGGATGCGATTGCTGCCATTGATGGTGTTAACCTTGTGATTGGTACTAATAATCGTGGCCAAATCGTGGAACTAGTGGAACAATTAGATTCAACAGAACGTCAAATCAATGCTGTTCGCGATATCATGAAAGAATCTAATTTTGAGGAATTACCGTTATTCGGCAATGAATCCGATAAATCTCGAGCATTCATGAAAATCCAAGAGGGCTGTAATAATTACTGTTCATTCTGTATCATTCCGTATACCCGTGGTAAATTAAAATCTCGTAAAATCGATGATATCGTAAACGAGGCTAAACGTCTGGTGGAACATGGATATCATGAGGTAGTATTGACGGGGATTCATTTGGGCAACTATGGCGTGGAATTGCCAGGTTGTCCTACATTAGCAGACGTGGTGAAAGCCTTGCTAGAGATTTCTGAGTTGTACCGTATTCGTTTTGGCTCCATCGAATCCGTGGAAGTATCCGATGAATTAGTGGAATTGATGGCTACCAATAAACGCGTATGTCCACATTTGCACTTGCCATTACAAGCTGGTTCTGATCATGTGCTGAAACTCATGAAACGTCATTACCATTTGCAAGAGTACAAAGATTTAATTGCTCATTTGCGCAGCAAGATTAAGGATTTATCCATTACAACAGATATCATCGCTGGTTTCCCACAAGAAACTGATGAGGATTTCGATGAAACTATGAATACTGTACGTGAAATTGGTTTTACTCATATTCATGCATTCCCATATTCTAAACGGGAAGGTACACCTGCCGCTATTATGGATGACCAAGTACCAGAGGCTGTTAAGAAAACTCGTGTAGCCTTGCTAAATTCTTTGAGCCAAGATGGATATAATAACTATGCTAACTCTCGTATTGGTAAAACAGGCGAAATCCTCATTGAAAAAATTGAGGATGGTTATTATATGGGCCTTACGAATGAATATATTCACGGCAAGGTAAAGGTAGGCGATACTAACTATGCTGTTGGTGAATTAGTAGGCGGTACGGTTACGGCTATTGATGGCGAGTACGTAATTATTGAATAAATCATCATATTATATGCGATTTTATATATGATATTATATTATATAGGTCATGATATTTATTCTAATATTTAGTGATTCTCGAATGTTTCATAAATAATCTCGTTGAATAAGTACATGAATTTGCTATAATAGACTCATAATGATGCATTTTGAAGGGGGCTTATACATGAGCGATTGTATTTTTTGTAAAATCGTTGATGGATCCATTCCATCTAACAAGGTATTAGAGAATGATAAATTTGTAGCATTTCATGATTTGAATCCTGTTAAAAAGGTTCATGTGCTAATCATTCCTAAAAATCACGTAGATAATATTGCTACATTAAATGCAGATAATGAAAGCTACGTAGCAGGCATGCTTTCATTCGTGAAAGATGTTGCGAAAGAACTAGGGATCGGTGAGGACGGATACCGTCTCATTTTCAATACGGGTGAAAAAGCAGGACAAACTGTATTCCATATGCATGCTCATTTACTTGGTGGCGAGGAAATGGGTTGGCCAGAAGCCTAAGATTTGTAGGGAAATTATTGTAAAATATATTGACATATATACGTAAAGTCGTTATAATATGCACATGTGCGTATATAAATATCTGCACTTCCCTGAGTATATTTTGGAGGGAGGGATATAGATGTCTGAAATTAAAGTCGGTAAAAACGAAACGCTTGAAAGTGCTCTTCGTCGATTCAAACGCTCCTGCCAAAAAGCAGGTGTTTTGTCTGAAGTAAGAAAACGCGAACACTACGAAAAACCAAGCGTGAAAAGAAAGAAAAAATCTGAAGCAGCAAGAAAACGCAAATTCAGAGCATAAGACTAGTACCCTAGTTCTGGCCGCCCTATAGGTGTGTCCAGAATTAGGGTTTCTTTATTTGTAATAGAAAGGAGATCAAGAATGTCTCTCAAAGACCAATTAAAAGAAAATATGAAAACTGCTATGAAGGCCCGCGAAGAAGGTAAAATTGCTTTGTCCGTAATTCGCATGGTCAATAGTGCTATTAAAAATACAGAAATCAACGATAAAGTAGAATTGGATGATCAAGGTATCCTTGATATTTTAGCAAAAGAAATGAAAACTCGCCAAGATTCTCTTCGTGAATTTGAAAAGGGTGGCCGTCAAGATTTAGTAGAACATGTACAAGCTGAAATGGCAGTTTTAGAAAAATATCTACCAGCTCAATTAACAGAAGACGAAATTCGTGAAGTTGTAAAAAATGCGATTGCAGCTTGTGGTGATCAAGTCAATATGGGCAATATAATGAAACATGTAATGCCTGAAACAAAAGGTCGTGCAGATGGTAAATTAGTAAATACTATTGTAAAAGAATTATTAGGATAAATATTTCTATAGAATTTTACAAAAATATATTGACTATTGACAATGATTTTTATCCTATGATATTATGTTTTCAAGATAATATTAAGTCAATGGAGACTCCTTAACGTTTAAGTGCGTAGGCACTTGGCGCAAGGGGTCTTTTTGTTTATTTGTACTCTAGGAGGCACTATTATGGCAAACGAATTATTGTATTATATCCCTGCAGGCCAATATGGTAAAGAAGGTGTATTAGCACTTCTTGAACAACATCCTGAAATTAAATTTGTATCCTTGGTGGGTATCGACTTAGCAGGTAATGATACAGATGAAAAAATTCCTATGTCTGCATTTTTTGATGATTATGAATCCTTCTTTGAAGGTCGTGCAGTTCAAACTGATGGTTCCTCTGTTGTATTGACTGACATTGCTACATTAAACAACGCACGTGTTGATATGTGGGGCGATCCAAGTGTTAACTGGTTTGTAGATTACAACTATGAAAATATCGATGAAGCAACTGGTTTACCAACTGGTACACTTCGTATTCCTGCATTCTTGATGCACAACTACAAATATGTAGATTCCCGTGCTATCTTGAAACGTAGCTGCGGTTTCGTTCGTGATCAATTGCTTTCCTTGGTGAAAGAACATGGTCTTAAAAGCATGCCACACATCAATGTAGATGACATTGCTGATATCGTATTCACATCTGCTACTGAATTGGAATTTTGGGTAAAAACTCCATCCAAATCTGTAACTAAAAAAGAATTATCCGTATCCCAAAAATTACAAGAACAATACTGGCAACGTACTCATGGTGCAGTTCGTACAGCCCTTGAACAAGCCGTTGAACGCCTTGATCAATATGGTATGCATGCAGAAATGGGTCATAAAGAAGTAGGTGGTGTAAAAGCTAAACTTGATGATGACGGCAATGTTGACTCTGTATTGGAACAATTAGAAATTGACTGGAAATTCTCTACAAATCCTTTGCAAACAGCTGATAACGAATTACAAGCTCGTATTATCGTTCGTGAAGTATTCCGTGAAAATGGCCTTGACGTTACTTTCAAAGCAAAACCAATCATTGGCGTAGCTGGTTCTGGTGAACATACTCACTTTGGCGTAATGGCTAAATTGAAATCTGGTAAAGTAACTAACTTGTTTAGCCCAGAAGATATGAAAAAAGAATCTGCTAGTTCCTTGGGTATTGGTGCTATCATGGGGCTATTGAAACATTATGAAGCAATTAACCCATTCATTTCTTCCACAACTGACTCTTTGAATCGTTTAAAACCAGGTTTTGAAGCACCAGTTTGTATCGTAACTTCTTTGGGTACTAATCCTAGCGAACCAAGCCGTAACCGTACAATCCTTTGTGGTTTGATTCGTGATATCGATAACCCTATGGCAACTCGTTACGAATTGCGCTCTCCAAACCCTTATACAAATACATATACTGCATTAGCATTGATGTTTATCGCTGCATTTGATGGTATGAAATATGCAATTACAACTGGTAAATCCCAAGCTGAATTGGAAGCTGAATTATCCAAAGCTCCTGGTGAAGATGCTGAATATCTTGAAAAAGATCGTGTATACCGTTCCGAAAAAGACGTATTCGAAGATTACACTCAAGAAGAACGTAACCAAATGTTCGGTATTCCACCAGCAACTGTATGGGAAAACATCTTGGGTTACAAAAATCATGCTGATAAAGTAGCAACATTAGCTCAAGGCGATGGTTTCACTCAAGAATTGATGGATTCCTTTATTGCTTCCATCTTGAAACGTTGGAAATTGGAATTGGCTAACCGTCTAATTCCAGCTAACCTTGAAATTGTAAAAGCTATGGTAGCTCTTCATGGTGACAATGCAAACAGTATCGACGCTACTCGTTTTGCAGAAGTTAATGACTTACGTCTATATCTTGCAAAAGACAAAGAAGGTCAAAAATCCTTGTTCACACGTATCGCAGAAGCATTAGCAACAGCTGATTATGATACAGCATCCAAATTACAAATGGAAATGAACGATAAAATGGAAGAATTGGAAGCTAAATATGCTAACTATAGCAAAAATATCTTCTAATTGATCTTGGTTAATTCAAATAACTAACATAAGGCCGTACATCACAACTCCTCGAAGTGATGTATGGCCTTTGTGCTGTAAATTTTTAAATATATTGCAAAGGTTCGTGGAATCAATAATACCCGCGTTAAGTGTCTGTGAAAATACTACTGATTCTTATGTATTTTAACTATCAAAAATATCTATATTTATCATAGCCAAAAGGTAGGAATAAAATTTGAAATGTGATAGAATGATTAAGGAAAGATAAATTATGGGTATAATTTTCAATTATACCTATGTTACACAAAAGGAGCTAATTATGGTATTCTCTGAAAAATTCTTTGAAGTATTGCAACATGAAGGTGTTGTATCTATCACTACTTGGGCTAATAACGAAGCACATGTAACTAATACATGGAATTCTTATCTAAAAATTAAAGATGATACAATCTGGATTCCAGCATCAGGTATGACTAGTACAGAAGCAGATTTAAAAGAAAACAATCGTGTTATTGTAACATTAGGCTCACGTGAAGTAGAAGGGTTCAATGGTTACCAAGGTACTGGTTTCCGCGTTGAAGGTACTTCAGAATTCGTAGCAGAAGGTCCAATTTTTGATGAAATGTTCGAAGCATTCCCATTCATCAAACGTGTATTGATTGTTAAAGCTGAATCTACAAAACAATTATTGTAACACTAACTATATATTGCTAACGTAAATGCTACATTGCTTAATCAATAGTTTGCATTATATTTCGCATTTTAAAACCCCCATGATTCAAACTTTTGAATCATGGGGGTTTGTTATATACCTATGTATTTAAATGGGCATTATAGGAGAAGATATATTAGAATACATATTAAATCTGTAATCGCCCATCAATCATAATTGCTACTTCTTGATCATTTTGTGTAAGACCAGTGATGTTCATATGTTCATGACCTATCATAAAATCTACATGAGATAAGGAGTGGTTTAATCCTTTTTCCTTTAGTTCTTCGTCAGATAAACCGTCACTATCTTTCAAGCACGTTGGATAGGCTGCACCGATGGCTAAATGACAAGATGCATTTTCGTCGAACAATGTTTCAAAATAGATTTGATGGGATTGACTGATAGGGCTATAGTGATCAACTAGTGCGATTTCACCAAGGTATTGGGAACCTTCGTCAGTTTCAATGAGTTCTTTGAGGATGTCTAAACCTTCTTCAGCCGTATAATCTACAATTTTTCCGTCCTTAAAAGTAAAGGAGAAATTATTAATGGGATTACCTTGGTAAATTAATGGTTTAGTACTGTGTACCACACCGTTAACGCCATTATATTGAGGTGCAGAGAATACTTCTTCTGTAGGAATATTAGCATTGAAAATGACACCATCTTTAGAGGCTTCTGCGCCACCTTGCCAGATATGGTTTGTTGGAAGTTCTACGGTTAAATCTGTGCCATTAGAACACGTATAGTGTAAGGATTTTAAATTCAAAATATTGAGTGCTTCCGTACGTTTTTTCAAATTATCCATGTGGGAATTGAACGTTTCACTTTCACTAACATTTTGGAGACGACACAATGTCAAAATAATATCCCATAAGCGGTCGATTTTTTCTTCGTCTGTACCAGTATAGCCTAGTAGATTAGCCCATAATACAGTTGGCACAGAGGCTACACACCAAGTGAGTGTGCTATTCATAATAGCCGTGTGATAGAATGTCAACGCTTTGTTAAGATTTCTGGAGTTGAGGGAAATACGGTTTGTTGGAATGCCTTGCAATGCATTTGGATTGGCACTAATGAGTGAAAGAAACGCTGCTTTTTCGTCTACATATTGTTGATAAAATACTGGAATCCAATTAGCCGGTGTTTCTAGGCAACTTGCATCAGCATGCAATAAACGTTGGCGTGTAATAGGACTATGACGCCAATTAATGACAACCTCTTTAGCACCAAGGTCATAAGCTTCTTCTGTAATAATGACAGCAAAATCCTTTTGCTCTACATCTACAGATACTACAAGTGTTTGTTTGTCTTGTAAATTTACACCAGTTTGAATGAGTAAACGGGCATATTCTCTTAATTTGTCTTGATTCATTATGTCTCCTGTTCATTGATAGGAAAATTTAGAGGAGTTTTTACTTTCATAGCGAATATTATTTTAGCCATAGTGTGGAATGGTAAATACTGTCGCAATAACAAAGGAGGACTCCATCTATGAAAGTTCAATTTTCATCTAAACGTTATCTATTAATTATAAGTATATGTATGATAATAGGAATCTATTTCCTATGGCCTATTATATCAAATGATACGCAAAAAATACACGTATCGGATTCCTCATTGGTACAAACAGAAATGCAAACATTAGGAGAAGAATCTTTTGATGATACGCAACTAGAAAAACAAGATTCAAGTGAAAGCACTACATCCAGTAGATTGGATGATAATAATGATGGCATGAAATCAGGGAAAGGTCAGAAAAAGCTTTCACAAAATAATCAAAAATTAGCATCCTATCTCGTATACATTTCAGGAGCCGTACAAAATCCAGGTCTCTATGCACTAGAGGGGACCAGCACAACTGCAGACATCATTAAAACAGCAGGGGGATTATTACCCTATGCTGGCACAGACGGAATCAATATGGCGGATACCGTCAAATCAGGGTCGCATATTCACATTCCATTCAATTATTCAGGTAATCCAGAGTTATTATTACGTAAACCTAAAATCAACATTAATACTGCTACGGTTGAGGAATTAAAATCCCTACCAGGCATTGGTGATGCTATGGCTAAACGAATCGAAGAATACAGACAAACGCAAGGACAATTTACTAGCATTGAGGATATCAAGAAGATAAAGGGGATTGGCGATGCAATGTTTAAGAAATTGGGCGACAAAATTTCAGTTTCATAAAGGTAATCGTGGATATACCTTTGTAGAATTAGCAATTATCTGGTTAAGTGCGATTTGTATTGGTATTATAGCTACCTATGGTCATAATTATCATATGTCTGAACCATTATGGTGTATTGTGTTTATAGCTGTTGGCTATATTCTGATTCAATTGGGAAGAATGATGCTGCATTATTCAGAGCTAGCTGTAGTGAGTTTTGTATTTTTAGTAGTGACGACCGCATCAATGGGGCTATTAGGATATTATCGAACGGAACAATCCATATTACAGTATTACAATACATCCAGTTTTTATCTGAATGAAGAAGGAACTTATTATGTGCTGACCACAAAGGATAGTGAAATCTCTAAAACTAATAGCACATTTCAACATAACTTGGCTGGACATATGAACCAGTCTGAAGGGACTATTAATAATAAAGAGGGGACATCACTCAAAACGGAAGGTCGACTCTATGGTTTAATTCCGAATAAGAAAAACGCTTATAGACAGTTTTTAGAGGCTCATGGACATATACAAATCTATTTAGTACCTCAATCTGATACAACTATACCGGCAGGAACTATTCTTTCCATACAGGGGGCACCTAAATCGTTACCTATTATAGAGGAACGAGGACGCATTGATATGCGTGGGCGGTATATGTCACTAAATTTAACGGGCCGTATGTATCAGGGACGATACAAGATTATTTCTAGTGATGAATTAAATTATGTGGGTTATCATGAAACTTGGCGTGATCGAATTGAGCGAAATATCATCTATCAATTAGGACAAGTACGGCAGCGTATCTATGGTATAGTGGAAGAAAATTTACCTAGGCCTATAGCCACATTGTCAGAGGCCTTGTTACTAGGAGGTCATTACTCAGAAATAGATCAAACTGTTATGAAAGGATTTTCCTATACGGGACTCATTCATATTTTATCTGTGTCGGGTTCACATATTGGATTATTATTTTCGCTCGTATATGGTATCTCTCACATTCTAAACATACGTAAACAACGTGGGGTGTATTGTGCTATTGGAATTGTTATTATGTATTGTGCAATAGTTGGATTTAATGCGCCTATCGTACGTGCTACCATAATGGGGATTATTATGGCGCTAGGAATACTTCAAGGACGGCTATATCATGCCAGACAGGCTCTTACAATAACCGCTATTGGCATATTAGTATTTGATCCGCTAGCACTGACGGATGTGAGTTTCCAATTATCTTTCGGTGCCACCTATGGTTTATTACTCTTTGGCAAACACTTGTATCTATTAATGGGATATTGGCCCATATGGGTGAAAGCGCCCATCGTATTATGTGTAAGTGCACAGTTAATCGTATTACCATTTCAACTGTATTATTTTCATTTTGTCAGTGTATTGAGTTTATTCGCATCTATTTTTGTGGCACCTTTATTGGATATGGCTATACTGTTATTAATGACCTTACTCCTAGTGTATCCCGTTGTATCGTTGGGGATACTCTGGTTCGTACTCGAATATATACTGAAAATTGCGCTATTTATCAATCAGAGCCTATTAACATTGCCTGGAGGGTATTGGTGGATAGGCTATATGCCATTATGGGCTTGTGGAGTATATTTCGGGATTTTACGATTATTATATTATTTTCTAGTGGAACAGAAATCACAGCAGCGAAAGGTTGTGTATGTATTGATGTGTCTATTAATGGGTACTGTTGGACTATCCTATGGTAGTCATCACTTTCACAAGGGGACAATTATACATACCATACCTATTTCACAAGGCGTAGCTCTGCTCATTATGCCAGAGTGGAATTGGTTTGACCATGATGTAGACAGTTCAAACCATAATATAAAGGAGCATATGTCCCAGAATGCGGATTCACAGGTTCCTATGTTACTCATGGATATCCCAAAGGAGAAGATGTCTAATAGTGTTATTTATCAACTAGAAAATGTTATTCATACCTATGGTTATACAGTGAATGATGTTAAGAAAGTTTCGTTTTCATCGAAATCGAACTTTCAAATTCTATACCAAAATGAAAGTTCACTATATGTATTGGGCAATGGACAAACGAAGAAAAAGATTCTAAAATTATTAGATGGATATATGGTATATATTATGACTAGTCAGTCATCATTACTACATGATTTAGTACAGTTAGAGGCGCCTAATTTGAAGGGAATTATCTATTATCCACCATTTCAAAAGTTAGGTGACGTAGAGCCTGAGGATGAATTCATTCATGCTGTACGATTCGAATATATAAAAGATTTTATATTATAAATGAGGAGAAATATACCCGTGTCAGTTGTTA
Source organism: Veillonella absiana (assembly GCF_032970865.1). NCBI lineage: Bacteria > Bacillati > Bacillota > Negativicutes > Veillonellales > Veillonellaceae > Veillonella > Veillonella absiana. The sequence goes on along the minus strand of NZ_JAWJZB010000010.1, from coordinate 74,502 downwards.
CACTATTGTATGGGAATGAGCCACAACTAATTGAAGAAAAGAAAAGAGAGTTTCTCCGTTCCTATATGTATCTACCACTAGTTATGCTTAATGACGAGTCTGGTCCAGCCAGAATTAGTGAACAACTCAGTGAGGATTCCTTGTTTGGCGATGCTAAGGTATTTTGCCTTGTTAATTTGCCTATCATCAAAAAAAGCGGGCAAAAGGACTCTAAAGAATGGGATGCGTTGTATGAATTGCTTATCAATTATACAGGTGATAATCCTGTACTTCTCATTTATCATGACAATATAGATAAACGTATTAAACGTAATAATGAGTTACTGAAGAAAATACCTAATACAGAGTGCAAGCGTTTGGAAGGACAAGAGCTATTATATTGGCTACGCAATTATTGCAAGTCTAATGGCTATAGTATCTCTCCAGATGGCATGAATTATCTTGCTCATATGCTGGAGTTATGGCAAGATGTGCCAGTTACATTTATGAAAACGGAAATGGATCGTTATTTCCTTCAATTACAAGATACGAAAACCATTGATGCGATATTCCTAGAGGAAAATAGTAGTGACTATGGTGCTAAAAATATATTTACCTTTAAAGAAGCCTTGTTAAAACAAGATGTGCCTGTATTGCTTGAGCTATTTCCATTTATGTTTGGCTACAAGGAAATCGATCGTGCTATGAGTTATATTGAAGGTCAACTTCGTTTACAGCTCATGGTCAGTGAATGTCGTAAGGCGGGGATGGCATTACGTCAAATCGAAACTTTATTTAAGGATAATGGATCTACGACGAAGGCTTATCCTATTAAATTAGCCTATGAAGCGAGTCCACGCATTCCCATTATTGCACTACGCCAATTATTACACGGTCTATACGAGATTATGACCGATAATCGCCGCGGGAAAGGCGATATTTGGCGATTTAGAGACTTATGTCTAACCTATTGTGGGTATAAAGGATAGAAAATGAAAGTACGGTATCGAATAGTACCAAAACAGAATAAGAAAGCGGCCTTTTATGTGAATTGTTATAACAAACAAATTAAGATAGAGGCTATTGATGCCAATTTCTCAACGCTTACTAGCTTGCAAGAGAAATTAGCCACATGGTATCGGGAGAAAAATATTTCTTTTACTGAAATACCTAATAATGCCAATAACGAATGTTGTTTCGCCTGGTCTTTAAATCCGCAAACAGGTGAAGGGATGGATACCTATTACTACGGCGGTGGTTGTGGAGTCGGCGAACTCATTGAGGAAATGGAGGCTCGTCGACAAGAACAGATGGGCGATGTGTACGAATCTAATTTTGGTGATGTTCAAAATTTCGATGATTCCTATGGATATGCACCAGGACCTGATGAATACGATGAGGACGACGAATTTAAACCAATGATGCAATCCTCTGGCCTTAGCTATTTTGATGATGCGCCAGTGGTGTATGATTATGTACCTAATCGTTCTAATGGCGATGGTGAAAGCACCGAAGCCACTAATGGTAGTGATGGCACTGCCAATGGTGGAAGTAACGGAACAGCTTCAACTAGTTCTAAAACTGTTGGCACAGCTGCCCGATCTATGAATAATGGCTCTTCTGCCAAATCGGGTGCTAATGGCTCCTATGGTAACACATCCTATAATAACGGTGGATTTAACGGCAGTGGTAAATTTGGTGGCAAATCCAGCGGAAAGAAAAACTTTAAAGGTGGTGCTCCACGTAAGGATTTACCAACTGATGAAGGTATGGTTTTAGGCCCTAACATTGAAGGCGAAGTTGTGGATATTATGTCTGTGCAAAGTGGCGGGCGTAATCTCGTTTTTGAAGGTGTATTTGTAGGCTTAGACAAGCGAGATACTAAAACAGGAAAATCTATTGTTAATGGTAGTATCGTAGATAAAACTAATAGCATAAAATTTATTAAATTCACTAATACACCAGAGGAAGGGGCTGCGCTCCTAAAGCAATTAAAAGGTTTGAAAGGTGCTCTTGTACAGGGGGATGTAGATTTTGAAGATTGTTTTGAAAATGATTTTATTTTAAACCTTCGTAGTGTTAAGGCTGTTGATCATACGGTAGAGCGTAATGATACACGTGATGATAGTGAGAAACGTGTTGAACTTCATTTACATACAAAAATGAGCGACAAGGATGCGCTGGTAACGGTTAAAGATCTTTTCAAAACAGTAAAAAAATGGGGCCACCCAGCTGTTGCCATTACAGATCATGGTGTTGTACAAGCTTTTCCAGAGGCACAAGCATTAGGGAAAGAATTAGGCGTTAAAGTTATCTATGGTGTTGAGGCCTATCTTATTGATGATGAAAATGAAGATAAACGCTTCCATATTATTTTATTGGCTAAAAACATGGTTGGCTTACGCAATCTTTATAAAATGATATCTATTTCCCATTTAGATTACTTTAAACGGAGACCTCGATTGCCACGTGAGGTTATTCAAGAGCATCGTGAAGGGATTATCATTGGTTCTGCTTGTGAAGCCGGTGAATTGATGCAATCTATCATCAAAGGTAAACCTAAAGAACGGTTACTTGATATTGCATCCTTTTATGATTATTTAGAGATTCAACCTCATACCAATAATATGTTCTTGCTCAGAAAAGGACTTGTTCCTGACGAGCAAAGCTTGATAGATATGAATAAGACTATTATTGAATTAGGGGAGGCTCTTGATATACCGGTATGTGCAACTTGCGATGTTCACTACTTGAATCCAGAAGAAAAAATCTATCGTGAAATCATGCTCACTGCCAGTGGTTTTACTGATGCTAATGAGCAGCCAGATTTGCATTTACGTACCACTGATGAAATGCTTGTGGCATTCCCCTATTTAAGTCCTGAAAAGGCATTTGAAGTGGTCGTTACAAACACACGAAATATTAACGATAGTATTGAAAATATTAAACCTGTGCCAGATGGGACGTACTCTCCTAAAATTGAAGGGGCCGACCAATCCCTTGAGGAGATGTGTTATAAAAATGCAGAGGCGCTCTATGGATCTCCATTACCAGCGCCTGTACAAGAGCGTTTGGAATACGAATTAACACGTATTATCCGTAATGGTTATGGCGTATTATATTACATTGCCCATAAGCTAGTTAAAAAATCCTTAGATGAAGGGTATCTAGTAGGTTCGCGTGGTTCCGTAGGATCCTCCTTCGTTGCCACAATGGCTGAAATTACAGAAGTAAATCCATTGCCACCACATTATGTATGTCCGCATTGTAAGTGGTCAGAATTCTTCCTAAAGGGCGAATATGCAGGTGGTTTTGATTTACCTCGTAAGAAGTGTCCAGAATGTGGTACAGATTTAAAAACAAATGGTCATGATATACCGTTCGCTATCTTTATGGGCTTTGAAGGTGATAAGGTTCCCGATATTGATTTGAATTTCTCTGGTGATTACCAGGCAAAAGCTCATAAATACACGGAAGAACTATTTGGTCGAGATAATGTTTTCAAAGCTGGCACTATTGGTACAATTGCAGATAAAACGGCCTTTGGGTATGTTCGTAAATATGCAGAAATTCGTGGTATTCAAGCTCGTAATGGTTTCTTTGAAGCCTTAGCGAAAGGTTTTACAAATGTAAAGAATACTACTGGTCAGCATCCAGGTGGTATCATGGTTTGTCCACGAGATATGGATGTGCATCATTTTACACCAATTCAATATCCGGCCAACAAAAAAGAGAGTGGCGTTATTACCACTCACTTTGACTATCACTCTATTGAAGGTCGTATGACTAAGCTTGATATTCTGGGCCATGATGATCCTACCATTATTCGTATGTTGGAGGATTTGACTGGGGTAGACGTACAAGATATTCCATTTGATGATCCACAAACATTGAGTTTATTCTCTTCTACAGAGGCCATAGGATTAACACCTGAACAACTTCAAGGTGATAAGGTAGCCAGTCTTGCCGTGCCAGAATGTGGTACATCCTTCGTACGACGTATGCTAGAGGATTCAAGACCACAATGCTTCTCTGACCTAGTTCGTATTTCTGGTTTTTCTCATGGTACAAATGTATGGCTTGATAATGCTCAGGACTTAATTAAAAATAATGTGTGCAAATTGAATGAAGCCATTTCGACTCGTGATGACATCATGAACTATTTGATGCATCGAGGCATGGAACCATTGAAATGTTTCTTCGTTATGGAAAACGTACGTAAAGGGAAGGGCATTGAAAAGAAAAATAAACAAGGTCAACCAACTACTGATTTTGAAGGTGAAATGCGTGCCAATAATATTCCTGATTGGTTTATAGATTCTTGTAAGAAAATTTCTTATCTATTCCCACGGGCCCATGCCGTTGCATATGTAATGATGGCATTCCGGATCGCCTGGTTTAAAATCAATTATCCACTTGCGTTCTATGCAGCGTATTTTTCTATCCGTGCTAAAGCTTTTGATTTGAAAATCATGACTGGTGATATACATGTTCAACTAGCCGAATTTAAGCGTATTAAAGCGTTAGATCGGATGGCTAGCCCTAAGGAAAAAGACTTAATGAGTGCCCTCGAAGTTTCCATGGAAATGTGTCAACGGGGATTCCGATTTATCAATGTTGATTTAGAACATTCTCAGGCACGTCGTTTCAGCATTAAAGATGGAGCATTATTACCGCCATTCCTTGCGATTGAAAGTTTAGGGGAGAAGGTAGCTGATGCAATTGTAGAAGAACGTAATCAACGTCCATTTACATCATTAAAAGACATGCAACGTCGTTGTAAAGTATCTAATACTATCATCGAAACAATGAAAGATTTAAAATGTACTGGTAACTTACCAGAAGATGAACAAATGTCATTGTTTGGCATGTAAATTTGAATCATATTATTAAAATGGAAATATGTAGATATGCAAAAGAGCCCCATAAGGGGCTCTTTTGAAATATACAACTTAAATTATAAAGGTACAGCGTTATACTATTTCCACAATACCACTTCATCCATTGGACGACGTGCTTTACCACGATGTGGTTCCTCTGCACGATAACCAAAGCTAGCCATTACGGAGATGCCATAATGATTAGTATCGAATAAACCTGCTTCATCTCCTAAGATACGATTTAATTCAGCAGGTACAAATCCTTCGATAGGGCATGTATCAATACCTAATTCTGCGGCGGCAGTTAGCATATTAGCCATAACGATGTAGGTTTGTTTACAAGCCCAATCAAATGTGGCACGTTCAGATTCATATGTTTTGAAGTCATTTTCCCCAAAGTTTGTATAGGCTCCTTGATAGAATCCATATACGTCATCAGGTAATTGTTTAATATCTCGTAGAATATGTTCCATATGATCAGAACCCCATCGTAAATCAGCCTGTTTATTAGCTAGGAATACGACAATGTGGCTCGCACCTTCTAAGCTTTTTTGTGCCCCCCAGGCATGAGGATAGATTTTACAACGTAACTCTTTATCTTGAAGAACAAGAATTTTATACGCCTCTAGACCAAATGAGGTAGGGGATAGGCGACCCACTTCAAGAATAGTATCAAAATCTTCTTTTGATACTTCTTTTGTAGGATCAAACTGTTTGCATGCATAGCGAAAATTATGTACATCTAAGATATGTTGTTTTGTAGTAGTCATAGTGACCTCCGTGACCTCCCAATATATAAAGTTTTTAAATCTATGTTTATCAATGTATTCATCATAACACTGATTATATATAATGTAAATTGATGAGAATAAACGTTAATTATGCTTTTTAAATACCAAGTTAATGGGAGAATTAAAAAATATGATTAGAAAATTTTACAATTTTTTTTATTCATAAAACTATCATATTTGCTATAATAAATGTATTGTTAATTCATGTTAATGACCAAGTTGTCAATTAATAGAGTTAGTTGGTATTATGCTTTACGAATTATAGACATACAAATGGTTATAATTCTAATATATTCATATAAGGGAGATTTACGATGAAAACATCTATACTGGACAATGGATTATTGTGGTTTGGTGCAGCCGTATCCATTGCTGAAATCATGACAGGCACGTATTTTGCTACTTTAGGTCTTGAAACAGGTTTAGCAGCGATTATTTTGGGCCATATTATTGGTGGACTCATCTTATTTGGTGCAGGGTATATTGGTGCTAAAGAAGAAAAGAGTGCCATGGAAACTGTTAAAAGTGCGTTTGGTCATTATGGTGGACTGTTATTTATTATCTTGAATATCGTTCAGCTCATGGGGTGGACATCTATAATGATTTACGATGGGGCACTAGCCGCGAATAGTCTATTCAATTTTGGTGAACCTTTATGGGCTATTATTATTGGCGCTTTTATCATGATATGGTTAAAAATTGGTTTGCGTAATTTCACACGTATTAATTGTATTGCAATGGTATCATTATTTTTGTTGACATTAGTACTATGTGGGCTCATTTTTAACAATTATCAACCTCTAGGAATTATGGACGAATCCTTAACATTCCTTGGTGCATTGGAATTATCTGTAGCGATGCCATTATCATGGTTGCCATTAATCAGTGATTATACAAAAGATGCTAAACAACCAGTACGAGCAACTGTAGTGAGTGTTATTGTATACTCTTTGACAAGTGCTTTCATGTATTTCATCGGTATGAGTGCGGCCATTTATACTGGTGAAACTGATATTGCCGTATTGATGAGCTCTGCTGGACTTGGCATTGCTGGCCTGTTAATCGTCGTATTTTCTACAGTTACCACAACATTCCTAGATGCTTATTCTGCAGGTATGTCTGGTGAAAGTCTCTCCAAGCATATCAAAGGTTCTACATTAGCTAATGTAACCGTTGTGCTAGGTACTATAGCTGCTGTTTTATACCCGATGGATAATATTATTGAGTTCTTGTACTTCATTGGATCCGTATTTGCACCAATGGCAGCGGTACTTATTCTAGATTATGTATTTAAACGTAGTTACCACGAACTCATTAATCCAACAAATTTAATTGCTTGGTTCGGTGGTTTCTGTATGTATCATTATTTCTTACGTACAGAATTTATGTATGGTGCCACATTACCTGCAATGTTAGGCGCTGCATGCTTATGCGCTGTGTTAAAAATCAGTTTGGGGGCGAAAGTTGATGCCAAAATCTGATAAGACTGAAGAAGTAAAAGACATTAATAGTGAAACTAATATTGAAACGGCCCGTAATAAAAATGGAAACCACAATGTTCGACCTATGGTAGTAGCATCTATTTTGACAGCTATTGCAGTAGTGGGATCATTATTTTCATTCCCTGTATTAGGTGCTAAATGTGCACCTATACAACATTTGGTAAACATTATTACAGCTATTATTCTTGGACCAAGCTGGGCCTTTAAGGCTGCATTCCTAGCCTCTACCATTCGTAATATGTTAGGCTTAGGTACATTGTTTGCCTTTCCTGGTAGTATTTTTGGTGCTATATTAGCAGGTTTGTTATATCAAAAAACAAAAAATGTTGTAGGTGCTTATGTTGGTGAGGTATTTGGTACTGCTATAATCGGAGGACTGGTTGCCTATCCAATGGCTACTATTATGATGAATAGCTTCAAAGGCGCATTATTGGGATTTGTACCACCATTTTTTATCAGTACGGCAGGTGGTACTATATTAGCAGTTATTATTGTGACTTCCCTACGCAAGAAACGATTGGCAATCGAAAACTGGATTCATCACAAATAATGTTGTAATATTGTTTTCTTAGTAAGGATTTCTGAATTATGGATACAACTATTGCAGAATTACAAAATGAAGTTAAGGAATTACAAGAAGAATTTTTAGAGTTACAAGAGCTACTTGGGTTCTATAGAACTGCTTTTTGAAAATAAGTTTATTGATGATATAGAAGATGATTTTGGATTCCATAATAGTCCAGATGATGAGGATGTTTATATTAATGATGATTCATCAGAACTTAATGAAGCATTAAGTTTAGATGAGAATATATGATATTAATCCAGAAATTTATGAGCAACTCATTCAAGACTCATCTATGTATGATGATGAATATGAAGATGAAATCGCCTTTGAGGAAGAAAATGAATGGGATGATGAAGAATAATTCTCAACTTGTTATGTTAAAAGTTGCATTATATAAGTATTCGTGCTAGTATAAATATATAAATTAAATAAATATTAGTCTTTGGGGATAGGTGAGATTCCTTACCGGCGGTGATAGTCCGCGAGCGCATAGCATGAATCGGTGCAATTCCGATACCGACAGTACAGTCTGGATGAGAAAAGACGCATAGTAGTTTTACTGTGCATATAATCTAAATACCTTAGGGACTATTCGTATGAGTAGTCCCTTTTTTACGCACTAACTCAATGATTGAGAGGGTGATATCGTGAATGATACAAAATATATGGCTAGAGCGATTCAATTGGCAAAATTAGCATCTGGCCATACAGCACCGAATCCTTTAGTAGGGGCTGTGGTTGTAAAAGATAATAAAATAATTGGCGAAGGCTTTCACCATAAGGCTGGCACAGCTCATGCAGAAGTGCACGCACTAGACCAAGCTGGTGAGGCTGCCAAAGGTGCCACATTATATGTGACATTAGAACCTTGCGCCCATTACGGCAAAACTCCACCTTGTGCTAAGCGTGTTGTAGAATCTGGCATTAGTCGTGTTGTTATAGGTAGTATGGATCCTAATCCATTAGTGGCCGGTAAAGGTATTGCCATACTCGAGGATGCAGGCATTGAAGTAACAAATGATGTACTTAGTGAAGACTGTATTCGTATGAATGAAGGGTTTTTCACGTATATGCAAACAAAGCATCCTATGATTACCTTGAAAAGTGCCATGTCCCTGGATGGAAAAATCGCCACAAAAACAGGTGAATCTATGTGGATTACTAATGAATCCTCGCGTCATGATGGACATATTTTAAGGGCCACTCATGATGCCATGCTCGTTGGGGTAGGAACCATCTTGGCAGATAATCCAAGTTTGAATTGTCGTATTAGTCGTGATGATTTATATGAATCGATTATCGGTAACTGTGATTTAGTTGATTTTACCAGTGAAACTGAAAAAATGAATGATGGACCAGCTAATACGAACGCTGAAATCGTCAATGCAAATATTGAAATTGTGGATATTCACCAACCAGATGTCATTATCCTGGATAGTTTAGGCCGTACACCAACGGATGCGAATGTATTTAAACAAGGTGACCGTAAAGTTATTATATTTGTATCGGAGCGTTGTTCTAAGGACCGTATCCATGAATTAGAACGTGTCGGTGCTATAGTCAAACCGATTGCTACTGTGCCAGTAAGAAAATCTAAGGCTACAGATGTATTGGTAGATATTAAGAAATTAGATATTAATGCTGTTTTAAGTGAATTAGGCGTTATGCAATACACCTCCGTATTAGTTGAAGGTGGCGCTAGTATCATCGCTAGCTTTGTAGAGCAACAACTATTCGATAAGATGGTAACCTATGTTGGTAATATTATTATTGGTGGTGCAGAAGCCATTGGAGCCGTTACAGGTAATGGAATTGCATCATTGCAAGAGGCGCCAAATTTGACTTTCACTAGTGTAGACATTATAGATAATAATATTAGAATTGAAGCGTATCGCATGAATCGGGAGGGTGAGTATGTTTACAGGAATCGTTGAGGAGGTCGGCCGCGTTGAGGCCATTCAACGAGGCTCGCAATCGCTCATTTTAACCATTGGCGGCGATAAAATTTTTAGTGATTTGAAAATTGGTGATTCTGTTGCTGTTAATGGTGTTTGTCTGACGGCAACGACCATACATGGTCGCACATTTACGGCCGACGTTATGCCAGAATCCATTAAGATGACGACGTTCACAAACTTGAAATCGGGACAACCTGTCAATTTAGAGCGTGCCATGGCAGCTAATGGTCGTTTTGGTGGTCATATTGTGGCTGGTCATGTAGACGGCACAGGACGCGTATCAGATATGCGACGCACCGATAATGCCATTGTGTTTACCATAACGGCAGATAAATCGGTAATGGACTACGTTATTTATAAGGGTTCTATCGCCATAGATGGGATCAGTTTAACTATAGCCAATCGCACGGATACATCATTCCAAGTGAGCGTAATTCCGCATACTATAGCGGAAACAGTGTTAGCTGATGCGACAGTGGGTACTATCGTTAATTTAGAAACAGATATTTCCGGACGATATATTCGTCATTTTATGAATTTAAAAGAAGAATCTACTCCTGCTAGCAGCAATTTTTCTCGTTCTTTCGAGACATTGCTAGTGGAAAAAGGTTTCCTATAATATAAAGGGGTTTTTCATATGGATTATACATTAAATACTATTGAAGAGGTCTTGGTAGACATTAAAGCAGGTAAGCCTGTAATTATTGTGGATGATGAAGGTCGTGAAAACGAAGGTGACCTTGTAATCGCCGCAGAATTTGCTACGCAAGAAAATATTAACTTCATGGTGAAAGAAGCGCGAGGTATCGTATGCACACCAATGCGTCGCGAAATGCTTGATCGTCTTGCTATTCATGCGATGGTTAGCAAAAATACAGATAATCACGAAACAGCCTTTACTGTAACCGTTGACCATGTTGACACAACGACAGGTGTTTCCCCATATGAACGAGCGTTAACCATTCAAAAATTACTGGATCCTAATGCAAAACCAGAGGATTTTCGTCGGCCAGGACATGTATTCCCATTGGTATACAAAGAAGGGGGCGTCCTTGTTCGCCAAGGTCATACAGAGGCTTCCATTGATTTATGTCGTCTAGCAGGATTGCAAGAGGCTGCGGTAATTTGTGAAATTACAAAAGATGATGGAAATATGTCTCGTTTACCAGACTTAGTAGAATTTGGCGCTAAACACAATTTGAAAATCGCCACAGTAGCTGATTTAATTGAGTACCGTAAACTTCACGATCCATTGGTTGAATTAGGTGCTTGTTCTAAACTACCAACAAAATTTGGTGATTTCAGTATCTTCGTATTTAAAAATGAAATAGATCATAAAGAGCATTTGGCCATTGTAAAAGGTGATGTGAACGGTCAATCTGATGTATTGCTTCGCATTCACTCCGAATGTTTAACAGGTGATGTATTTGGTTCCAAACGTTGCGATTGTGGTGAACAATTAGACGCTGCATTACGTTCCATTGAAAAAGAAGGTACAGGCGTTGTTGTCTACATGCGTCAAGAGGGCCGTGGCATTGGTTTAACGAATAAAATTAAAGCTTATGCATTACAAGAGCAAGGTCTTGATACAGTAGAGGCTAACGTTGAGTTAGGCTTCCCACCAGATATGCGCGAATATTCTTTAGCCGCACAAATCATTAAATACCTTGGTATCAAGAGCATTCGTTTGTTAACTAATAATCCAGAAAAACGTCATGGTCTTGAGCATTGGGGCATCAGCGTATCTAAACGTGTGCCATTGATTATTCCAGCTAATAAGATCAATGCAAGTTACTTGCATACAAAAGAAGTTAAAATGGGGCACTTATTAGAGAAATAAATCTAGTTCAGATTTAAATTATAAATTCAATCCAAAAAATATATCAAAAAGGAGATTCATCATGATTAAAGAAGGTAATTTACTTGGTACTGGCAAAAAATTTGCCATCATCGGTTCTCGTTTCAACGAATTCATCACTACAAAATTAATCGGTGGTGCAGAAGACTGCTTACTTCGTCATGACGTAAAAGCAGAAGATATCACTACAATCTGGGTTCCGGGGGCTTATGAAATTCCATTGGTTGCTCAAAAAGCAGCTCGTTCTGGTAAATACGATGCAGTTATTTGTGTGGGTGCAGTAATCCGTGGATCCACGACTCATTACGATTATGTATGTAACGAAGTGGCTAAAGGCATCGCACATGTATCCTTAGATACGGGCATTCCAGTTATGTTCGGTGTGGTAACAACTGAAAACATCGAACAAGCTATCGAACGTGCTGGCACAAAAGCTGGTAACAAAGGTTACGACTGTGCTATGGGCGCTATCGAAATGATTAATTTGTTAGATCAAATTTAAACTCATTAGGGCACATAGAATCGACTCTGATTCTATGTGTCTTTTTTTGTGAAAGTACCAAAAACATAGTATAATAATAAGTTGTAGGTATAGATAATCATTTCCTACAACTATCTTATAGATAGTTAAAACAATAACTAAAACGAAAGAGGAAATAATGGATTTTATTAAACGATATACAACAAGAGAAGGTATACGTATGTCTGTAGCTGTCACAACCGATACAGTGGAAACAGCACGTGTGCGTCATGATTTATGGCCAGTAGCAACAGCTGCCTTAGGCCGCACTATGACAGGTGCTATTTTACTGGCTAGTGATTTTAAAAATCATGAAAATGTAAGTTTACGTCTTGATGGTGACGGTCCACTAGGTGTTGTTCACGTTGATGCTTTTGCAGATAATACAGTTCGTGGCTATGTTGATCATCCACATACCGATGTGCCATTAGTGCGGGCAGGAAAACTTAATGTAGGCGCTGCAGTAGGTCATAATGGAGAAGTAAAGGTAACTCGCTTTACCCAATTAACACAGGATTATACATCTGCTAGCCCTATTCAAAGTGGTGAGGTAGCTGAAGATTTAGCTTACTATTTATTCACCTCTGAACAAGTACCTTCTACCATTAGTTTAGGCGTCCTTGTAGATACAGATATGAAAACTATTGTAGCAGGTGGTTTCATTGTACAAGCCATGCCAGATGCAACAGATGAAGCATTGGCACAAGTAGAGCAAAATATTAGTGACTTAGGTCCAATAACAGAATACTTAAAGGATCATCCTAATGCAGAAGGTCTCGTAGAACGTATCCTATTCGGTATGGATGTAAACGAAGTATTTGAATCACCAGTAGAATTCAAATGTACATGCAGTCGTGATCGCTTTGCAGAAATTCTAATGACTCTAAACAAAGCCGATCAAAAAGCAATCCTTGAGGATGCTACTACAGAACTTGTATGTCATTATTGTAATGAAAAGTATCATTTTGATAGTCAAGAGTTAGAAGCTATATTTAAAGAAGCTTCTCAAGTTAGCTAAGGAGGTCCACATGAGCGCAATTGGTGTAATTGGTGGTACAGGCGTTTACGATCCGTCTATTTTTGAAAATATTCACGAAGAGTCCTTAACAACGCCGTATGGTGATATTGATTATGTACAAGGTACGTACAAAGGTAAAACCGTTATCTTTGTGGCTCGCCATGGCCGTGGTCATTCCATTCCACCGCATAAAATTAATTATCGTGCGAATATTTGGGGCCTAAAAAAATTAGGTGTTACGTTCATCATTTCTACTACTGCAGTAGGTTCTTTGAATGAAAGCTTCAAACCAGGTCATTTCGTATTAACTGATCAATTCCTTGATTTTACGAAAAACCGCATCACTACATTCTACGAAGGTGGCGACCGTCCTGTGGCACATTTGGATGTAACCAATCCATATTGCCCTGAACTTCGCAGTGCTATTGAAAGTGCAGCAAAAGAATTAGAGCTACCAATTCATAATGGTGGCACCTATGTATGTACAGAAGGCCCACGTTTTGAAACACCAGCGGAAATTAAAATGTTCCACATGCTTGGTGGTGATACTGTAGGTATGACAAATGTACCTGAGGTTAATTTAGCAAACGAAGCAGAGATTGCGTATGCTACGATTTCCATGATTACTAACTATGCGGCAGGTATCTCTACAACAGCCCTTACACATGGGGAAGTGGTGGAAATGATGGGACAAATGGCTGAGCAGCTAAAATCTCTCATTTTAAAAACTATCGAAGCTGTTGACGTAGATGCAAAATATGTAGCACATAGTCGTATGTCTGAATATGGTGGTTTCAAATTATGATTAATATTGAATGGAAGCAGCCAGAGTTAATTCTCTTGGACCAAACAAAATTACCTACTGATATTCACTACATTCGTTGTACGGATTGGCGCCAAGTAGCGGAGGCTATCAAAATGCTTCGCGTTCGTGGGGCACCTGCTATTGGTGTAGCAGCTGGTTATGGATTAATACTAGCTGCCACAGAGGCGACGCAATCTAATCATCCATTTTCAGAACAACTTAGTCAATTCTACGAATTCGCAGAGGAATTAAAGGAAACTCGTCCTACAGCTATCAACTTAGCTTGGGCCGTAGATCGCGTGCTTACTCTTGTGAAAGCAAGTATTTCCGACAATGCAATTACTAACGGTGAAGCACTTATTAATCTCATTACGAAAGAGGCTGAAGAAATTCATCGAGAGGACATTGCCCTTAATCACGCCATGGCTAAGGCTGGGGCGACCTTATTTGAAGGGCAATCCAATATTCGTATGCTCACACATTGTAATGCTGGCGCATTAGCCACAGGCGGTCTTGGTACGGCCCTTGGTGTGATTCGTGAATTACATGCAAATGGACAATTAGAACGTGTGTATGCTGATGAAACGAGACCATTACTACAGGGCGCTCGTTTAACAGCCCTTGAGCTTCATGAAGATGGTATTCCTGTGACATTACAAACTGATAATATGGCGGCCTATGCGATGCAACAAGGCCTAATTGATGCCATTATCGTTGGGGCGGACCGCATCACAACGAAAGGTGATGTAGCCAATAAAATTGGTACCTATGGTTTAGCCGTATTAGCAAAACATCATAATATTCCATTCTATGTGGCCGCACCATATAGTACATTTGACTTCACCCTCCAAGATGGCAAAGATATTCCTATCGAGATGCGCATGGCTGAAGAAGTATGGAATTTCCATGGTATTCAAACGGCACCAAGCGACATTGGCATCTTGAATCCTGCCTTTGATGTAACACCGCATGAGCTCGTGACGGCCATCATTACCGAACAAGGCGTTTTAAAACCTGATTACGAAGCATCCATTGCTGAATTACAGTCAAAGGTACAAAAATAGTTATAAAAATATTACTATTGGCTACGTATATAAACGTATATACTTGATAGCCAGTTACCAATTATTCCGTAGAGAGTACTTTAGTTATCTACAGAAAAAACGAACAACCTATTTTATTAGAAAGGACTAACTATGCAATCCTTAATCAAAGATATTAATTTAGCCTCTGAAGGCCGTAAAAAAATCGAGTGGGTTTCTAACTTCATGCCTACATTGAATACACTAGGTGATGAACTCGAGAAAAGCCAAACTTTCAAAGGCAAAACTATCGTTGTGAGCGTGCATTTAGAAGCGAAAACTGCGTATTTAGCAACCGTATTGAAACGAGGTGGCGCTGATGTTATTGTAACAGGGTCCAATCCATTGTCCACACAAGATGACGTGGCAGCAGGCCTTGTAGATATGGGCATTACTGTATATGCTTGCTATAACTGTACTGATGAAGAATATTTCAATTTCTTGCATAAAGCATTGGACCATAAACCACATATCATCATTGATGATGGTGGTGATCTTGTAAATCTATTACACACCACACGCCAAGATGCCAAAGAACGTCTCATCGGTGGTAGCGAAGAAACGACTACAGGTGTACATCGTTTATATGCGTTGGAGCATGCGGAAAAATTGACATTCCCTATGATTGCCGTTAACGATTCGTACTGTAAATACTTGTTCGATAATCGCTATGGTACTGGTCAATCCGTATGGGATGGTATCATGCGTACTACAAATCTCACTGTAACTGGTAAAAACGTCGTAGTTGCTGGTTATGGCTGGTGCGGTAAAGGCGTTGCTATGCGTGCTAAAGGCCTTGGTGCTCATGTATATGTAACAGAAGTAGATTCAATCAAAGCAGTAGAGGCCGTATTCGATGGTTTCAAAGTATTACCTATGATTGAAGCCGCTAAAATTGGGGATATTTTCTGTACTGTAACAGGCTGTAAAGACGTTATCGTAAAAGAACATTTCGAAGTAATGAAAGATAAAGCAATCATGTGTAATGCTGGTCATTTCGATTGCGAAGTGAATGCTGTTGATTTGGAAGCACTAGCAGTGAGCCATGAACGCGTTCGTCAAAATATCGAAGGCTACACAATGGCTGATGGCCGTAAATTATACCTATTGGCAGAAGGTCGTCTTGTAAACCTTGCAGCTGGTGATGGTCATCCTGCAGAAATCATGGACTTATCCTTTGCAATGCAAGCATTGGCAGC
This sequence comes from Veillonella absiana, assembly GCF_032970865.1. Classification (NCBI taxonomy): domain Bacteria; kingdom Bacillati; phylum Bacillota; class Negativicutes; order Veillonellales; family Veillonellaceae; genus Veillonella; species Veillonella absiana. The sequence goes on along the minus strand of NZ_JAWJZB010000010.1, from coordinate 58,342 downwards.
AGAATATCTATTAAAACATGGTAAAACAATGGATGTAAAAGTTCACGTATTACCTCACGAATTAGATACTCGCATTGCAGATTTGAAATTAAAATCCATGGGTTACGATTTAGATGCATTAACACAAGATCAAATCGATTACCTTACAAAAGTTAACTAATAACGATAGACTTGGTTTCGGCCAAGTCTTTTCGGCTATACATAATAGATTGCGATGCAGAGCAATATGGGGTTATTCTCTAGGATACACTCGTCAAATAGATTGTAATGTTGGAATATTCTGTATTTGTACTCGCCCTGTCTTGAAAGGATATACTATGTACGATTTACTCATAAAAAATATCGACGTGTTATCGAATGACACAACTATCAATCATGCAGCCATCGCCATTCAAGATGGCTATATTAAATTCATCTTCACCAATAAACAGGACATTGTGAAAGCTACAGCTGAGTCCACAGAAGTATTGGATGGTAAAGGACAATTAGCAGCACCAGGTCTCATTAATACTCATACGCATATTGCTATGGGATTATTCCGTAACTATGCGGATGATTTGGAATTAATGGACTGGTTACAAAACGCTATCTGGCCTACAGAAGCAAAACTGAATGACCACTATGTAAAATATGGTACTCAATTAGGGATTGCTGAAATGTTGCGTTCCGGTACTACTACATTTAGTGATATGTACTTCTTTATGAATACAACAGCTGAAGAAGTTAAATCTTCTGGTATTCGTGCCGTATTATCTCGTGGTCTTGCGGGTGTATCCCCAACAGCCAATCAAGCGCTCGTAGAAAATGCCGATTTATATCGTACATGGCATGGCTTTGATAATCACCGCATCAAGGTTTTATTAGGACCACATGCGCCATATACATGTCCAGATGATTATATGGAAAAAGTTATCGCTTTATCCAAGGAAATTGGTGCTGGCATTCATATGCATCTAAGCGAAACGAAAGGTGAAGTGGAAAATGTTATAAAAGCCACTGGTAAAACACCAATTGCCCACATGCATGACTTAGGTTTGTTCTATAATGGTGCACTAGCGGCCCATTGTGTGCATGTAACACCAGAAGATATGGAGATTATGGCTGAGAATAATGTTGCCGTTGCTCATAATCCACAATCTAATTTGAAACTGGCTAGTGGTATTGCACCAGTGCCAGAAATGATTGCCAAAGGTATTACCGTTGGTTTAGGTACTGATGGCTCTGCTAGTAACAATAATGCAGATATGCTAGAGGAAGTACGCCTTGCTGCCACACTTCATAAAGCACGTCTATATGATCCAAAAGCCATCCCTGCACAAGCAGCTTGGAATATGGGGACAGTAGAAGGGGCAAAAGCTCTTGGCTATCATGACCTAGGTGTATTACAAGAAGGTTATCGCGCAGATATCGTTCTATACAATGCCGACCAAGTACACTGGATGCCTCGTTATAACGACGTCGCAGCTCTTGCATATTCTGCCAATAGTTCTGATGCTAATACTGTTATCGTTAATGGCAAGATTTTGATGAAAGATCGTGAGTTATTGACTATAGATGAAGAAAAATTAAAGGCAGAAATAAAAAATGCCCAAGAATTCTTTGGACATTTATAAGACTTATTTAGTTGCTTTCACCAAAAACATAGGTACTGGAATATAAAACTCATCCTCAGTATCATAAATACGAGGTCCCACAGTGGTATCAATTTCACAAGATGAGGCACCTAGATTTAATAGGGCTGTGTGATCCCACATAGGGCGGTCATAGCGACTGATTTCTAACATGTGATACATGGTGTGACATTTATCGAGTAATTCTGTAGGTACATTAGCATGAGCATTATGTAACATTTCAGGTCGATGATGATGACCTTTGGCATGTTCCGCATCATAGTTGAGCAAAATACCACCTGGTTTCAATACGCGAAGCCATTCTGCATAGGCTTGATCAGGATGTGGTAAATTCCAAGTCACATTGCGTGCTACCACTACGTCAAAGCTAGCCTCTGGAAAATCAAGGCTTTCTGCATCCATTACTTGGAATGTAGCTATGCTTTGCACTTGTTCAGCCAAGTATTGGGATTCTGCAACCATTTCTGGTGTTAAATCGATACCTGTGGACGTATGACCCGCTTGGGATAAGAGAATACTAAAGAAGCCTGCGCCACAGCCAATATCTAAAATAGATAGGGAGTTACCGTTTGGCAGATGAGATAGTAATTCATCACGCCACAATAATTCCTTTGGACTATGGAGTTCCTTTTCGCGCAACTCTCGGAAAGATTTGGCCCGTTCAGACCAATAGGATGTAATATATTCTTTTTTATCAGTAGGTATTTCTACAATTTTATCAAATGAATCAGACATAGTGTCTCCTTAGACTAATGAATAATAACTTTGTTTATTATACTCTTTTCTGTATAAGAAATAAATACACCACCAAAGTTTGATAGCATTTATGGGGGAATAGCTTATTCGCATCTATGTGTCTGAATCATTTGACAAAAAATAGAGAGCCATAGAGAAAATAGTAAATATGATTTTACAAACAGGTCAGCGTACCGATATTCCAGCCTTTTATCCGCTATGGCTTGCCAATCGGATAGAGGAGGGTTATGTGATGGTTCGCAATCCTTATCAACCATTATCCGTAACTAAATATTTGATTAATCCTGATGTGATTGATGGCATTGCGTTTTGTTCTAAAAATCCTAGACCGTTTTTCCCATATCTATCTGTACTCGAACCATACAGGGAATACTGGCATATGACAATTACACTTTATGGCCGAGATATTGAACCTAATGTGCCGCCCTATGAACAGGTCCTAGAGAATTTTATATTCCTTAGTGAAAGAATTGGCCCTAAGGCCATGACCTGGCGCTATGATCCCATAATTATCAATGAAACTTATACATTTGATGTACATGTGAAACGATTTACAGAGATGGCAGAACGATTAAAGGGCCATACAGATACGGTCATTGTTAGCTTTATCGATTTATATGATAAAGTACGACGTAATTTCCCACAGGCTATAAGGCCACCCGTGGAGCTTCAACGGTCATTAATTACTGAACTCGTACAAATTGCTAAGTTTAATCATATGACTCTGAAAACTTGCGGGGAAGGTTCTGTATTTGCTGATGTAGGTGCGGATAGTACGGGATGTTTAACAAAGGAAGTATATGAACAAGCCTTTGGTGTCACACTGTCACTACCGACGCGCCAACCTTCACGAGAGGAATGTAACTGTTATCTACATGGTGATATAGGTGCCTATGACAGTTGTGCTCATTTCTGTCAGTATTGCTACGCCAATACTAACCAAGCCAATGTCCGCCAAGCTATGAAACTGCATAATCCGACATCTCCATTTTTGATTGGTCATGCATTACCACAAGATGTGGTAAAAGAAGCGAATCAACAGTCTTGGATAGTGGAACCGAAACCACAACAGGATAGTTTTCAGTTTTAAATTTACTAAAATAGAAAGGAGAATCATATGGTACTATCTGAGAAACCAGTCTTAGCTATTTGCTACGACTTTGATAAAACACTGTCACCAGACGATATGCAAGCACAGGGCTATATCCAGTCTGTAAAATATGATGTGCAGAAATTCTGGAAAGAATCCAATGAATTAGCTACGGCTAACGACATGGATACCAATTTAGCCTATATGTATATGATGATACAAGCATCGTATGGTAAATTCTATGTGACCAAAAATGCCTTGATGAATTACGGTTCCCACGTGGCCCTATATGAAGGTGTGAAAGAATGGTTTGAACGTATTCGTCAGTATGGTGATGCACATGGAGTTACCATTGAGCATTACATTATTTCCTCTGGCCTTAAAGACATGATTGAAGGAACGGAAATGGCAAAGGCGGGGGCCTTTGAAAAAATTTATGCCAGCTCCTTTATGTATAATACAGAAGGTGTAGCATGCTGGCCAGCACAAGCGATAAACTATACCAATAAAACGCAATTCTTGTTCCGTATTCAAAAAGGTATACTCGACATCAATGATCCAAAGGTGAATGATTACTTTCAGCCAGAGGACATTCGCGTACCATTCCGTAATATGGTGTACATTGGCGACAGCGATACTGATATTCCTTGCATGAGCCTCGTCAATGCTAATGGTGGTCATTCTATCGGTGTTTACGATCCCATCAAAAAGGATACCACGAAGGTGTATCGCATGATGCAACAACATCGTATTCGTTATTATGCAGAGGCCGATTATCGTGATGGTTCCGAATTAGATACATTGGTGAAAGAAATCATTCATAAAACAACCGCTCATGAGATTTTGGAACGTCGTTTTGTGAGAGATAAAAAAGAAGCATTAACACAATAGTTACCAAGTATAGTATAATGAATCCGAGTATGATAGTCATAAAACTGAAACAAACCATGAAATATAATAAATCCCTATACTATAAATAATCATGTATTGAAAGGAAGAGTCCTATGAGTCTATTATCCCTAGCGTTAGATGCTGTTGCCTCTATTATTCGTGTTAGAAATCAACGGAAAGGCAAAAATATCTTAGGCCAATATCATCGCTCTATTTTAACAAGTAATACATTTATCTTAGAAAACCTGAGTGGTTGCACCCAAGAACAAGCACGTAGCATTCGAGATAAATTGATGGAAAAAGGAGTAGCACCTATAAAAGTAATGGAGCGTAGGGGCAATGAATATGCTTTTGAGACCGTGGATGGTAATGTAGGTCATTTTAAATTGGACTCCGACTACGGCATTCGTCAATTGGATTATAAAGGACGCTTGTTATAATCGATTTAGCAGAGCAATACGTATTAACAATAAAATTTACTCAAAATTATTCTAAAACAGAATACACGAAATAATAAAGACGATTGAGTAATTTTGAACGTAACTCAAAAAAGTATCGCTAATAAAATAATCATATAAGCTTAAAAACTCTTTCGAGGGACCGAAACGCAAATAACTTCCGATAACGATATATTATCGGAAGTTATTTTTCAATCTATTTTTAAGAGAAATCAGTGTTTTTCTAGGTTTTTAGTACTTTCACTAAGTTCAAGTGTTTCTACTAAGGAACGCTCTCTCAAACGTAATTATACATAATTATATACGTAGTTCCCAATATACCAGCTCACGATACCATCAATAATACCTAATGCTGCACCTGCTAATACATCTGTTGGATAATGTACAAATAGATATACTCTGGAAAATGCAATCATTGTAGCAATTATGATTGCTATAACGCCTAATATACGCTTTCTAGTATCTATATGGCTAAAGCCTATATATATAGCTATTGCTGCTGCGAACGAACTAAATGCATGTCCTGACGGAAATGAATAACTCGTTGCTGCTGGTGGCGTTGCTACTAACCGGACGTTCGGAAAGTCTACAAATGGTCGTAAACGCCCTACAAGGTGCTTTAAGCTTAAATCACCTACTATGAGTACTAAAAATAATGAAATCATAATTGTAAGCCCTATAAGGCGATATTTTTTCATTCCAAGTAATATGAGTCCTAAAATAATCCAAATGGCCCCTGAAGAGCTAATTTTTGATATACCATACATAAATGGCGTCAAAAATGGATTTACCATATGTGCTTGAATCCAAAATATCACAGAATAATCAAATTGTAAAATTGTATCCATAAAAACTCCTCAGACAGTTGGCGACTTTGTTGTTGGCTTTGGTTTACCTTTTATAATAATCGTATTTACTGGGTCATATAAGGATTCATAAGTATCAGTACTAGTTACGCCATTACCATACACAATATGCCGAGTTGTTACCATAGTAAGTCCTGGATGCCCCTCTATTACTTGTCCACCTTCTATTGTCATATCTGTACGCGTTTCTGTAGAATGAGGAATTTCTTTTTCTCCACCTACAGAAATATCTACTGATTTAGGTTTGTCAGAACCTACACCAATAATATAAATAGTGACTTCACCTCCAAATATACTAGTTATTACATAGACGGATTGGTTATATGGGTTTTTAAATATAAAATCTAAATAGCCATATGCCACAGTAGCATCTCGACCAGCTGCAATATAGCCAACAGGTTCAAAATGAGGATTTCGTTCTACAATTTCCATGCCAGATAATAAAGCTGCATTAAATAAGGTGGAACTCACCTGACAGATGCCGCCACCAATGCCAGGTACGAGTTTACCATCTATCATAACAGGAGCATCATCAAATCCAGCCTCTGCTGTTCTTTCACCAACGACCTCATTAAAGGAAAAGTTTTGGCCTGGTTTAACCAAAGTGCCATTCATTTTATTGGCAGCGATTTCAATGTTATTTGTACGATTTGTATTAGATGGATCAAAGCTAGTAGTATAACTTGCTAATACAGTGGTTAATGATTTTAAATCTGCATCTGTGACTTTCACTGTATTTTCTGTGGTATACACTAGTGATAGTGTATTAATATTACCTGTAGCTACAGATTCCTTGAGTGCTTTCATAGTAGCAGCAATATCTATACGTTTACCATTTTTGGCAGGATGTAATACAACTTGACCATTTTCAACAGATAAATATGCATCATGACCCGGTGTATCCATTGTTTTAGCAAATTCAGTTAGAAATGCTTGAGCTTGTACTTCATCTAATTTTAGGGCATAAGGAAATTGTTTACCATACACAAGCGCTTTAAAACGATTTGATAACAATGTTAATGCATCATCTTCATATCCATAGGATAAGATATCTTGTTCTAATTCACTTATATTTTCCAAAATACCAAGATCCTTCCATGTAGCCTGTGTATTGGTTTTATCTGTCACAATTGTAACTGGTTTATTTTTTTCTTTTCCTAGTTGTTCTAATGCTATATGAAGCTCAGCCTTACTTTTACCTGATAGATCTATATCATCTACTCGAATTCCTTGTGTAACAGAACCAGTGGGTACGTAACCGCACCCACTGATGGTTATACTTATTAAGCTCAAAATGATAAATTTATGTACTCTTTTCATTATTTCTTAGCCATTAAAACGGTAACCAACACCCCAGATAGTTTCAATGAATTTTGGAGTATCTGGATTTGGTTCGATCTTCTCACGAATACGTTTAATATGAACAGTAACCGTTGCTGTATCACCCCTGGATTCAAAACCCCATACGCGTTCTAACAAACGATCTTTACTGAAAACAATTCCTGGATTTTCAGCAAGGAATGTTAACAATTCAAATTCACGATTAGCTAAATTAACTTCTCTTTCACCTACAAATACACGGTGTGTATCTAATTGAATTTGTAATTCACCAAAATCAAGGATACGTGCTTTTTGTGCTGCCGATAAAGCTGCATTGCTTTGAGTTAAGCGTTCATAGCGAGCGATATGCGCCTTAGCTCGAGCTACTAACTCATTAGGGCTAAATGGTTTTACCATATAATCATCTGCCCCAAGACCTAAGCCTCTAATTTTATCTATTTCTTCTGTTTTAGCTGTTACCATAATAATTGGTGTGTCTTTTTTTGCACGTAATTCACGACAAATATGAAAACCATCTACCGTAGGTAACATTACATCACAAATAATAAGATCATATTCATTTTTTAAGGCTAAGTCTAATCCTTCTTGCCCATCCGATGCAATTGTCGTACCATAACCATTTGCTTCAAAATAATCACGTTCTAGGTCTGCAATGCCTTGAGTATCTTCGATAATTAAAATGTTTTTCATATGTTTTACTCCTTAATAACTGGTAATTCAATACAGATAGTTAAACCGCCGCCATTTGTTAGTGCCGCATGAATACTTCCATGCATCCCCTCAATAATACGTTTAACGATAGCTAAACCCAGACCACTACCATTATGGGCATTTGTTCTGGCCTTATCGGTTCTATAAAAGCTTTCAAAGAGCTTCGATAAATCATTAGGATCTACCCCTTGACCATGATCAACTAATTTAATTTTTATAATATCCGATGTAGCACTAATATATACATCTAACTTGCCCATTTCGGTATTTTTATATTTTAAACTATTTTCAAAGATATTGGTAATAACTCTTTTGAATTGATTATAATCAACTTTGGTTTTTTGTGTAATCCTTGGTGTCAATAATGAAAGTCTCAAGCCCCGAGCTTCATAGACTGGACCAGCATCACTGATAAAATCGTGAATGTAATCATATACATTGAGTGGCATTAAATCGAATTCTAATCGACCTAAATCTAATTTAGAAAATACAAATAGCTCCTTTACAAGCACATCCATTTGGTTAGATGTATCTTGTATATTTTTTACATATTGGCGTTGTCTCTCTGGTGTAGATGCTACCCCGTCCAATAAACCACTAGCATAGCCCTTAATCATTGTAATTGGTGTTGCTAAATCATGAGAAATACCAGCAATTAGTTCTTTTCGATTTTCTTCGTACACTTCTTGATCTTCATGGGCTTGTTTTAGGTCTTTACGCATGGATTCAAATGCGCGGATAGTATCACCAAACTCATCTTCCGTGGTTGATTCAATAGGTGTATCAAGATTACCTTCTCGAATACGTTTCGATGCATTTTGTAATGTTTTTAATGGCTTTAAAATTTGATTCGATAACATACGAGTCATATTAATACCAAGTAAAATAATAATGATAATACCGATGCCAAAGATAACAATTAAACCAGAATCGAGAATATTCTTAAAGTCTTCATCTGGTGGTGCTCCTGGTCCATTAGGTTGTCCAATGATAAACGGTGTATTACCTGTGCCTACAACAATAATTCTATCATAGTGTGAGGCATATCTAAATATAATACCGTGTTTATCCCATACCATATAAGATTGCATTTGTGGATCATCATCATCAAGTTTAGATGCGTCATTAGACTCATCATGTCTTATATGATTATGATACTCTTCAGGATTTGAATTGTTAATATATTCTTGTAGTAATGAGTAAGTTGGTGTACCTTCAACACCTGGACTTAATCGAGTTACTATACCATTTTCAACTACTGCTGTTGTAATACCAAATTTCTCTAACGACTCTAATGTTCCTCGAATTCTCTCTAATTTATTAGGTATAGAGGAATCAACATCACCTTGCAAAGAACTAAGCAATATTTGTACCGATAACGACTCTCCACGAGTTTGATAGTTTAGTTTCAATGCTTCTTGCACAGGGTGTGTATAGCGAATAACACCAATAAATATAGCGGCTAATATGAGCATGCTAAAAATAGGAACTAGTACCATTAATAGATTGCCAAAAAGCAATCGCTTTTTAATAGATACATCTTTTAGATTAGTTAGATTAAATGAAGTTAATGCGTCAAATAATTTCATTAGCTCTCCTAAATACTACAATGTACCATATAGGTATTAAACATATATTTAACCCTTATATAGTTACTTTTTACAAGTAATACTTTATCATAATTTCAGTTAAATTGCTCGTGTTTCACAGATTGTTTCTAAATAAGTTAATTATCATTCATCTAACAATCATGCAAAATATCTAGAATGACATCATAGCAAACAGCTAAAAAATGTAATTGTAGGATAACTTTTAGTTACTAAATTAAGATCTATATAAGGAGAAATACTATGACAAATATGAACACAAACAATCAAAACAACACACCTAATGAAACTTCAAAACAAGAAAAATTCCTAAATACTATATCTACAGGGGCGAAGAACGTATTTACAAAATCTAACCTTAAAAAAGCTGGTATTGCCTTGGCCGTTATCGTAGCCGTAAGTGGTGGTTTAAAATGGTATCATCATCAAGAACGTATGGAAGCACATCATCAAATGATTATGGCTCAAAATGCTATAGTACAACAACAAGCAGCCGCTAAAAATCTTACATTACTAGATGAAAGCAAAGTAAAATCCATCGCCGCAAATGCCGTTGCTGCTGATGAAAGTACTCTCTCCTTCCGTGATCTCATGCTAGTGGATTTAACAATGGATAAACACAACAAAGGTCATTTCCACGATAACAAAGGGAGTCGCGGTGAACACGGAAATCGAAATCATGGCCCACGATCTAATGCTCCACAAGGTAATGATAACCAACCTATGAATTCACCTCAAGATGGTCCTGGTTTTATGCCAGGTGCTGCACCTTCTAATGCTCCACAAGGGGGTGTAGGTGATGCTATGTCCAATGGCCCACAAGATAATTTACCACAACCTATGAATCAAGGAGTACCTGCAGATGATCAAACTAATGCTATAACTACTAATAATGTGATGACTACAAATGCTACCAATCCAACTGTAAACGCAAACAGTTTATCTCAACCTACACAAAATCCACTTTACTTAGTCTCCATGAAACAAGATAAAGTAAATTATCGTGTAGTCGTAGACGCCGTAACTGGTCAAGTATTAGATGTCAATGTTGGTGATGATCGCCCACATGGCCCACGGTTCTAATACAGTGAAGAGTCCTATCTTTAGATAGGGCTCTTTTATATGTTACAATATAGCTATACAATTCAATTTTTTCTAAGGACGATATATGACTGACAATTCTAATAAACATTTTTATCTGCGTCATAATGATGCATTGCTGAATAGTACAAAACTTTCTATGAAAGCTAAACAAAGTATTATTCTTTCAAAATCAGAAAACACTATCGATGCCTATGAATCAGATTGGTCTGATTTTGTTGATTGGTGCAACTATAATCATGTAGAGTATTTCCCTGCCACATCAGAAACAATCGTTAACTATATTAATGATTTAGCTGATTATGCAAAGGCTAATACTATTTCTCGTCGTATCAGCGCCATCTCCGAAAATTATAATGCATCAGGTATGGCATTAAATCCTTGTATCAACCCTTTAGTTAAGAACGCTCTTCGTGGTATTCGTCGTTTAAAAGGTACCTTCCAACAAGGTAAAACTCCTATTCTGCTTGAAGACCTAGAAGACATATTTGAAGCTATGTCACATCTTGAAGTTCCAGATATTCAAATTATGAGGGATAAAGCCATTCTTCTAATTGGTTTTATGGGCGCCTTTCGAAGAAGTGAAATAGCGGCCCTTACGGTAGAACATCTTAATTTTTCCCAACAAGGATTGGAAATATTTGTAGCATCCTCCAAAGCAGACCAAGAGGGTCACGGTGCAATTGTTGCTATTCCCTATATTCCAAATTCTCAATTCTGTGCTGTTACAGCTATGCGTAATTGGCTAGATTATGCAAAAATCAAAGACGGTCCTGTATTTAGAGGATTCACAAAAACTATGGGATTACGAAAAACTGCTATATCCGATAAATCTATTGCAGATATTGTCAAAAAATACGTTACATTAATCGGATTAGATCCAAACATGTATGGTGCCCATAGTCTACGTCATGGTTTTGCTACAACTGCCGCTTCCTATGGTGTAGAAGAACGTAATATTATGAGACAAACTCGTCACCATAGTGTTAACATGGTGCGCCGCTATATCAATGAAGCCAATAAATTTGTAGATAACCCAATCTCCACTATTTTTGGTAGTCGTAGAAAATAAAAAAGACGCCTTTTGTGCGTCTTTTTTAATCTATATTTAATTTTGAGCCACATAGTCCAGAGCTCTAACAGGACTAACTTCTTTTACAGTGGGTACTTGTAATGTTGTACCAGGAACTAATGCACCAGCATCATCTATATTGTTAAGTTCTTTTACAGCATATACAACTTGGCGCACATCTATATCATGAGTAGTTACGCGATTAGCAATATCCCAAACAGTATCACCTTTTTGTACCGTAACCGTATGAACACTCTGTGTATCAAGTGTTACACTAGGATTTGTCATTTGAAAACCAAATAATACTGTTAAACACATACCAATCATAATCAACAAATCTTTTTTCATAATAATCGCCTCTCTTAATAATTTATAGTTTAAATCATATTCAATACATTATTATCGAACATAGTTACTCAGAACATTTGTTTTCTTACATGCATATTGTAGCACGCAAACAAATGTTCGGTCAACACTTTTAAGAACGTTTGTTTGCATTTATTTGTGAAAATCCGTATAATAAAGATATATTAAGGCTATGTAATACCTATTTGACTATATATAATTTGATTTATATATTACTTTTTCCCCTGGAGGTTCCTTATGAGACGCCCTGCTACAGATATAAACAGTAAACAAATGCGCATTCTTTTGTATATTAGAGATTCTCTATATAATGACTACCACTGCCCCACAGTTCGTGAAATCTGTGATTATATGAGACTTAGCTCAACCTCTACTGTTCAATCTCATTTGAATACCTTAGAGAAATTCGGATATATTAAGCGTGCTAAAAATAAAAACCGTTCTATCACATTAGTAGAAGATAAATTATCTACACTAGTTATAGAAGGTTTTCATCAAAAATCCGCTGCACCTTCTAGTGTATCCCATACATCAACTGATACTTTTTCTGATGAAGTAGAAATTACAGATGTTGTATTACGCCGTGTACCATTACTCGGTCAAGTTCAAGCAGGCATGCCTGTATTTGCTACAGAAAATATAGAAGAAGTATTAACTTTACCTATTCAATTAGTTGGTAATTTTGACTGTTTTGCCCTTCGTGTTCGTGGTGAATCTATGATTAATATCGGATTTTATGAAGATGATTTATTAATTGTGCGTCAGCAAAATACTGCTAATAATGGTGACATTGTTGTAGCTCGAGTAAATGATGACGAAGCTACTGTAAAACGGTTCTTCCGAGAGGCTGATCATATACGTTTACAACCTGAAAATGATAATTTTGAGCCGATTATTACAAAAAATTGTGAAATTGCAGGTCTTGTGATTGGTTTAATTCGAGATCGTATTTAAACTCAAATATCTAACATGTTGTTAAAAGCTAAATTTCATAATAAATTTCTCTTTCACTATGAAAAAGAGCCCTTCTACAGTATGTAGAAGGGCTCTAATATTATTGTCTTTAGACTGGTTCGCGATGTAATCGCGAATCATAAAACCACCCGCTATGCGGGTGCGGAAACGATAGTTATACTAAAAAATCACCTCTGAATCGTTATATAATAAAGGTGTTCAAGCCGCATTATATGCAAATAAAGAGGTGATTTCTATGGCGACAAAGGAACAAAGCCTAGCGCACACGAGATGGTTATGTGAATACAAAGGAGTTACTATAATTGAAGGACATCTAATGATCGACCATGTTCATATGTTAGTGACGATTCCACCAAAAATATTAGTATCGAGTTTTATGGGATATTTGAAGGGTAAAAGTGCTCTGATGATATTTGATAAGCACGCCAATTTAAAGTATAAATATGGAAATAGACACTTTTGGGCTGAGGGATATTATGTATCAACAGTAGGACTAAATGAGGCTACAATTAAAAAGTATATCACTGAGCAGGAAATACATGACAAGATGTCGGATAAAATTAGTATTAAAGAATATGAGGACCCTTTTAAGGGTGGCAAGTAGACAATATGCCCTTTAGGGTTTAGCTAAAGTGGCAAGGGCAATGTGGATTGAACGAAGTGAAAGCCAGCGTCTTAAGGCGCTGGCCGGTAACTCAGGCTTAAAGCCTGTGAGCAAACCACCCGTTAGACGGGTGGTCATGATTTATAATCAATATTCTTTATCAAAATACAAGAATCTGATTTAATTGGAACTATTTATTATTTTTAAATTCTGCTAATGCATTGTCTATAGCTACGGCTTCTTCATCATTTGGTTCACACATTGGTAAATTGAACGCCCCTGCTGGCAAGCCGATTTGGCGAGATGCATATTTTACAGGAATAGGATTTGTTGTAACAAACATAGCTTTTGTAATATCGAATAAATCTCGATTGATTTTCATAGCCGTTGATAAGTCGCCTTGTTCAAAAGCTTGAATCATGTTATTCATTTCAGTACCCGCAATATGAGCTACTACAGAAATAACACCAACACCACCAACTGACAATAATGGTAATGTTAACCCATCATCACCACTATATAACATGAAGTCATCATTAGGTAATAATTTTTTGATTTCTGTGCCAATCGCTAAGTTACCGCTTGCTTCTTTAACTGCATTAATATGTGGGAATTCATGATGTAATTTTGCGATAGTTGCAGGTGAAATAGCTGTACCTACACGACTTGGTACATTATATACCATGATAGGCAATGTAGTTGATTCAGCTACGGTTTTGAAGTGTAAATATTGTCCTTTTTGATTAGGTTTATTATAATATGGCACTACAACTAATAAACCATCAATACCAGAAATCTCAGAAACTTCTTTTGCAAACTCTGCAGTTGCTTTTGTATCATTACTACCAACACCAGCAATAATAGTACCTTGATCACCACAAGCTGCAACGATTTCTTTGAACAATTGAATTTTATCAGCTTTGGACATAGTTGGATTTTCACCAGTAGTGCCACACACAACAAGTCCATCCGAACCATTCGCCAATAAGTGTTTTGCAATGGCTACTGTATTTTCAAAATTTACGGAGCCATCTTCATTAAATGACGTAATCATGGCGGTTAATACACGGCCAAAGGTTTTCATAATATTCCTCCGTATAAATTAAAATGCTTGTTTTTCTACAATATATTCAGCAATCTGCAAGGCATTTAATGCAGCACCTTTACGAATTTGATCACCAACAATCCAGAAGTTCATACCTTTATCATTGTACAAATCCTTGCGGATACGACCAATTTCACAATCATTTTTATTAGATGTATATAAAGGCATTGGATATTCTTGATTAGCAGGGTTATCCTTGACTTGTAACCCAGGGTAGTTTGCACAGGCTGCACGGAAGTCTTCTACAGATACAGGTTCTTCTGTTTCAACTAATACAGATTCGGAATGGGAACGATATACAGGCACACGAATTGTAGTTGGTACTACTTGAATGGAATCATCATGTAAAATCTTTTGAGTTTCGTTGACCATTTTCATTTCTTCTTTAGTATAGTCATTATCTAAGAACACATCAATTTGAGGAATCAAGTTGAATGCAATTGGATAATGTTTAGGCATTGAACCTGTAGGCAAAAGGTTAGCAGTCATTTCTTTGCCTTCATTATATTCACGTACTTGATTTTCAAGTTCTTCAATACCTTCTTTACCTGCACCTGATACAGCTTGGTATGTGCTAACAATGATACGCTTAATAGGTGATAAATCATGAAGTGGTTTTAAACCTAAGGACATGATAATTGTAGAACAGTTTGGGTTCGCAATAATACCTTTGTGTGTGAGAATATCTTCTGGATTAACCTCTGGTACTACCAATGGTACCTCTGGATCCATACGGAATGCACTGGAGTTATCGATAACGATAGCTCCGCGTTTAGCAGCTTCAGGAGCCAATGTTTTGGAGATAGAACCACCAGCAAATAAAGCGATATCAATACCGTCGAAAGATTCAGGTGTTGCTTCTTCTACCACATAAGTTTGACCATTAACTACTAGTTCTGTACCTGCAGAGCGTGCAGATGCCAATAATTTTAGATTTTCGTAGGGAAAATTTCGTTCCCCAATTAATGTAATAAATTCTGCACCTACAGCACCTGTAGCCCCTAAAATGGCAACGTTTGGTTTTTTCATGATTAAATCTCCTATATTAATTCGAATGTTCTTATATTGTCTCTTATACTCTCAATTGTAGCATATCTACCATCAATATCACATTATATACAAATTTATAACATGTATTCATACATAATATTATAGTACCTATTTTTTAGCTATTATAGATAATGTTCTAATCCATATGTTAAACCTGGATGTTCAACAATTTTTTTACATGCTAATACAACGCCAGGCATAAAGGATAGTCGGCTCAAGCTATCGTGACGAACTACTAATGCTTCATCATAACCACCAAAAATAACCTCTTGGTGTGCTACATAACCTGGTAATCTTACACTGTGAATTGTTACGTCATCCACTTTCGCACCACGAGCACCGGGCAAACTTTCACGAGTTAGATCCTCAGTGGCCACAACATTAGCGGCTGCTTTCGCTTCATTGATTAATTTAGCTGTCAATACAGCTGTACCAGATGGTGCATCATATTTATGATTGTGATGTAATTCAATGATTTCCACATTTGGGAAATATTGTGCTAGTTCTGCTGATACTTTCATCATCATCACAGCGCCTAATGAAAAGTTTGGAGCTACCAAGCAATTAGCATTGTTTGCTTTGCCGATAGCGGCTAGTTCATCTCGTTGTTCTTGTGAAAGTCCAGTTGTTCCGATAACGATATGAACACCTGCGCCTAAAATCTTTTTAGCATTTTCAAAGATAATAGCAGGCGATGTAAAGTCTACTATTACATCAGGTTTATTTTCACCGAGCACCTCATCTAAAGATGCTGCCATTGGAATGTGTAATGATTCAATACCGGCTACAGTTCCTACATCATTACCCGCTTGACTTGGATCAATACCTCCGGCCATTACTAATTCAGCATCAGCATGAACAGCTTTTACAACTTCACGCCCCATTTTACCGCCTGCACCGCAGACCATAACTCTAAGCATAGTGCCCTCCTATACGAAAAAAACCAGTGGAGGAAATCCACTGGCAATCTATACACATTTATATCTCTTGCAAACCACAAAAAATAGTATGTAAAAGCTCAATGAAATAGCACTCCATCAAATATTGATGACAGTCGAGTGTCTCTTAAACAAACGACCAGCAATAACCCTCGGTAAATTATCACTTCGGCAATTACACCTTTTCATATATCTCAATGCCTACCAAGCTAAATATATGTACTCTTTGCATTTGCACCTCTATTACAATACATAAAGTATACTTAAAAAATCAGTCCACGTCAACTATTTACAATATCTAATGGGACTGATTGTCTTCATCTCTATTTTTTAAAATGAGCCACCAATTCTTTGGCAGCAGCTAATGCCGTTTCTGACATACCTTTACCTGACATCATAGACGCAATTTGTGATAAACGATCTTTTTCTGTCAATATATTTAATGTAGAGATTGTACGTCCTTCTTGCTCTATTTTGGCCAAATGATAATGTTGTTTTGCAATACTTGCCGTTTGTGGTAAATGAGTAATACAAAATACTTGATTATGCTTGGAAATCGCTAAAATCTTTTCCGCTACTTTTAAGGCAATATCACCACTAATACCGACATCAATCTCATCGAATACAAGTGTTTTATGAGTATCACCAGTAAATACAGATTTAAATGCTAACGCAATACGTGCTAACTCACCACCAGAGGCTACCTTATGAAGTGGCAGTAACTGTTCCCCTTTATTAGCACTGAATAATAGTTCAATGGAATCAGCACCCAGTGCGGTCAAAGTATCTGAATTAACGATATTAAAGGAAATTTCACTCTTTTCCATACCGAGTTGGCTTAATTCAGCTTGCAATTGTTTTGCCACAATAGCAGCTGTTGTTTCACGTATCTTACGTAAATTAGCTAAAGCCTTTCTTGCTTCTGCTTCACATTGAACGAGCTGAGATGCCAGTTCATCTTGTGCAAACACTTGATGTTCTAATTCCTCTAATCGATTTTGTGCTTTTGCCTCATAAGCAAGAATATCTTCTACAGTATCTCCATATTTTTTCTTGAGACCATAAATGACAGAATCTCGTTCCTGGCAATAGGCATACCGTTCTTCATCATAACTGATAGAGTCACGATAACGATCTAAGAATTGGGCCGCTTCCTCTAATTGGAAATAGGCGGAGTTCACAAGCTCAGAGATTTCTTTGACTTGCTCATCATAACGAATTAAATCATTCATCTCAACCTTAATGGTATTTACCGTATCAAGTAATGGATGGCGACCACCATAAAAGGCATCATAGCATTCACGTAACACTTTATCCACGTGGTCAAAACTGTCAAGGCGTTTTAATTCCTCCGCAATAGCTATATCCTCACCAATAGTAAGGCCCGCATCTTCAATGTCGTCAATTTGAAAGCTAAGCATATCCAATTCACGAGCCCGTTCTGTCATATTTTCACTCAAATGATCCACCTGACGTTTCGCTTCTATATAAGCGCTATACTTACTCTTATATTGCACATAGGCTTGTCTGGCATCATCATTATATGTATCCAAATAATTATGGTGAGTTGTAGCATTTAATAATTCTTGATTACTATATTGTCCGTGAATATCAGCTAATTCTTGTCCAATTTCCTTGAGTGCTTTCAAAGGAATCGCTTGATCATTCGCCAATATGGTTGACTTACCATTGCGATTGAATGAACGAGACAAAATCAATTGTTCATCTTCAACAATTATATTTTTTGCTTCTAATAAAGTTAATAAGCTTTTGTGTTGACTAATATCAAATGTCCCATCAATGACAAAACTATCCTTACCATGACGGATAAACTCGTTACTAGCGCGTTCACCCAGAAGAATACTAAAGGCATCCATGAGTATAGATTTACCAGCCCCAGTTTCCCCAGTAAAGATAGTTATGCCATCCGTAAAGGAAATATTCATTTGTTCAATCAACGCAAAATTTCTGATGCTCATTTGCGTCAACATAGTATTAATCTTTCATCAAATCAGTTATACGAGAAATGACTGTCGGCACATCGGACTCAGTACGAGCAATCAGTAGAATTGTGTCATCTCCTGCTAATGTACCAATAATCTCTGTCCATTTTGCATGATCAATAGAAAACGCTACTGATTGTGCAGAGCCAGGAATTGTATGTAACACAATTAGATTTATGCTAGAATCAACTTTGATAATAGAATCTTGGAATAAACGATTGATTCTGCTGCGAGATAATACTACATTTTCCTCAGGAGATAAGGCATAGCGATAATGACCATCTCCTGTTGGTATTTTAATAAGCATTAATTCCTTTATATCACGAGATACAGTAGCTTGTGTAACTTCAATTCCTTCTTCAAGTAACGCAGCTGCTAATTCCTCTTGTGTTTCAATAGCTTTAGATTGTACAATTTCTTTTATTTTGTTATAACGATAGCGTTTCATGGTATTCACTTCCTTTTAAAACCATAGAAAACATATTTTTTCCATTATTATTATAACACATTTACATAAATATTCACCTATATTCACACTGATAATTATACAATTTATGCATAAAATATAAAATTCTACGAATCGTGTAATCCAATAAACATGGGAACCAGAAAAACCAACTATGATGTTGCTTATTTATTTTATACAAATAATGCATCCTATTCATTTTCTCAAAAATAGACAAAAAAAGACCTTTTATAAGGTCTTTTTGAATATAATATGACTAAAATCAATAACTATTTTTTATAATATCAGAAACTATATTACTAATATACTATTTTATTACAACATATACATCGCCATATTAGTTTATAGCAATTATCACGTCTATCTAACTTGAATCATATAAAGCTCTGGGGGATTATTACGTTGATTCAAAGGCTTCCAATGACATACATTGTGTTTACTTTGATCTAATCCACTTAAGAACTCTTCTAAACAAAGTTGTTCATTCTTGCCAGATGCTGTACCAGGATAGACCACTAAAGTTATAATTCCTTGCTTTGATAACTTGGGAATAGCATTTTCTAAAGCTTGTATCGTTTTTTCACAAGTAGTAATGATAGAATGATTTCCCCCAGGGAGATAGCCAAGATTAAATATTAATAAATCTATGGAATCTTCGCTTATCTGTTCTTCTATAGCCAATTCATGTGATCCTTGGATAAATGTGATAGATATTCTTCTATCTTTTAGTGTATGGCTCAGTAATTCTTGACTCTTAGCTATAGCATCAGATTGAATATCAATCCCATACAGATGGCATCCATCATTGGCATGTTCAGCTAAGTATAATAAATCATGACCATTACCACAGGTAGCGTCAACAACAACATGAGCCTCTTGCATGATACGATCCCATAATAAATGTTGAAATTGTACAGCATTATTAATATTGATCATGTCTTTCACATCCTAATACAATAATTAATCTTAATTTTACAAGAACAAAAGATATTATGTAGATGTCCATAGTAAGGGCAACTCATGAGTATCGTTTACTATAACAACTCATCTCGTCGCGAAGATAACTTTTTAAACAATGTACTAAAGAAATGCTGATCTTTAAATCGTACAAACTGACAATACACAGGATTTGATTTGACGTGCAAAACATCTTTATTGGTAAAAGTATAATCAAAACTACCATCAATACAGATATGTAACTCTGGTTCACGTTCAGGCATAGTAATTTGTAATGTATCACTTTCCTTAAGTACCATAGATACACCTTGAATTAAATGTGGCGCTAAAGGTGTTACAATAATCGAACGATTATCTGGTGTCATTATAGGTCCACCTGCTGAAAGATTATAACCCGTAGAGCCGGTGGCTGAGGAAATAATTAAACCATCCGCAGGATACATTTGAGTATGATGATTATTAATAGACAAATTGATACGTGCCATTCTAGCAGGTTCATACTTTGTAATACACACTTCGTTAATAATAGGTTCTAACTCCGTAATCGTACCATCTGCCCGCTCAATATAAGCATGCAAATGATTTCGTTTCTCTATATTATAATCACCTTTATAAATGCGCTGCAAATGACATTCTAATTGATTAATTTCTATTTGATTTAAAAATCCCAGTTCTCCCAAATTAACACCGCAAATAGGTACATTATAAGAAAAAATCTGTCTCGCTAAATGGATAATGGTTCCATCGCCACCAAAGCTGAGTGCCATATCTACGTGTTTAAACAACTCTGGTTTAGGTAATATATGGTCAGATGATACATGTATTAATTTAGCAATTTCCTTTACCTCTTCATCTTCAGGCAAATAGACATCCATTTTATAGTCTTTACAAAGCTTTACTGCCGTTTCCAAGACAGATAGAATATTTTTTTTCCCCATATTCGGGATAAAAGCAACACGCATAATTAACTCCTATAAGGAATGGGCCTCTGTAACGATGTCATTAATTAATTCATCAGTAATGTCTAAGGCTCCCTCTTTGTATTTTTTAAAGTACCCTAAAAATTCAATATTTCCTTCCATGCCTTTAATCGGTGAATACGTAAGGCCATGCAAATATAATCCACAATCATAGGCTACTTGTAATATTCTATGTAATACTTCTTTGTGAGTAGCTTCATCACGAACAATACCACCCTTACCAACCTTTTCACGACCTGCTTCAAACTGAGGCTTGATTAAGGCCACAAGAGAACCATCAGCTTGTAATAATGTAGTAGCAACTGGTAAAACTTTATCTAAAGAAATAAAGGCTACATCAATAGAAATAAAATTAGACAATTCCCCTAATTGAATAGGCGTAACGGTACGAATATTTTGTTTTTCCATATTAATAACACGAGGATCTTGTCGAAGTTTCCATGCTAATTGGTTATATCCTACATCTATGGCAAAGACTTTTTTAGCCCCATTCTGCAAAGCACAATCGGTAAAGCCTCCAGTGGAAGCACCAATATCAACCATTACTGCATTCGTTAAATCGATATGATATAGTTCAATAGCCTTTTCAAGTTTTAACCCACCGCGACTTACATATGGTAATGTATTGCCTTTTACTTCTAAATTGGCTTCTATATCTACTTTAGTACCCGCTTTATCTATACGCTCAGTACCAATAAAGATTAATCCTGCCATAATAGCGGCCTTGGCTTTTTCACGGCTTTCAAAAAGGCCTCTATTTACTAATAACACGTCTAAACGTTCTTTTTTACTCATAGTACACCATTATATATATAAGAATATTGATAATATGCTACGGCAATACCCAAAATAAGACCACCAAACACTTCAAATGGTGTATGGCCCAATAATTCTTTTAAACTTTGTTGAGATCCTTTTAGCATAACTGGAATATTTCGTTTTTTAAAATGCTCAACAATCTGGTTTAATATTTGAGCTTGTCTTCCAGCCTCTAGTCGTACATTAGAAGCATCATACATAACAACAATTGAAAAAATCAATGACACAATAAATAAATCAGAGTCAGGTCCATTTTTTAGTAGTAATGCAGTGGTTGTAGACATTACAAAGGAGGTATGAGAACTTGGAAATCCCCCAGAACCTACAAGACGGTCTAAACGTAACGTACGATCTTTTACGAGTACAATTATAAATTTCAAGACTTGTGCAGAAACCCAACCCCAAAAGGCAGCTTGAGCTATGTAATTTTGACTTATAGCTTCCCATAACTCTGACAACATATCTATCATCCTTTTCTACTTATCTACATACGATTATTTCATTTCAACTAACATTGCATATGGTATAGACAGTATTATAAAAATCACTTTATATTACTTTAACACATTAAATAATGTAGTCATATTAATTGCTACGTTCTAATAAATAGTCAATCAAGCCAATTAAAATGTCCGTACTATGATTCGTAGATAAAAGCGCTTGTTTGGCAGTATCTGCTACACGTTGTGCCTCTTGTCGCGCCCCATCAAGGCCTAATAATGATACATAGGTAGATTTATCTAGTTTCAAATCGCTACCTGGTGTTTTCCCCAATTCTTCAATGGTACCAGTAATATCTAAAATATCATCTGTGATTTGGAATAATAACCCCAATGCATTGGCATAAGTCATATACGCTTCATAAGATTTTTGATCTGCATGACCTAACACCAGACCTAGCTCTACTGATGCGGCAAATAAAGCTCCCGTTTTACCTTTATGTAGCACTTGTAGTTCCTGTAATGGTAAATGTTTACCTTCACTTTGTAAATCAAAGGCTTGTCCACCTACCATTCCTTCTGGACCAGCAGCAGTAGCTATAATAGAAATAGCTTTTACAGCTTGTTCTGGTGTTGCATTTTTATTTTGTGCAGCCAATTGAAATGCATAGGATAATAGTCCATCACCAGCTAGTATGGCCATACCATCGCCATAAACCTTATGGTTAGTCAAATTACCACGACGATAATCATCATTATCCATAGCAGGTAAATCATCATGTATTAAAGAATATGTATGAATGCACTCCATGGCGCATACATACTCCTTATAGGGCTCCACAGTTGCCCCCAGAGATTCTAATACGGCCTTTGTCAAAATAGGTCGTATACGTTTCCCCCCTTGTAACAAGCTATAATTCATAGCTTCATATAGTTTTTTATATTCTTCATTAGGGGATACTAATAATGTTTCGAGCCATCCCTCTACAATGTATTTACTATCTATTAAATATTGTTTTACCATTATCGGCTCCATTATTCAGAAATACGAACTTCTTCAATAATCTGTTGAATCTCAGTTTCCACTGTGTCCAACATTTGAGAACATTCTTGAACTAAGGTTAATCCTTTTTTATATTGTGTGAGCAATTCGGAAATAGATAATTCATTTTCATCTAAATGACGAACAATCTCCTCTAATGCTGCATATTTCTTCTCATAGTTCTTGAGTGAAGCGGCCATCGCTTGTTACCTCCTCAACACAGGTTGTAATAATCCCATCTATCACTGTTAACGATAACGAATCACCGACTGCCACATCTTGGACAGACTGAATCGCTTTCTGATTTTTTTCGATTTTACTATACCCTTTAACCATTAAATGGAGCGGGTTTAACATGTCTAGCTGTTTAGCTAGCAATGCTAATTGATGTTCTTTCTCTTGCACTTTCTTTATGGAACTAGATTCCATTTGTTGTGAAAGTCCCTGCAATTTAGTCTTTTGACCATGTAAAAATTGAAGTGCCGGCATACCTAATCGTCTATTAAATAAGGCACTTAATTCTTGCTTCTTTTGTTGCACCATAGTGCGAATATATGTGTGTAAATAATTTTCTTTTTCTGCTAATCGTTCTTGTAATACAACCAAAGGCATTACTGCCATCTCTGCGGCATGACTTGGCGTTGCACCACGAGCATCCGCAACATAATCACAGAGTGTATAATCTGTCTCATGACCTACGGCGCTGATTACGGGTTTCTTAGCATGATAAATAGCCTCTACCACAGCACGGTCATTAAAGCACCATAAGTCCTCAGTGGATCCACCACCGCGACCTACAATGATTAATTCCACATCTGGATCTGCATCGGCTTCATAAATGCCACGAGCAATCACTGGACCAGCTTTTTCACCTTGAACTGGAACAGAAAATAATTTAAATTGAATTAATGGGTTTCTATTACCACTCACATGAAGAATATCATGTAAAACGGCACCTGATTTTGATGTAACAAGACCTATACAAGTGGCCATTTCTGGGATCATCTGTTTATGAGACTCATCAAAATACCCTAAGGCAGTCAATTCACGTTTTAAGGCTTCAAATTCAATTTGTAAGGGGCTCTTTTCCCCTACCTGCATATCTTGAACTACTAAATTTAAACGACCTGTTTTACCATAAAAATTTAATCCCGCCTTGATAGTAACGAGCATACCATTATTAACTTGGTTTGCTAGCCCTTTGCTCATAGCTGTACTAGACCACATAGTTACATCGATGGCAGATTCCTCATCCTTTAATGAAAAATAAAAATGCCCATTACTATGACGTTTTGCATTGATGATGGTGCCTGTTACATAAAAGCTTTTCAGCAAATATTCGCGGTCTAAGGTACGTTTTATGAGTGCATTTAGTTGTGTAATTGTAAATATATTCATAGAGAGACCTTTACCACTGCAGATATGATTCTGCTACTTTAAAAATTCTAATCTGTAGTACATATGATATCACTTATTATTAGCGATGTATCATAGGCTTATTTGTTGTGTAAAAGCGATGCGCCATAGGCAACGCCTGTGGCATTATCCACACTAAATTGTGGTTCTGCCAATAATAAGGTAATCCCTTTACGTCGTAAATGTTGTTCTAATCTAGAACGCAATAAGGAATTACTCATAACCCCGCCTACAGCGATAACTGTAGAGACAGGATATTGTTTAATATGGTAATCAAAGAGTTTTTCCAATGAACGACCAATGCACTTGAACAGCGCCAGAGCCATATTCTTAGGGTCTACCCCTTTTTCGATACGACGTAATGCCTCGCTACAAGGACCACCAAAACTAATATATCCGTTCTTCACAGAGGTTGGCAATGCATCATAAGCGTCAGACTCTAGCGCTAATTGCTCTAAATGACTCCCTGCTGGAAAAGGCAAACCTAATGCAACACCTACACGGTCTACAAATTGGCCTCCTTGTAAATCCATAGCACCGCCAATGAGTTTCACATCAAAAAAGCCACTTTCATCATAGGTACAATGTAATAATTCCGTTGTACCACCTGATAAATGAAGGCTCAAAAATGGCTCCTTCGGCACCATTCCCAATGAACGTATAGCTGCTAGAATGTGATTTTCTTGATGGGAAAATTCATAAAGTGGAACATTCATGATATGAGATAACGTTTGTGCCTGTCCACGGCCTACTAAAAATGCAGGCATATAGGAATCCTTTTCACGACGTGGAAAAGCACTGACCCCAATACCAGAAATTGGTAACTGTGGTAATTCTTGGATCAATTTAGGTAGTGCCCGTGTATGTTGAAATACCATATTCGATTGTTGTAGGCCTCGTTCTCCAGATTTAACATCTAGAATTTTTCGGGCTTCCCCATGAATTTGGCCCTGTTCATCCACGATAGCACAACTCGTTGTATAACAACTCGTATCAATGCCTAGAAAGTACTGTTTCATTTGCCTTTAACTACACCGTCCAAAATACCATTAACTAATTTATAGGAATTATCAGATCCAAAATCCTTTGCCAATTGAATGGCTTCATTAATGGCAATAGATGGATCTAATGGTTCAGGTGAAAATTTCATTTCCCAAATTGCTAAACGTAATACAGAACGATCTACTTTATCTAAATGTTCCACCTTACGTTTTAATGAATGTTCTTGAATAATGGCATCTAATTCTGTTACATGTGCCAATACCCCATCAACTATTGCTGTTGCATAAGTTGTATCCATATTCCCCTGCTCTTCTCCATCAGGATAGGATACAGCACTAGGTTCATCATGGAATTCATGAGCATATATCACTTGAAATGCATGTTGACGTGCTTGACGTCTATTCCGTTTTGTTACTGCCATTAGAGCTAATCTCCTTTGTATTAATGGGCTCAACCCCCTCAATATGTACATCTACTTTTACATTATAAAGGTCGAGCATATTTTTTAAATTTTCACGAATCTCTTGTTGTAAAAGCTCAGCTAGGGCAACTATATTCTGTCCATAATACACTCTTACATATAAATTGATCTCGAGAAACCCTTTTCGATGTTTAATATTAATACCTGGTAAAGTTTTTTGACCAAACCGATTCACAATGCCATCTACTATTTCATCATAGAATCGTGGGCTTAATGCATGTACACCAGGTACATTTTGTACAACCTTAGTGGCTACCTCTAAAACTACGGAATCCGCAATTTCGACGGTTGCCATATCTAAACCATATTGGAATTTTGTATTAGATTCAGTATCCATAATTTTTTCCTTGATTGTGACTATATATCCTCAAATATAACTTCCTGTACCACAATATCAATGGTCTCTACTTCGATTTGGGTGCTATCTACGAGAGCTGTTTTTATATGCTCTTGTAAACGTAATGCCACATCGGGAATTCGATATCCATATTTGACACAAATATAAGCAGTTACAGAAATTGCATCTGTATCTGAAAATGAAATCTTTACACCTTCATACTCATGCTTCACGCCAAAAAATGTGCTAACACCATCATTGAAGGTAGAGGACATACTATGGACACCTTTTGTCTCTAATGTTGCTAATGTAACAATGGTAGCATATACATCATCACTGATTTTTATTTTGCCTGCTTCTAACTCTTTATTTCTCAAGGTGGAACCTTTCTATAAAAAAAGCACTTGTCCCTATATGTAATTAAATAGATGACAAGTGCTTACTGTTATGTGCATAGTAAGATATGTGGAATGCATTCTTTTTAAAAGATCTAGCCTCCACTATATCCTAATAGTGTCAGGCACGTTCGATATATTGACCAGTTCTTGTATCAACACGAAGTACATCATCAACTTCGATGAAGAGAGGAACTTTTACAACATAACCAGTTTCTAATTTAGCTGGTTTATTACCACCAGTAGCAGTATCGCCACGAATACCAGGATCAGTTTCAACTACACGAAGTTCTACTGCTACTGGCAAATCGATACCGATAACGATACCTTGGAAGAACATGATGGATACTTCCATATTTTCAAGAAGGAAGTTTTTAGCATCGCCTAATTGTTCTTCGTTAAGTTCAACTTGATCGTATGTTTCGTTATCCATGAATGTATAAGCGCCATCCATTTCATATAAATATTGCATACGACGACGATCAACATGAGCTTTAGGAACTTTTTCACCAGCATTGAAAGTACGTTCTACAACGGAACCAGTTTGCAAGTTTTTCATTTTTACACGAACAAATGCTGCACCTTTACCTGGTTTTACGTGTTGGAAGTCTACAACTTGCCACACATTACCTTCTAGCTCGATAGTTACGCCTGGGCGAAAATCATTACTGGAAATCATCTAAATCTTCTCCTTCTAAATACTTATTTCAACTAACTCTTTTGGGGTATGTGTTAATATTTCACAACCATCCGCTGTGACAACTACACTATCCTCTATTCTCAATCCGATTTCACCTGAAATATAGACGCCAGGTTCTACCGTAATGATCATATTCTCTTCTAATACTGAATCTGATTTAGGTGAGGCTACCGGTAATTCGTGAATATCTAACCCCACGCCATGTCCTAACCCATGATTAAAGCAATCGCCATAACCATCTGCAGCAATAGAATCTCTACAAATTTTATCTAAGTCAACACCACTCAGGCCTGGGCGAACTGCCTCTACGCCTTTGAGTTGAGCTCGCAATACAATATCATATAATTTATTTTGCAAATCTGATGCTGGTCCCATAACCACAGTACGTGTCATATCGGAATGATATCCACCATAGACAGCACCAAAGTCAAAGGTTACAAAATCACCAGCTTCAATGATTTTATCAGATGCTACACCATGTGGCATGCTAGAACGATGTCCAGAAGCTACAATGGTTGCAAAAGAAGGTTCCGTGGAACCACGCATTAACATTTCACTTTCTAATATAATGCGTGCTTCATTTTCACTCATGCCAGGTGTTAACTTTGTCAATAAAACCCTAAATGCTTCGTCTGCGATATTCGCAGCCTTGCGCATGAGTACAAGTTCATCGGGACGTTTCACAGCACGAAGTTCTTGTAGGTTAATAGATGTAAAATCAAAATGTTCATCTAATGCATCACATAGTAATTCGTACGTATCAACTGGCATGTCTTTACCTTCAATACCAATGACACCACCATGAATATGATATTCATTTAAAATATCAATCAATGAGTCCCATACATTTGTTTCATACTGAATCACTGTATAGCCTTCACATTGCTGTGTGGCTTGCTCAGTATACCTAAAATCAGTAATGATATGAGCTGTATTTTCTGTAACAAAAGCAAATGCAGTAGTACCTGTAAACCCAGCAAAATAATGAAGATTTATAGGACTCATGATGATCATGCCATTTAACTGTTGTTCTTGTAAATGCGCCTGTAGGCGTTGTAATCCATTCATAATTAAGCTCCTAGTCTATAAAGTACAATTAATGATACCATAAAACCTTTTAAATGAACAGATTAACTTCATTTTCACTCAAATCAATATATTGCGTTGTTTCTTTAATATCATCAAGTGTGATATCGCCAATAGATTCTCGTTTTAAATACGTTACCGTACCGCCAGCAGCACCAATCATCCGTTTTACCTGATGGTACTTGCCCTCTTCAATAGTAATACGCGCACTGCTATCATTAATCAGAAAAATCTCAGCCGGTTTACACTGTGTTCCATCACCAAGAAGTATACCCTCACGAATACGTCTCAAACCATCTTCACTGAGTTCTCCATTAAACTCTAAATAGTATACTTTTGGCACATGTTTACGGCCATTAATAACCTTATGGGCCCAAACACCATCGTTTGTTAACAGTAATAACCCTTCTGTATCCTTATCTAATCGCCCTACTGGAAACACACCCATCTTTTTATATTCTGGTGGCAATACATCCATTACCGTCCGATGAGAAACATCATCTACAGCTGTAATAAGGCCAGCGGGCTTATGAAATTTTATATAAAATATTTCCTGTTTTGGTACTTCAAAACCGTTAACTTTAATACTGTCAGTATCTAAATTAATGGAAAAATCCTTTTTTGTAATAATCTCTCCATTAACTGTGACAAAGCGTTTTTTTAGTAAATCGTGTACTTCTTTTCTACTTCCATAGGCACGATTAGCTAAAAATTTATCAATTCTCATGGGTATCCTTATTTCATATATAACATACAGATCACACCTGTACTTGTAATATATTGTATTTATTTCATATCCAGTACATCAGCATGTTTTGTATCATTTAATAGATTCAAAATATTGTGATCATCTTCACCCATACCATTATAAAATATGCGGTTAATGCCAGTATTACCTTGACTAAAATTCCAGGAATAACTTACTGGTAAATGTAACAATTTACAAATTAAGGTCCTAATAGTACCACCATGGCAAGTTACAAGAATAGTTTCATCTTCCTCGACCGCTTCAATAAAAGCTTGCAATAGAGCCCATGCACGCTCTCCAACTTCTTCAAAACTTTCACCATTAGGTAATTGAATTTTTTCAGGTCGACGATACATTTCAAAAATTTGCCCTGGCCATTTTTCTTCAATTTCATCTATAGTAAGTGTTTCCCAATCACCAAAGTTTACTTCTCTTAGGCCTGAAGTCGTTACAATATCAATATGGCGATCACCACGAATGGTTTCAGCCGTTACCAATGCACGAGATAAATCACTAGAAATGATACGATCAAAATGCACATTCGCTAGAGCATCACGACAAGCAACTGCTTGAGCGAGGCCTTTTTCATTTAAAGGGATATCCGTTATACCTTGATAACGCCCTTCTTTATTCCAATTTGTTTCGCCATGACGAACAAAATAAATAGTTTTCATTATGCTATAATTCCTAAACTAAATAGTTACACTACATCCATTAATAGAAAATATTTGTACTAATAAGCTTCATTAAAAAGACTTGTACTAACTGAAAAATAATTGTAATTTTTTCACTAAAATTTCGTTAGACTCTCGAGTTTTAATAGCCACTCTAAACCATTGTTCATCAAGGCCTTCATAATTAGCACAGGAACGAATGAGAATATTTGAATCACCTAAATACTCTTGTAATTGCTCAACAGTTTTATTTGGTGTGTTGATTTTCAGCAACATAAAATTAACGCTTGGCTTGTACACGGTTAATGCAGGGATAGCAGATAATGCAGTATACATATACGATTTTTCATCACACACAACAGCCTTAGTTTTTTCAACATACTCTGTATCATCTACAGACAATGTAGCATAGGTTTGAGCTAACGTATTTACAGACCAAGTCGGAATTAATTCTTTCAATTTTGGTTGTAAGATCTTAGGTGCAAATAATACACCTACCCGCAAACCCGGTACTGCATAAAATTTTGTTAATGAATGAACAACTATAACATTATCAAATTCAAAGATTAAATCCCGTAAACTATGTGGATTATCACCTAATGGTTCTGTCCCCACAAAATCAATAAAGGATTCGTCAATAACAAGCAAGCTGTTGGCATCACGTAACATCCCCGCAAGAACTCTTACATGTTCTCGTTCAAGCAATGTACCATCAGGATTATTAGGATTACCTAAAAAACAGATAATTCGACCATCTTGGCCCTTTAATTTAGCTGCAAATGTTTGCAATGCTAAATATGGTACTTCAAAATAGTGGTCACCTTCCGCACTTTCACGGGGCATATAAAATGTATCACGCACAGGAATATTAGCTGTCTCAGCAGCTAGACGGTATTCAGAAAAACCAGGAGCTGGTACAAAACAGCCTGTATAACCAGGCAAACGGCAAATAGCATACAATAATTCAGCAGCCCCATTGCCAGCTACAATATGTTCTTTAGGCATCTTGTAAACGCGTTCAATAGCATCTAGTAGTTCTGTTTGATTAGGATCTGGATAATGAGAAACCATCGGTAACATCTCTGCTACTACACCCATACTTGACTCACTAGGTCCTAGAGGATTTATATTCGCACTATAATCGATGACATCCTCCACCGCAATTTGATGTAATTGGGCAAATTTAAATACATTGCCGCCATGTCCATATTTCATCTATAACGCCTCCATTATTATCGTTTAATATAGGTAATCCCTTCACACGTCGTTTCCACTGTATCCACATACTGTAGTGTCGGAATTTGACTCTGGATTTCATTAATGCACTCTTTTGTACCACTGTAATCATTAGGAAATAATAATCCCATTATAGTCCCACTATGAGCAATGATAATACCAACACTATTTAAATTAGCCCCGATTTCGTGAAAGTCATATAAATTCATCTTCGGCAATATACGTTGATTAGCAAAAGCACTCAATGTAGCAGCTTGCCCAATTAATGAAATATCATGTGTGGCAAGACCGTCCTTAAAGTAATCTAAGGCTTCTTTGATGAGTGGCTCCTTTTCTCTAATCTTTTCTTGTAAATCAGGTTGCTGATTAAAGGATACCGTATCTATAGTCCCGCCTTCATCAAAGATGACGATTTTCATTGGTGGACATATACCAAGAGATTCAGATATTTGACCATGAATATAATCAAATTGGACAATAGCTGGATAAAAGGCCGCATCCGTTGGTTCAATGGATAGACATATTTTCTCTAATTCCTTAAGGCTTAAAGTGTGACCATGAGCTAATGCTGTGGCCATAGCTGATACACTGAT
Organism: Veillonella absiana; assembly: GCF_032970865.1. NCBI lineage: Bacteria > Bacillati > Bacillota > Negativicutes > Veillonellales > Veillonellaceae > Veillonella > Veillonella absiana. Next base: position 26,405 of record NZ_JAWJZB010000010.1, on the reverse strand, counting down.
ATCCGCAGAACTAGAGGCCATGCCCTTTCCTTGAATAATATCTGATCGTACATAGATTTCCTTTGATAGTTCTCGAGAAATACCAAAGTAGTCCAGTGTTTTATGCTTCGCCAACATAGATTTTGGTTGCAGTGAACAATGATAGCCATGCAGTGGATGTTTCACTTGACTCAATGCATAAGAGTATCTATTAATTGGACAGGTCACTAAAAAGGACTGCCCTCCTATAGACCCTTGAATAAACTCCCCACATGTTCCTGGGGCGCGCACATAATATGTCAATGTAAAACGCTCCTAATCTAATAATTTACTAATCTGTTACTATAATTAATCTAAAAAGCCACCAAAGAATAATGCGGCTAATAACAATACAATCTCTGTTAATTCTGTAACAAAACCATAAGTATCACCAGTAGTACCACCTAAGTGTTTAACGATATAATTATTAACCACCTTATTAGTTACTAGTGCCACAACCCATTGGGATATATAAAATAAAGATGATGCTAATAATAAACCAATGAACATTAACTTAGAAACTTCAAATGGTAAAATACCATATTGTGTCACCGACGTTTCAATAGTATTTGCCATTATTAATAATAAGCCAATAGCCACGCAGATTATAAGCAACCATAAAGCTGCTATGAATACTGTATTATATAAACGTGTATGGGTTGGTGCATATTCACTAAAGGCCTTTCCCATCCCCTCTTTACGAGCATAGGGATAACTAATAATACTGAAGGCCATCGTATAACGACTAAATAATGGCATACATATAAGACTTGCTACGAGTAACCACTGTGACTCCATGGCTGTAAGCAATTGCCATTTTAATAACACTAAAAATACAAAGCCTACTACACCATTGGAACCAATGCGGCTATCTTTCATGATTTCTAGTTTTCTTTCACGGTCACGCCCGGAAAAGAGACCATCACAAGTATCTATAAATCCATCTGCATGAAGTCCCCCTGTAAAGAGAAATTCGAATACAACGAGGACAAGCATCAATAATTGATGCGGCATATGGGATTCCAACAAAGCGTATACAGCTACCATAAATAGCCCGATAATAAGTCCCACTGCCGGAAATGCTAATACAGATTTACCAAAGTCCTCAACGGTCCATTCTGTTTGATTAACGATTTTTAATCGTGTTAAAAATTGTAAAGCTATCCAAAAGGGTTTCATAACTGTATCATTCCATAAGTTAAAATTATTGTAAGTGAAATCATTAGCAAGGTGCACACATACATAAGTCGTATGGTCTTCGTAATATGGTAACCTTTCATTTGTGTTAAAGGATCCCCCATATATTCTCTAAAAGTCATACGATTAAAATATTGATTGTAACCCCCTAGACGAATATGAAGAGCGCCAGCTACTGGTGCCTCTGCATATCCCCCATTAGGGCTTGGATGTTTACGGGCATCTCTCCAGCCAATACGCCAAGCGCTACGCCAATCATCTTGTAAAATAAAGGCAGCTAGGGTAAATAAAAACAAGCCAATTAGAGCAGGAATTAAATTAACCAAATCATCTAGTTTAGCCGCAAATCGACCAAAAAACATATATTTGTCATTCTTATAGCCAATCATAGAATCTAGTGTATTTGTTGCACGATAAGCAATAGCTCCTAATGGTCCAAATAAAATAAAGAAAAATAAAGGAGATAAAATACCATCCACCGTATTTTCTGCAATAGTTTCAATGGTAGCACGAGTAATTTCACTTTCATCAAGATCAGCTGTATCTCGGCCTACAATCCAAGACAATTTAAAGCGTGCTTTTTCAAGACGGCCTTGCTTCAGCAATCGTGCTAATTCATTACCAGCCTTCGCCAAGGCACGGGGACTAATAGAAATATATACTAGGATGACCTCTATGACGTATTCAAGCCAAGGATTAATGGCTGATGCCATAGCAAGTATGAGGACACTAATGATAATCACCGTAATAATCGTCAATAATGCTGTAAACATACCATAGAGGAATTTACGAGCATTAGAATCACTCGCCTTATATAGTAAATTTTCATAGAGCGAAATTAATTTACCAATGCCCACTACTGGATGATATTTCGTTTGCGGATCTCCAATGAGACAATCCAACAGAAAGGCCAATAGTGGAATACAATAATAACTATATTTCACAAAACCATCTGCTATTTGTTGCCAAATATCCATCAGTACTCTCCTAAAATTTATTATTGCTCATTTAACAAGCCCATGATGTAATCCATATCCAAGGATTCTTCCACCACATCGGCTAGACGGTTGTATGCAGCATCTTTATGCTCAAAATACTTAAATACAACTTCTAATGGCGCTAGCCCTTTTTTCATGCGTAACTCATTGATAATAAAACGACGGAATTCATCATTGTCAAATATACCATGAATATAGGATCCCATAATTTGATGGGCTCCGTCAACGAAACCATCCAATACATTCACAGGATTTTCACTACGACTAGTAATGGTGAAAGCTCGCGTCACATCATCAGAATTTGGTTCTGTATCGCCCATGTGAATTTCATAGCCCACAAGACCTTTGCCACTGAAAGTACCATTGAGGAATTGCAAATTATCCACGTCAAATGTTACTTGATGCGTAGTCTTAACATCCTTCATAGTCGTTGTGGTTTGCACAAGGCCAAGACCTTCGATATCTTCGATATCCCCTTCTACATGATGGGGATCATAAATCATGGTGCCTAGCATTTGGTTACCACCACAGATGCCGATAATTGGTGTATTATCTTTAGCTTTTTCTGCTACTTGTTCTGCTAAACCGGATTCTTTCAAATATGTTAAATCTGCCAATGTATTTTTAGATCCTGGAAGAATGATTAAATCAGGATTTCCCAATTCATCGCCAGGTCCAACAAATCGAACGGCTACATCTGGTTCGTAATTTAAAGCATCAAAATCTGTAAAGTTAGAAATTTTAGGTGTTTGCAATACAGCAATTTGAATATCCCGAGATCCTTTATGTTTTTTATGCTCTAATGCCACAGAGTCTTCTTCATCGATATCAAGTTTCTCAATAGCAGGTATAACCCCCACAACCTTTTTCCCCGTCTTTTGTTCAATAAAATCTAAGGCTGGTTCTAATAATTTAATATCACCACGGAATTTATTGATAACGATGCCTTTAATGAGGTCACGTTCCTCTGGTTCAAGTAATTCTAATGTACCAACGATAGATGCAATAGCCCCACCACGGTCAATATCAGCGATGAGCATAACAGGCGCTTGCGTCATCTTGGCAATTCGCATATTTACAATGTCATTGGCCTTAAGGTTAACCTCTGCAGGACTACCCGCCCCTTCAATGACAATCATTTCATAATTATCATCTAAAAAATTAATGCTTTCTTGTACTTTATCAAGAGCTGTAAGGGAATATTTAGTATGATATTCGTTAGCGCTATATACGCCCACTGGTTTCCCCATTAAAACTACTTGAGAGGATTGATTACCAGTTGGTTTTAATAATACAGGGTTCATTTGAACGATTGGGTCAATACCTGCAGCCTCTGCTTGAGCTACTTGGGCACGACCAATTTCATCGCCCCATTTAGTAACGTATGAATTTAAGGCCATATTTTGAGCTTTGAAAGGAACTGTTTTATATCCCTTTCTATATAAGATACGGCACAATGCTGTGCATAGGATGCTTTTACCTACATTGGAGCTAGTGCCTTGAAACATAATTTTATTAGCCATTAATATGAACCTCCTGAGATTTTAATTCTATCGTTACACCGCTAATAGTAAGATACATTTTGTCCGCCCTATCGGCTACGGCACGATTCACACGGCCCGCAATATCTCTAAAATAGCGAGCTAATTTATTTTCTGGCACAATGCCTAGACCTAACTCATTCGTTACAAAGATGATAGTTTTATCCTCATCAATCTGAATAAAATCCAATAAAGCCTCTACATCATGCATGATTTCTTCTTCTAATGCATTAGCATCTTCTTGTGTTTGTAATTCACCATGCTCCATAATATGATTCATAGTAATCATAGTTAAATCGTCAACCAAAATCACATCACAAGATTTCGCTATGACAGTCCATTCTTCATGTAATCGTAAAGGTATTTCATAATTTAACCATATACTACCACGACGTTCTTGATGCCGCTTGATGCGGTCTTTCATTTCATCATCAAAAGCTTGGCCAGTTGCCACATACCCTTTTTGTCCCTCAAAGGAGAGCGTTAATTTTTCTGCAAATTCACTTTTACCACTGCGTGCCCCACCGGAGCATAAAATAATATGTGCCATATAGTACCTATACAATTGTTACAAATTTGAGTATGATAAATACAATAGAAACAAAAGGAGATATATTATGGAAATTATGAATATGAAAATTAAATTGATGGCCACCTTATGGGAAAATACATATCGTGTAGCCATTGAAGATGGTCAACAACAATATTTAGCCACTGTCCGTGTCGTTGTAAATACTCCGTTACCAGAAGATGTATTGCCACCTAATGCACCACAAGTAGAGCCACAACTATTAGCTCTCGTTGAAGACTTTAATTTTGATGCTAATCAAATCTTATCCTTTGAAAGCACATTAGCAGCCCTCTTACGAGAAAAATTCCAATATCAAATTCAACAAGTATTCTTTTACTATCCAAGTCCTGAGGATGTATTAAATACCACAATTTCCAATTAAAATACCACATTTACTGTATTGACTGCATATAAAGTAATCTCTAAGTTTGCGTCAACTATAAAAAGTCAAAAAGCTATGTTCTGAAACATAGCTTTTTTTGTTGTTATACTTCTTCCTCAACACGAGCCATGATGAAGCAAAGATCTGATAAGCGATTCAAATAACGTAAGTTACTTTCATGAACCGCTTCATTTTCTAATACACGCCACATTTGACGTTCTGCACGTCTAGCAACCGTACGTGCCACATGTAGATACGATGAGGATTGTTTATCTCCAGGGCAAATAAACTTGTCTAATGGTGCTAATGATGCATCAAATTTATCAATAGTCTCCTCTAAGCGAAGAACGGAGTCTTCTGTTATCTTTGCCGCTTGATTAAGACTTGCTACATCAGCCATCAATAACCATAACTCAGTTTCAATGGCTAACAGTTCATCTTGTATTACTTGTTTCTCTGAATGAGCACGCGCTAGGCCTAGGAATGCTTGGAGTTCATCAATACTACCATAAGCTTCAACACGGTCAGAACATTTACTTACACGTTCTTCTGTAAATAAAGATGTCATACCTTTATCACCAGTTTTTGTATATACGCTACTTGCCATGTTAACCTCCTATCAGTGTGAAAAATTATTTAACGTATTCTGGGAACCATAAACCAATTTCACGAGATGCAGATTCTGGAGAATCTGATGCATGTACTACATTGGAATCCATAGTTAGTGCATAATCACCACGAATACTACCTGGTGTTGCATCCAAAGGATTAGTAGCACCATTTAAATTGCGAACATTAACTACTGCATCCTTGCCAGCAAGAACAAACGCTACCACTGGACCAGATGTAATAAAATCAACAAGTTCACCAAAGAATGGTTTTTCTTTATGCTCTGCATAATGTTCTTCTGCCAATTCACGAGGCACATCAATTAACTTCAAGGCTTTAATAACTAGACCTTTACGTTCATAACGATTAAGAATTTCACCTGTCAATTGACGACGAACACCATCTGGTTTAATTAATACTAAAGTTTCTTGCATGATTTTACCTCCTAATATAAAAAATTATATAAAAAGATCTTACAAATTGAATTTACAATACTTCATTACGATACATGACATGTAATTACAAATATCTTAATGTAATAATTTATCCTTGCTTAGCAGCTAATGCTTTCAAACGAGCAATACGTTCTTCAGTACTAGGATGCGTACTGAACAAACCACTCATCATAGACTTTACACTGCCCAATGGATTGATAATAAACATGTGAGCCGTTGCTTCAGATGAATGTGGTAATGCACCATATTTAGAATAATGATCAATCTTAGCCAATGCAGAAGCCAACGATAATGGTTTACCAGAAATCTCTGCACCGCCTTCATCTGCCATGTACTCACGGGAGCGGGAAATCCCCATTTGAATCAAAGATGCTGCTAATGGAGCTAAAATAACCATCGCTAATAATGCAATAGGATTACTCCCTTCACGACGATCATTACTACTACCAAAGATGGCGAACATTTGGGCTACATTTGCTAACATAGCAATAGCACTAGCCATCATTGCAGCTACTGTACTAATCAAAGTATCACGATGTTTGATATGTGTTAATTCGTGAGCTAATACCCCTTCCATTTCATCTTGAGTTAACATACTTTGAATACCAGTTGTTACTGCTACCGCACCATGTTCAGGATTACGACCTGTAGCAAAGGCATTTGGTATATCCGATGGAATGATATAAACCTTGGGCATTGGCAAATTAGCATTCTTTGCTAATTTAGCAACAGTTTGATATAATACGTCATTTTGTTGTGTTACTTGTCGAGCATTATATTGCGATAATACAATTTTGTCGCTATTCCAGTAGCTCATGAACGTCATCCCCATTGAGATAGCGAACATAACCATCAGGCCACTAGAACCACCAATATATTGGCCAAAAGCCATTAGTATAGCGGACATTAAGGCTAATAATGCTGCTGTTTTTATACTATTCATTGTTTCCTCCATAAATGTGTCATTGAAACATACAATAACTTATATTATTATACCATAAAAGCGGACAATATACAGTATTGTCCGCTTATTTATGATTGTTAATACGTCATATTGTAGCAATAATCCTTATATACTAAATTTATGAAAATTAGTAATAATAAAGTAATACATCATTCTTCCACTACTGAAGCCCCTTGCGAATCAGCCATTAAGGTGTAGGTTTTATTCTCCACACCATGACAAGTAAAAACATCACCCATAGCTTTTGCCACGGCTGCTACGGACTCTTTAGGAACATAGGCAATCAATGTAGAACCAGATCCACTAATAGTCGATCCATAGGCACCAGCCATTTTAGCTGCCGCAAAGACTTCATCACAATGTGGAATCAAAGTTTTACGGTATGGTACGTGTAAATGATCCTCTAAAGCTTCACCTATATTCTCCAATTGATGAGTTATCATACTAGTTACTAATAATGCTGCATTACCAACATTATGAGCCGCTTCCTTAAATGGTACATGAGCTGGTAATACGGAACGCGCATACTCAGTAGAAACAATTATCTCTGGCACTACTACAGCAAAATGGAGTTCCTCTGGTACAGTAATTACAGTATTTAACACTTTATCCTTTAAGCCCTTAGCACAACAGAGACTACCATAAATCGCTGGTGCCACATTATCTGGATGACCTTCCATACGATTCGCAATAAGGAGTAGTTCTTCTTTGCTCAATGGTTTAGATACTAAAGCATTAGCGAGTAACAGACCACCAACAATAGCTGTACTACTACTTCCCAATCCACGAGATGGCGGAATCATAGTGTCAGATTGAATGTGACCATGAATAGCTGGTTCTTGTGCCTTTGCAAACAATTGTTCCATGGCAAAACCAATGAGATTTTTAGCAGGATCTTCCTTCTCAAGGAGATCAGCACCAAAACCAGTAAATGTATAACTATATGCTTTAGCACTTTCATCTGGGGTAAAGGTAAAATAATTATAGAGTTGTAATGCTAATCCTAGGCAATCAAATCCTGGGCCACAGTTTGCACTTGTTGCAGGCACTTGGACCTTTACTTGATTCATAGATTAGTCCTCCATAATACGAATAACACTGCTCACTTTTTGAACAGAACGTAAGCTATTAAATGAATCAATCAAATTCAAAATATATGAACGCGGGCATTTAGATGTGACTACTGCCAAAATAGCTTTATCTGGATGATCATTACGTTGAGCTACAGATAAAACAGAAATTTTTTGTTCTGCCATTTTGCTTGCAATTTTTGCCAAAACACCAATTTTATTATCTACTACAAGACGAATATAGTAGCTAGATTCGATTTTACCTGGTGCATAAATATTTTTTTGATCAAAGTAGAATGGTTTCAATCGACCTGTAGCGTTGTAATCTATATTTTTAGCTACTTCCATGATATCACTCACTACAGAACTGCCTGTTGGCAAACTGCCCGCACCACGGCCATAGAACATAGCATCATCAATACCATTTCCTTTGATATAAATTGCATTATAAGATCCACGTACTGCTGCCAATGGATGTTGAATTGGTACAAATGCAGGGTACACATTAAGTGATAAACCTTTATTCGTTTCCTTAGCGATACCTAACAGTTTAATGTTATACCCAAAATCCTTACCATAGGCGATATCAGTTTTATCAATTTTCGTAATACCTTCTACGGTCACATCTTCAAAGAAAATACGACGGTTAAAGGAAATAGACGCTAAAATAGCCAATTTACGTGCAGCATCAAGACCTTCTACATCAGCTGTTGGATCAGCTTCTGCATAGCCCAACTCTTGTGCTTCTTTTAATACCTCTTCATAGCCCAAACCTTCATCGGTCATTTTAGACAATATAAAGTTTGTTGTACCATTCATGATACCTACGAGTTCAGTAATTTTATTACCACCTAAGGAATCATATAATGTACGAATAATAGGAATTCCCCCTAATACAGAGGCTTCAAATCGTAAATCAACATTATTTTTGCTGGCTAAATCAAGTAAATATGGACCAGCTTCAGCCATTAAATCTTTATTGGCTGTAACAACATTTTTACCAGACTTTAATGCTTGCTCCACACAGTCTTTAGCAAATGTTGTCCCCCCCATTAGCTCTACGACCATATCAATAGAGTCATCTTGCAAAACATCATTTACATCTGTTACATATGTTGTATGTGCTGGCAAAGTAATATGACTATATTTATCTGGATTACGTACAAAAATCTTCGTAACTTGTACATCTACATTTGTTCTATTAGTAATTAATTCATAATTGTCTTTTAATAAATTGAAAGCACCTTGTGAGACGGTACCAAAACCTAATAAGGCAATCTTAACAACTTTCATAATGTTCCTACTCTCTAATATAATATATGTTTATCACATATGACCTTTTATTAAGCTCTAATCCGATATTATGGTTAAACGAACCCAATTCAAAGAACTAAGTACTTATACATTGTGAAATTACGCTTGACCTAATATTTCAACACGAATAATCCCTTTCATAGAGCGGATTTCATTTAATACATCTTCCAATGAACCTTGTAGTTCTTTTGTTTCAAAGGAAATACTCACGTTAGCTATCCCCTGCAATGGAATGTCTTGATTAATCGTTAAAATACTGCCGTTACGATCTGCAATAGTTTTCAATATACTAGATAGCATGCCTGACTCATTAGACATAGACACGGTAATACTTACTATTTTACCTTGAGCAATTTCAAAGAATGGAAATACATAATCTTTATATTTATAATAGGCAGAACGACTCAAGTCCATTTTTTCAACGGCTTCATTAATCGTTTTAACTTCACCAAGCTTTAAAATTTCTTTTACTTTGATAGTCTTTTTAATCGCTTCTGGTAAAATATCTTCTTGTACAAGATAAAATTTGTCTTTTTTTGGTTTAGCCATGAGTTTACCCTTCCTTACTTGAATCTGTGTTAGCCTTAGCTACAAATTGACTGCCATATACAGAGAACACTGCATACATACCTATAAAAAATGGTACATATTCTGCGATGACACGCCATGCTACAGCTACAATACCAACAGTCCCCGTTGGCAAAAATGATGAAAATAAAAATACAAATAATCCTTCTGCTACGCCAGCACCACCGGGTGTAGGAGCAAAGTACAAAATTAAATTCAATAAAATCATACGATCTAAAATCTCAATGATTGGAATTGTTGTAGAAAAAGCCCACATTAGAGCTGGTACAATGCTATACAAAAACAGGAGACTCAGTCCTGACTCAATAAATACCAGTAATGATTGCCCAGGGCGTTTATATAATAGACCTAGACCTTCATTTAATGTATTTAATTTAGATAGCCATGCTTGTGGATCTCTCTGTTTTAATAGATAGGCCACCCATAATATAAAGACTTTCATATAACGAGTTTGTAATGCATAGGTTCCTATACAGACAGCTAGTAATGCTAAAAATGATAATATTAATAATACATCTCTAGAAATATAAGGAATCTCAATAGAATCGTGCATGAATACAAATGGTAGCATCACAATGAGGAACATAATAGAGAATACAGTTCTCACTAATACAATGGGTGTGCCTTTCCCCAAAGGTAATCCATAACTCCTCAGTAATAACACTTGTGCTACGGCACCACCACTTGCACCAGGTGTTAACATAGCCATAAAGTAATTGCTGAATATGACACGTAATACTGCAGGTATCGACAATTGATAACCACCAATTTTTACTAGTCGTTGCAATCTACGTCCATCAAAATACATACCTATTGTCAAAGCTACTAAAGCTAATACAATTGATTCCCCATTAAAGGATTCCAATGATTGCAAAGAATTGAAATCGATAGTGAAATATATGGTGGCTCCTGATACAGCAAGCAATAGCCCCAACATAAACAAGCCTCGTTTGACCATTTTACTCATTACAAATCACCATAATTAATGAGCTCAATATTATGTTGCTTTATAAATAAATAAATGCGATTAGAGCACATGGCTGCCATTTCCTGCTCCCATTGATAATTCCAATGGTATTTTCGACCTAATATAGCATTGCTCATACCAGGATGTGTCATAATTTCATGACTAGCCTGCTTATTATTTACTTGTTTTAATATTTGGAATAAACTGCTCTCGTTGAGTTGACCACCATTGACCATGCCCCAGAAATAACGAGTACATTCGATTCCATTATTACGAGCTATAGTGAAAGCTTTCGCCGCCACTGTAGACAAACCCGCCTTGCCAACAATTCGTACAGGATTGTATATACCATTCAAGAACGATAATCTTTCCTCGGGGATACGCATACGAGTTATGTGATGTTCTCGCATACATTCCATAACGATAGGCAATACGGTTGGCAATACGTGCATATGTTGATGCCCATCTGCATGAGTAATGCGAAGTCCACTTTCTACTATTTTATTAAACTGTGCCTTAATCTCTTGACGAAGTTCAGCATAATTAATCTTTCCTAAATATATACGTTTCATTAATTCTGTATAGGTTTCAGGAAAAACACCATCCTTCGTTAACAAGCTAGGTACATCCTTTAGATTACTTACGGGGCGGATCCCACCCACCAATGCTACATGGACGCCAATCCCTAAATTTGGTAATGATTGCGCCAAAGAAACTGCATCATTAAAAGCATTTCCACTTGCCAATAATGAAGTACTCGTTACAATGCCATTAGTATGACATTTGACGATAGCTTCATTCACTGATGGATGCAAACCAAAATCATCGGCATTCACTATTAATCTTGACATAATAACCTTCTTTAACCTTCTTTTCAAAAAAAAGAGAGACCTTTATGTTCTCTCTAAAAGGATATATGTTATTGTACCAAATACAAGTACTGTTTGCAATACACAAAATGATAAAAAGTACACTCCATGCACACTATTTTAGGTAAGCTTTTCTGCTTTTACTATGCTCCATATACGCTGTGAAATTAACTTGTAAGACTCACCTGTAACTTCGCTAATTCGATGAATATCATCAAACTCAATTGACTCATTCACTAGGTTACCTTGGTACCTAGATTGTTTGATGTGAACCTGAAGCCCTTTATAGTACACAATTTTAAATGTACGATCACAAATTAAACGGTCCATCTTAGTATAGCGAATACCAATTGTTGTAGTATGTTTAAAAATTAACTCACGCATCATATCGAGTAAGGTTTCAGCACATAGAACAGATAACAAAATACCTGGACGTCCTTTTTTCATAATGATAGGAGTTAGCCAAGCATCATTAGCACGAGCTTGTAAAAAACGTTCTAATAGATGACTATAATGTTCAGGATTCATATTATCGATATTCACTTCGATTTTAATTAATTGATCCTCCATAATGGGACTCCTACCTATTATCAAATACAATACATTTTAAACTCTATTCATACATATCGGTCTATACTTCATATATATAGGTCTATACATTTTTAAATATAAAGCAACTTAATTTACCGTTGGCTATTAATCATATGTGCTAAACGGCCAGCGCCAAAACCATTGTCAATATTTACAACACCAACGCCTGCAGCACAGGAATTTAACATGGCTAATAAAGCTGCTAAGCCTTCAAAATTAGCACCATAGCCTACAGAGGTAGGTACAGCAATCAATGGCTTATTCACTAGCCCACCTAATACACTGGCAAGCGCCCCTTCCATACCTGCTACAGCAATGACAACATTGGCTTCTTGAATAGAATCTAGGCGCTCCATTAATCGATGAATACCAGCTACACCAACATCATAGACACGTAACACCTTATTGCCCATTAACTCCGCTGTGAGTGCTGCCTCTTCTGCTACCGGCATATCACTGGTGCCTGCAGTAACAACAGCAATAGTTCTTTCACCATTGCGATTGATAGGATTACGATTGACATAGAGGATACGACTCATTTCATCATATTGAACATCTGGAATGTGTGGTTTTAAAGCCTCATATATAGAGATTCGCGCACGAGTTCCCATGAATGTGTCGTAATGTTCTTGAAGGGTCATAAATATATCGACACATTGTTGATCCGTTTTTCCTTCACAATACACGACCTCTGGAAAGCCTTGTCGCTCATTACGATCCAGATCAATAATCGCTCCATCTAATTGTACAGATTTATTCGTATCCATTATTTACTCCAAGATTCTCTAACTTTATACAGGCACAATGCAGAAGCAATTGACACATTTAGGGACTCAATATTTCCATACATAGGAATTGTAATCCTATGTTCACAAGCCTCTAAAATTTTCTGTGACACACCATTACCTTCATTGCCAAGTACCAATAATGTAGCCGGTGCATAATCAATGGCACTGTAATCTGTGGCTCCATCTAAAGTTGTAACATAAGAGGTTAAGCCGTATTCTTCCAACACATATTGCACATCATCTGCATCAAGACCTTCATATATAGTAATTTCATTCAAAGCACTCATAGTACTACGAATAGTTTTGTCATTATATACGTCTACAGTTCCTTTAGTAAGAAATATCGCCTTTGTCCCTGCCGCTACGGCTGTACGAATAATCGTACCAAGATTGCCCGGGTCTTGTATACCATCTAGCATAAGGTACAATCCCGCTTGTTCTTTAAAATTATTTATATTATGGACTTGTTTTTCTGCAATGCCCACGACCCCTTGACCATTCATGGTGTGATCTAATTTTTCAAATAATGGATCTTGAATTAAGAATCGTTGAATATGTTCTGTTGACGGTAATTTTATAAGCTCTTGAATCGCTTCATGTGGCAAAGATGATTCTCTAATACCGATAACCTTTAATTGACCACGCTCTGCCAAATCACGAACACTACGAACACCTTCCACCATATATTCCTTATATTTATCACGATTTTTACGTTGTTCAAGACCAACCATTCGCTTTAATGTACGATTATCTTTGGACTGTATATATTCCATTTGTACCCCTTGCACTATCTAAATTTCACTATAGAAAACCTAGAACTCTTCTATACATATACATACAAACTTGATTCTGTGGCTCATCATATAGAACACGCAAATTTATATTGAATGCTGATGTTCCCACAATGTTTTAAATTTACCGTTCATGTTCATCAATTCTTGGAATGACCCAGTTTCTACGATGGAGCCATTCTCTATCATATATATAGTACTCGCTAATTGAACGGTAGACAAGCGGTGAGCAATATTAATGATTGTTTTTTCACCACGAATAACCTCTATACTTTTTTGAATTTGTTGTTCTGTATGACTATCTACATTAGAGGTGGCTTCATCGAGCAATAAAATTGGTTTATCCTTAATTAATGTTCTGGCAAATGCCAATAACTGTTTTTGTCCCCCTGAAAGTAGAGATCCCAAATAGCCTACTGGTGTATCATAGCCTTCTGGTAAATTTTTAATCATTTGATGTAAGCCCACTTTACGAGTAGCATCAAACATGACTTCATCAGATAATCCATCCTCATAAAGGGCTAAATTTTCACGAATACTACCTTTAAATAAATGAGCACTTTGAAATACATACCCCATGATACTACGCATCACACTGCTATCATAGTCAGACATATCGATACCATTAATTAAAATACGACCTTTAGTAGGCGTATGAATACCCATTAACAAAGAGAGTAGTGTTGATTTACCGCCTCCAGATGGGCCTACGATGCCAACAAATTGCCCTCCATCAACCTTAAATGTAATATCTTTTAATGCATATGTATCATTATGGTCATAGGAAAACCATACATGATCAAACTCGATACTGTCGATGTGATGCCAATCTAATGCATGATGTGTAACAGGTTCATCTGCTTCCTCTAAAATTGGAACTAATCGTTCTGCCCCAGCTAGTGAACTTTGTAAGGAATTGTATTTTTCGGCAATTTCTTTCATAGGTTGGAAAAATTTATCCATATATTGAATGAAAGCAAATACAGTACCCGCATCTGTGACGGAATCAAACCAATTTGTTACACCAAAAATAACAATGAGAGCTACAAAAAACAAAGCATCAACGATAGGTCTAAAAATTGAGAACGTTGTTACCTCAAACAACCCAGCTTTCAAAAAATCACGATTCACTGAATCATATCGAGATTCGATAATTTTTTCGCCCACATAGGTTTTAATGATAACAATGTAATTTAATAATTCCTGAATAGATGAATTTGATGCAGCCACAGAGGTACGAACAGCACGAAATGCGCGTCGTGCATATTTTTGATACATCCAAATAATGACAGCCATCACCGGTAGCAACATTGTCATTACCACGGCCAATGTTACATTAATAGCATACATTGACACCAAGATACCAATGATAAATAAGCCACTGCTGATTAGCTTTAATACAACATCGGTATATAGTGTACGCAAAGCCTCCACATCATTAGTAACACGAGTGACCCAATTCCCCAATGGCATAGCATCAAAATCTTCTTGCGATTTATGGATTATGCGCTGGAAAACCTTATTACGTATATCAAAAATAATACGCTGTCCAAAGCTTTTGAGCATGTAGTTTTCTATAAATACGATGATAATACTTGCAATAATAGATATAGTATATAAAAAGGCATAGTGGAATACACGCTCACCATCCTTTGGCACAAACCCTTCATCAATAACAAGTTTTGTTAAGTAGGGACGTAATAAATCCAGCCCCATAGCTATAAATAAAGCAATAGCTGCTATGATTAATAAATGAGATTGTGGCTTTATGTATCTGCCTAGATAGGATAACAAGGCTAGATCTTTAGATTTTGATTCTTTCACGCCTGTGCTCCTTCTTGTGCAGTATATAATTCTGCATACAAACCATTCAGTGCCATTAAAGTATCGTGTGTGCCTTCCTCGACAAGTTTACCTTCATCAACAACTAGAATTCGGTCAGCTTGCTTTGTTACTTCCAAACGCTGAGAAATGCAAAGTATAGTTTGCTCTTTAACACCACGCAAGGATGTTAATACATTTGTTACCGTTATAGGATCCAAAGCAGAGAAACAATCATCTAACAATAGATAAGACGCATTTTTATAAAATCCTCGGGCAATATTAATACGCTGTTTTTGTCCTCCTGATAAATCCTTACCATCTTCCTTTAGAATTTTCAAAGGATCGTCTAGCTGTGCCCCTAAATCTCTATATAAATCCGCCCTTGTTGCAGCTTCCCGAACAGAAACGTGAGGTAATGTATCACTACCGAAAGTGATATTGTCTGCAATACTAGAGCTCAGTAAATATGAATTGGATGGCACATAGGCAATACTACGACGCAGTTGTCCTAAATCAAGATCCATTACATCATGACCAGCAATAAACAAGCTATCTCTTTCAGCAGGTTGTAACTGCAATAGCAATTTAAAGATAGTGGATTTTCCAGATCCAGGTTTCCCAACGATGCCCACAAATTCCCCAGGCTGTATTGTTGTAGATACATCCACCAATGCAGGCGACTTAGAGCCTTCATAGGTAAAATGTAAATGCTGTAACTCAATAGGTGCCAATGGTATTAATTCAGTTTCAGTTGTTTCCGATTCCTCGGGCAACTCCATAAATTCACGAATTCTATCTGCTGAAGCGAGGCCCTTTTGTGTAATAGACGCCAATGCACCTAGAGCCATCAGCGGGGCTACAATCATCATAATATAGGAATTAATACTTACAAATTGACCAACAGTCATCATATCTTTAGTCACCAATTGACCACAAATATACATACCAATAGACATACAAATTAATGGTGCCGTCATTGTAAGAGGGCTAAGGAATGAGTCATATTGAGCTACAGTCATATTTTTATTATAGTTTTCTTCGTTAATAAGGCCAAATCTAGATTCTACGGATACTTCCTTGTTGAAAGCACGAATAATAGACACCCCTTGGAACAATTCCTGTACGAATTCCGTTAAATCACTATATGTCGTTTGTGCTTCACGTTGCTTACGACGCATAATTTGACCTAATCCAAATACAATGGACAAAATAAGCACCATGGGTGTCATAATTTTCGCCGCCAACAGGGTATCCATCTCATTAATCAACACTACAGATCCAATAATGGTAAAGAATATTACATCAACTACAATCATCATACCTAATCCTAAGGCTACACGTAATGATGTAACATCATTTGTCATTAAAGCCATTACTTTACCTGGCCCATTTTTTTCATAATAGGTTGTCTTAATTTGTAAAGCCTTACTACATAGAGCTCGTCTAAAACCAAATTCCATTTTACGAATGGATCCTAGCAATTTACGACGAGACCAGAACTTCAAGATTGTAATAATAATCATAAGTCCAAAGAAATATCCTATATAGCCCAAAAGACCTACTTTTCCATTACCTAATGTATCAATAGCATGGCCAATTAATTTTGGAACCCACAAAAAAAGCAGATTAATTATGATAAGCAATAGAAGGCCTAATACATAAGACCATTCTTCCCCCTTCATAAATCGATACATCATTTGAATAATCTTCACAAAAACTCCTTATCGGCTACAATCAGCCGGCTAGTAACACATTTTATTATAACTATTTATATGATTCCATTATTTTACAAAATCATATAATGTATAGTAACTTGTATATATTAATTTTCACTTATTATAGTAACATTAATGGAATTATTTATCCAACGACTATATCGAAAATATTAGTTTACATATTAACATAGCAGTGCTATACTAAATTTAACGATACAGTATGTATCAATTACTATTGAATACTAAATCTCTTAGGAGGAACAAAAACATGGAAAAACGTACTGGTGTAGTAACATTTGCAGGTGGTCCTGTCACTTTAGTAGGCCCTGAAGTAAAAGTAGGTCAAGCAGCTCCTGACTTCACTTTATTGGACAATGGTTTAGCACCTAAAACTTTAAAAGATTTCGCAGGTAAAGTAAAAGTTATCAGCGTTGTACCTTCTCTTGATACAGGCGTATGTGACGCTCAAACTCGTTGGTTCAACCAAGATGCTACTAAATTGTCTGATGACGTTGTAGTATTGACTGTATCTATGGACCTTCCATTTGCTCAAAAACGTTGGTGCGGTGCTGCTGGTGTTGAAAATGTTGTAACATTATCTGACCACAAAGACGCTTCCTTCGGTGAAAACTACGGCTTCTTAATTGAAGAACTTCGCCTATTAACTCGTGGTGTTGTTGTTATCGATAAAAACGACAAAGTAACTTATGTTGAATACGTACCAGAAGTTACTCATGCAGTAAATTTTGATGCTACTATCGAAGCTATCAAAGCTGCATTATAATATTTAACATTATAAGCATTAAAAGCCCTCTCTCGAGGGCTTTTTTGATAACAATAAGTGAATTATAAAATGAGGAAGATCCCTTTTTGTACTCCCTATATATCGCACATAGATTGAAATGCACTAGTCGAAATTATCAACTAGTGCATTTCTCTTATACTTTTTCAGGCTTTTTCATTTTTGGATTTTTTTAGTAAAATCTGGTTCGTTATGCATTTTATCTTTCAATGTTTGTTTTGTTGAGAACCAAACAACTTGATTAATGTAATAACGAAGTTCGTCATTCTTCACTTGCTTTTGTGTTTCTTCCATAATCGTAGTCAAACGATTATATGCGTCTGATTCAAATGCTTCATTTTGTAAATCAGATTGCTCTGCTTCGTACATGGACTGTCGCATCTTGTCAGCCATACCACGAAGAACATTATACCCATAACTATTATTGAAGGTTTTGTTTTTCTTATCGTAAGGAATTACATCGTAGTTATAATATTTAGTTTGACGATTTTCACCATTCCAGTTATGCGACCTTTCATAAAAATGAACACGTCCAATAATATTTTCATCGAACTCATAACTATAGGAATGATAAAGTTGTTGATCTTTACGATTTTGTAACTGTTCTGCTATAGATTCTAGGTAACATTATTGTCTATTTCAAACCTCTTTTCAAAAGGCGTCTTATAGCCATTATAGCTATGAGGCCTATTATGGTTATACCATAAATGCGCAAACTTAGAAATATCTGCTTGTAAATGTTCAGTACTAAAATACTGATTAGTATTAATCAATTCAGTCTTTAATGTATTAAAATATCGTTCCATTGGGGCATTATCATAAGGACAACCTGCAGCACTCATACTTTGTATGATTTTTTCTTGCTCACAGAATTCTACAAATTTTTTCGAGGTAAATTGGACGCCTCTATCACTATGAAGAATTAATGATTTTGGTTTCTTTTTAGCAAAGCATAAAGCCATTTTAACCGTATCAATCGCTAACTGTGTAGTTAAAGCATCCGAAGTAATACTGGCTACTACGCAACGATTATATAAATCTATAATTGTACAATTATATTGCTTTATACCTTGGATTGTAGGTAAGTAGGTAAAATCAATACACCATTTTTCATTAGGTTTTGATGCTGAAAATATTCGTTCAATTTTATTATGCCTTGTTGCACCAATAGTCGATACATCCTCCTATATCCTATGACACCTTTGTGTTCTAAATATAGTTAAGTTATTTTAGCCTGTACTAATTGCCGTTTTTCTTGACTTGGTGTTAATATTCCATGAATATAGCGATAATAACAATCTCTCCCCACATGGCAACGTTTTCACCGTACTCCAAAAACTGATCCATCCTCAACTATGAAATTCAACTTCTTTACATGATTTCCTTCGAGAAGAATGCTGCCGCTTTTTTTAAGAACAAAATTTCCTTTTCTTTTTCTGCCAGTTGATGTTTTAATAGAGCAATTTCCTTGTTTAAGCTATACTCAGCATTACTATTTTTGTCAGAGCATTCTTCACGATATTTCTTAGTCCAAGCATTAATCGAGGCTTTACTTACACCGTATTGCTTAGATATGGATGATATGGATTCACCTTGTAAATGTAGTTGAGCTATTTGTTTCTTGAATTCAGGTTCATATACTTTAACCATATAAATCACTCCTTGTTTTTAGTATACTCCTTTAAACAAGTGTGTTACCTGAAATTTATAGCAGTACACTTTATACATCATTCATAAAATGCTTACGAAAACAACTGATGTAGAATAAACTCCATATCCTACATCAGTTGTCATTGCCTAACAATTTTAAAACCATACTTCTATTAAATTTTTATATCCCATACCTCACTTCCCCACAGGTATAACCTTTACATATGTAATCCTCAAGGATCTTTATTTTGAAACCACAAGATAACAAGAAAGATCACACCATCCTTCATGTTATCCCATCATTATATGATGAACGAAAATCACATATTTTTAAAAGTACACCTAACTCATTCACATTTAACTTCTACTTAATGTTATCAAATCTCAATATATTATGCAACATTTTCCTCATATTTTATTCATTTATTGTTTTTAATTATGAATTATAATTATCTGACAAATTTCTTACAGACATCTCTACTGCCCAATGCTAACCTAATTTTGTTAGTCTATATGAACATAAAAGACGTTACTCACCTCAACTAGCTGATGTGAGTAACGTCTTTTTATTTCAACTTATATGCATTTTTAGCAGGAAATTACTTTTCCGTTTCATATCAAATTTATTGAATATCACTTAAGTTATAATTCAATTTCTAACTTTCTTCCCGTTGGTTGATATTGTACAATGGCTACCCCAGCGGTCATAAGCATGCGTTTAGATGCTTTTACCTCTTTGGTATCTTTATACAAATCATCGCGATAAATTACGGCCTTGATACCACTTTGAATGATAGCCTTGGCACATTCATTACAGGGGAACAACGTTACATAGATTTTACTGCCCTCAAGGGAGCCGCCACGATAATTCAAAATTGCATTGAGCTCACTATGCACTGTATAGAAATATTTATTATCCTCCGTTGTATTCCGCTCCCAACTAAATGCATCATCACTGCAATTTAGAGGCATACCATTATAGCCGATGGATAGAATTTTATTATCACTGCTCACGATACAGGCTCCTACTTGTGTATTAGGATCTTTAGACCGTTGTGCCGCAAGAATAGCAACGCCCATAAAATATTCATCCCAACTAATATAATCACTGCGTTTAGCCATACTGTACACTCCTCGTAATAATCTACCATCTAATGCCATATAATTTCATATATTTCTATCATATAACTTAACTGTCATATACAGCAGCTAAATTATATAATATCTCTTATCTATTATACTTCTTCATGTAATTGTTTTCTATCTTTATTGTTCGGATTTAGTTTGTACGTTCCATAGAGAATAGCAAACCAAACTGGAATTGCATATGGCACATTATGCATACTTTCAGTAAACCACATAATAACAGCCACACCAAACAAACATGCAAGAGAGATATAGTTCACAATTGGATAGCCAATAGATTTAAATTTCACCTCTGCCATACGTCCCTCGCGTTCCATTTTCTGACGGAATTTTAAATGCGTCAAAATAATGGTCGCCCAACACATTAATATGCCAGCCACGAAGTAAGATAATAATAACATAAATATCTCACCTGCAGAAGGATAAATAAGAGATAGGAATACAATGAACAATGTTAACCCCGCTGTAAACAGTGTACCTACCACTGGTACGCCGTGTTTAGATAGCCTTAGGAACATTTTAGGTGCATTCTTTGCCTTCGCCAAGTCGTATAGAAATCGAGGATTACTATACATAACGCTATTATATACAGACAATGCAGAAATGAGTACAACGAAATTCAGAATATGTGCCACCGCAGGAATACCAATGGATTCAAATATTTGAACAAATGGACTCGCGTTGAGGCCTACCTCATTCCATGGAGATAGTGTCATGAGCACTACCATAGTACCGATGTAAAACAGCATAATACGGATAACAATTTGATTGATGGACATAGGAATATTCTTTTCAGGATTCTCCGCCTCCCCAGAGGCAATGGCTACGAGCTCGATACCGGCAAATGCAAAAATAACGATCACAATGGATTGTAACAATCCCCAAATTCCATTCGGCATGAATCCGCCGTAATTCCATAAATTATGGAAATTTTGTGGAAATGGTCCCATTTCGGCGAAAGCAATGTACAAACCAAATACGATTATCAAAATAATGGCAGATACTTTAATGAGGGATGATACAAATTCGGTTTCACCATAAAATCGCACGTGCATAGAATTAATACCAGCAATTAATATAATACAGAATAATGACGTAGCCCACGTCGGAATGTCGGAAAAGCAAAATGCAAGGTACACTGTACAGGCTGCTACCTCGGCCATACTGAGGAGTAGATATATAATCCAATAATTCCAACCCAATAAATACGCCGCAAAACCACCGAGATATTTATCAGCATAATATACATAACCCCCACCTACTGGTTCGTGCACTGTCATTTCACCAAGCATACGCATAAATATGAATCGTAAATTGTAGAATGAAATTGAACACTAAAACTAAATAAAAAGATCCATAGGATTGCATCAATGGTAAAATTAAGTTACGACACAAAATTAACCGGAGGCAATCACTATGGACTACCTAAATAATACCATTAATACCCTACCTCGCGAAAGAGGACAACACTTAAGATTTGAAGATCGATGCGAAATCAAAGCGCTCCATAAGCAAGGTTACTCTTATCGCCAGATTGCAAAAGCACTTAATTGCTCACCTAGTACTGTGGGCTACGAATTAAAACGTGGCACTGCAACTAAGACGACACATCGAGGCAGACCAACAGAGTATGTACCTAGTCGAGGTCAAGCCGTTTACTATGAAAACAGAAAACGTTCTGGTCGTAAACAGCGCATTACGTCTGAAAGGCCATTTGCTATTTGGGTTGCAGAGCAAGTTAAAAAAGCTAACTGGTCATTAGACGTATGTGCTGGCTATGCTAAGAAGCATAATCTGTTTACTGAAGAGGAACTTGTATGTGCTAAAACGCTGTATAACGCCCTTAATCAATCACGCCTACCATTATCCCTATTCGATGTACCAGAACTGCTTAGTCGTAAAAAATCAAAGCCTAAACAAGCAAAGAACGTACGCATCTTTGGCCGAAGTATTGATGAACGACCAGATATCGTTAAGCTACATCTTGAGATTGGTCATTGGGAAATAGATACTATCGTTGGTAAGCGTAAAGGTAAAGAGGCGGTGGTACTAACTTTAGTAGAGAAAGTAACGCATAAATTCATTGCTATTAAGATTCGACGTAAAGATGTAGCATCCGTAAAAGCTGCTTTACGTAGTCTCAAAATATATTATGGATCACAATGAAAGTCCCTTGGGTATGATACGCCTGATGATTTATTTGAAGCTTATTTAGATACCGTCTATGCAGCTTAAATTATTTGGTTAAAGGTGTTCAATTTGAACTTGCAATTTTAGGAAAAATAATGAATGGGAATTTGCTGGCATCTTTGCAGATGATGGTATCTCCGGTACAAACACTAAAAAACGTGACGAATTTAATCGTATGATTGCAGCGTGTATGGACGGTAATATCGACATGGTTATTACAAAATCCATCAGCCGATTTGCACGTAACACCCTAGACTGCCTTCAATACATTAGACAGCTCAAGGATAAGAACATATCCGTCTATTTTGAAAAAGAAAACATCAACACTATGGATGCTAAAGGTGAGGTGCTACTTACCATTATGGCATCTCTAGCACAGCAGGAAAGCCAGAGCCTTTCACAAAACGTTAAGCTTGGTCTACAGTACCGATACCAACAAGGAAAGGTGCAGGTCAACCATAAACGATTTATGGGCTACACGAAAGATGAAGATGGGAATTTAATTGTTGTCTCCGAAGAAGCTGAGATTATCAAACGCATCTACCGAGAGTACCTTGAAGGTCAGAGTCTAGTGGGTATTGGTCGAGGTCTTGAGAAGGATGGTATTTTAACAGCAGCAGGAAAACCAAGATGGCGACCAGAAACCGTTAAGAAGATCCTTCAAAACGAAAAATACATTGGAGATGCCCTCTTACAAAAGACCGTTACTTTAGATTTTCTAACCAAGAAACGAGTGAAGAATGAAGGTCATCTTCCCCAGTATTATGTAGAAAATAGCCATGAGGCGATTATTCCTAAAGAGTTATTTTTGCAGGTGCAGGAAGAGATTCATCGAAGAAGCAATATCTACACAGGAGAAGTCAAGAACAAACGAATTTATAGTAGTAAGTACGCTTTAAGTGCCATTACCTTCTGTGGAGATTGTGGCGATATTTATAGGAAAACCTATTGGAATATTCATGGCAGAAAAGAATTTGTCTGGCGATGTGTGACTAGAATCGAGCAAGGTCCTGAGGTCTGTAAGAACCGAACCGTAAAAGAAGATGAACTCTATGGTGCTGTAATGACCGCAATTAATAAACTGCTTGCAGGTGGCAACAACATGATAAAGACCCTGGAAGAGAACATTCATGCTGTGATTGGTGAAACGACAGAATACCAAATTTCAGAGATTAACAACTTACTGGAGGAAAAGCAAAAAGAACTCATCAAGCTGGCTAATAAGGGTCAAGATTATGAACATCTAGCAGATGAGATTGATGAGCTGAGAGACAAGCGACAGCTCCTTTTAGTAGAAGATGCCTCCCTCAGTGGCGAGAACGAGAGAATCAATGAGCTGATTGAATTTATCCGCAAGAACAAATTCCGCACCTTAGAATATGATGATAAGCTTGTAAGGAAGATAATCCAGAGCGTTACAGTCTATAATTTTCTTAAATCAAGCCAAGGCTTTTCGGGCTCGTATCCTATATTAGAAAAAGCATCTATAGTAGGGATGATTTTACTTATAATGATATCAATTTTTAGATTTTATAAAAACAATTACAAAATTATTCCTACCACTTAAACTTAGTTTTTCTATTAACATATTTTATAAGATAATAAAATACAAGCCTAAACGAATAGGCATAGGAGGGCAACGTGGGAAATTCTGTTTTATGGATAAGAAATGATTTTAGATTTCATGATAATACCGCGCTTATTAGTGCTATCAATGACATAAAAGATAATGAAAATCTTATATTTATATATCATTTAGATCCTGAGCTAATAAAGATTGAAACGACAAGTTATGCTTATTTTTTTTCTTCGTTGAATAGCTATTATGAAAGTTGTTTAAAAAAAGGTCTGGATATTTATTTTTTATATGGAGAAATTTTAACTTGTTTTGATACACTTCTCAATGAATTTAGTAACATAGACAAAATATATTATAATATTATTGAATGCGGATATGGGAAATCTCAAGAACAAAAGTTGAATAGATTCCTAAAAAGAAAAAACGTTGAAGTTTTCTCATTTTATGACCATCATTTACACTCAGCAAACAAAGTATTGAAAGAGGACAATTCTCATTATAAAGTTTTTACACATTATTATAATAAATGGATGGGTAGCAAAAAACCTGAAGAACAGAATATTGATTATGCTAAACTATCTGAGATTATATTAAGCGATTTCAGTAAAAAAGACCCTATTGGTAAAGAAAAGTTTATTGAATTAAGAAATCTTTTGAATAATGACTTTTCTATGTTTATAGGAGAAGAGAATGCTAGAGAATGCCTTGCTGATTTTATGAACGCTAAACTTTGTAGTTACAACGAAAATAGAGAATATCCGTTTCTTGATGGAACAAGTCATTTATCGCATTATTTAACAACAGGTCAGTTGTCTGTCAGAGAAGTATTCAATGCTGCAACAATGATGCCTTCTTCTCTGGGAAAAGAAATATTTATTAAAGAGCTAGCCTGGAGAGACTTCTATAATATGATATACTATTTTCATCCAAATCAGCACAATGAAGAGATAATTGAAAAATATAGATGTATTAATTGGGAATATGATGAGGGAAATTTTATAAAATGGAAATCTGGACTAACTGGATTCCCTATAATAGACGCAGCAATGCGCCAACTTAGTGAAGAAGGTTGGATGCACAATCGTCTTAGAATGATCACCGCTTCTTTTTTAATTAAAGACTTACTGATTGACTGGAGGCTAGGCGAAAAATATTTTTCTGAAATGCTCATAGACTATGATATTGCCTCTAACATTGGCGGGTGGCAATGGGCTGCATCTGTAGGAACTGATGCAGTCCCTTACTTTAGGATTTTTAACCCAATCACTCAAAGTAAGAAGTACGATCCTGAAGGTAAGTTTATAAAAAGGTATGTAAAGGAATTGGAAGATATTCCAACACAATATATACATGAACCCTTTAAATTTAAGAAACAGCTAGAAGAAAACTACGGTATTGATATAAAAAAATTGTATGTAAGCCCTATCGTAGATCATAAAACGCAAAGACAAAAAGCGTTAGAAATGTTTAATATATAAATATTTGGAGGAAATGAAGTGGAACCAAAAATCTTAATAAGTAAGTGTTTAGGTTTTGAGAATTGCAGATATAATGGTGCTATTGTACAATTCGATCTATTAGATAAAATGAAAGATCAAATTGAATTTATTCCACTGTGCCCTGAGATAGAAATTGGTTTAGGATTACCAAGAGAAAGTCTGCGTTTAAAGTGGACCCCATTGTCAAGACCATTTTTTGCTAACATTTAAGTTTGGTCAAAGGCTAGTTATAAAAATATACTTCTGCTGGCTTTTTATAATCCAAGCTTTGGTGATACCGTTCATTA